>JBAXTW010000137.1:0-12773 GCA_037129985.1 Pseudanabaena sp. ELA645 | reverse complement strand
TTCCCCCTTCACGCTTTTTCCTAGGTATACCCACCTTTTCAAACAGCCTCTAAGCAGCAATTTGTTGATAATCTACTTCTGGAATACCGACCCTTTCTTTAGCGTGTTCAATCGTCATACTGCAAAGCTGACCATCCTCATCTAAATCCAACAACGTATTCTCATCTAAGTCTCGCGTTTCCGCAGGTGTTTTTTGAGAAAAGACGATGTAAAGAGTGTCAGTATCTGCAAAATATCTGATTTTCATGTTTCTAGCTCCTTGAAGTTTCTAGCTATAAATCATTTCTGGTTTGATTAATTTCCCTCTCAATAATTTCCTTAACAAACTCAGGAATTTCTTTACCTAAACTCATCGCCCTCTGCTTCAAAGCCTCATACACAGCCACCTCATCCCCCTCCCACAATAAATCAACTCGTCTCACCTGTCGCATTGCAATATGTAGATAATTTTCTGGATATGCCCAGTAACATGACAAACAAATAGACTTATCCTTAAGCTCAATCCAATTTTGGCAATGCTCACAAGCCCAAGATTTAGCTCGATTAGCCGAGCCACATAAAAGCATAAAGTTTTCAGGCGCTAAATCTGGTTCACCATCAACCTCAAAAGGGACACGATGATCGATTTGTAACTCGCGCTCATCCACCGCCTCTAGATAAATAAAACATCGACAACCGTAACTCTTAATCAACTCATCCTTAATCTGCTTCGATAAACCTGTCCGACCAGACAACCTCGAAAATCTTGCCTTGCTAATATCTCCAAACCTATAGGCAGCGATTTTTCTGCCATCACCTCCGACCACCCGAAAAGTTTCTAAGGGAATACCATGTTCGCGCACATCTCTAGCGGCTCTCGGCGGATGATTATAACCATAGGTTTCTTTCAGATCCTCAGTCGTAATAAACCCATATTGGAGAATGTGATCAATTACCGCTTTCGGTCTTTTCGCAGTCACAGACTGACAAAGCTGCAAAAAATCATCAGGTAATGATTGAGAGCTATCCATTTTTTACACCAGCGTCAATTGTCTAGGCTGTTCGCGCCTATAGCTAGACAAATCGATCAACTTATTCTGAATGAGATTTGGTGATAAATACAAAGACTCAATAGTTTTCTCTGCTCTACCTAATAAAGTTGACTGTGACGATCGCCCAACTTCAATTTCAATTCTTTTAAGAGCCAACCTCTCAGGCAAAATTTGACCAAAAGCCTTATTCCCTAACTTCCCGTCATAACTAATTACAAACCTAATCCCGCGATCATTTAGACTTTCAAGAGCAAGAACAAATTCATCAAAATCAATCCCCGATAAATATCTCGAATCCCTATTTCCACATACACCCTGATAAGGCGGATCGAGATAAACCAAATCAGTTTTCTGGACTTCAGCCAATACTTTGCGATAATCCCAAGCTGTAAACTGACATTTACCTTTTAAAAGTCTAGAAACTCCCGCAATATTTTTACTCATCGTTGCTGGAATTGTGCCTTTGCGTCTGTTGTCTGGACTCTGATTAAATAAACCTTCAGAGTTATAACGTACCGAGCCTTTTACGCATCTAGCTAGTAAATATAAAAACAATTTTGGATCGTTAGTTTGATTAAATCTTGTTCTAATTTCAAAATAGTGACTAATCGAATCATGATTCTGCTCTTTCCATATATCTGCATAAGTATTAGCGATCTCATGCGGATTATCAATAATTAACTCTAGTAATTCAATTAGGGGCTGATTAAGATCATTTAACCAAAATCTTTGTGTGTATTGCTTCGCAGAAGCCGCGACACTAATTGCTCCAGTCCCCGCGAAAGGTTCAACCAGTCTATCTATTTTGTGAGGAAAAAAGCCCAGAATAAATGAAGCGAGATTTCTCTTGCTACCCTGATATTGAACTGGATGCGGTAAATTAGCCATTAAAAACGCAAATTTTTTGCTAATTTATTGTACTCGACATCAAAACATGGGGCAATAACTTAGGTGTCCGCATACCCGCAGCGATCGCCCGTGCTGCCCATCTTCATGTAAATCAAAGAGTAAAACTATCCGTTGTTGATGGTGTAGTTATTATTGCCCCTATGCTCATAACCCTTGAAGAACGCCTAGCCAAATTTGATCCAGCCCGACATGGTGGCGAAGTTATGACAACATCTTAAAGGCTCGGCGCAGAACAACACATTATTTGGATCTAAGTTAAGAGGCTTTTGCTAAAACTGTTGTGATATACAATAATTGCATGATTCCCAAATATTTATATTATTTTATATATGGTAAACACGATGCAAAAACTCACTTCAGTCTTAGGGATTTGTGCAATAGCTGGCACAGTATTTTCTTTGAATAATCAGGATGTGGTAGCCCAGTCATGTAACTACTTTGCTGGTACTGCGGTGGGAGGACAAGAAATTAATTTAGACACCTGCTCAATTTCAAGAGCTAGTTACAGGAGCGTTGATTTTATCTATTACTTAGGGGCTGAAAAAGTTGTAAGCCAAGCTAATTGTGACACTGGGACTTGGACGACTTTTCCAGAAAGGCAGGTGAACCGTCCACAATCTCAGGCTACCCAAAGAATGCTCGACTTTGTTTGTAACTCCAGAACATCAAGCCCCATCCGTAATTCTTCCAGCGCGAGAAAAGCTTTTGTCTTCGATCCACCTTCCAACATTAGAACTGAACCAAATGGCAGTGTTCTTTGTTCAATCACAACTCCTACCACTATTAACATTTATGGCTCCCTTGGCTCTTGGTACTCTACGGATGCCTGCGGTGAAACAGGCGTAGTTCACTCAAGCCAAATTAGATTTCGGTAAACCCGCGATCGCTTGACACCCATTAAATGATATTTTGAGACACAGTTAGCTTTATATGCGATCGCAAAAAAAGTTAAACTTTTATAGTTTGACCTATTGCATTTTCTTGCACGTCATTTCATCGCAAATTTTTTAGAATCTAATTTAAGAGGCTGGAGTAAACAGCAAGCATGGTAACAACCGCAGAGAAAGTATCCGTCGGGCGCATCACCAAGATCATCGGTCCTGTGGTCGATGCCGAATTCCCCAATGGCAAAGTCCCCGAAATTTATAACGCCGTAATCGTCACGGGTCGCAACTCCGCAGGACAAGACATCAACGTCACCTGTGAAGTCCAACAATTATTAGGCGACAACCAAGTTCGTGCTGTAGCGATGAGTACCACTGACGGCATCGTTAGAGGTATGGATGTTACCGATACAGGCGCAGCTATTAGCGTTCCTGTTGGTCCTAACACCCTTGGTCGTATTTTCAACGTATTGGGCGAACCTATTGACGAAATGGGTCCTGTTACAACCGAAGAAAAATTCCCGATTCACCGTCCATCCCCTGCATTTACATCTCTAGAAACCAAACCCAGCACATTTGAAACGGGCATTAAGGTAATTGACCTTCTCGCACCTTATCGTCGTGGTGGCAAAATTGGACTATTTGGTGGTGCTGGCGTAGGCAAAACTGTATTAATCCAAGAATTAATCAACAACATCGCTAAAAAACACTCTGGTGTGTCGGTGTTTGGTGGTGTCGGCGAACGTACCCGCGAAGGTAATGACCTTTACCATGAAATGAAAGAATCGGGTGTACTTCAGTACCTCGCTCTGGTTTATGGTCAAATGAACGAGCCACCTGGAGCGCGTATGCGTGTGGGCTTGACTGCTTTGACAATGGCAGAATATTTCCGTGACGTGTCCAAGCAAGACGTATTGTTGTTCATCGACAATATTTTCCGCTTCACTCAAGCTGGTTCTGAAGTATCGGCGCTACTTGGTCGGATGCCATCGGCTGTAGGTTATCAACCAACTCTGGCGACAGACATGGGTGCTTTACAAGAGCGGATTACCTCAACCAGCGAAGGTTCGATCACTTCTGTCCAAGCGGTATATGTACCTGCGGATGACTTGACTGATCCTGCTCCTGCAACCACCTTTGCTCACTTGGATGCAACCACCGTGTTGTCTCGTGGCTTGGCTTCTAAGGGAATTTATCCTGCGGTTGACCCTCTCGATTCTTCTTCGACAATGTTGCAGCCTGGTGTCGTCAGTGACGAGCATTACCGCGTCGCTCGTGGCGTACAAGCAATTCTTCAGCGTTACAAAGAACTTCAAGATATCATCGCTATCTTGGGTCTAGATGAACTTTCTGAAGATGACAAATTGGCTGTAGCCCGCGCCCGTCGCATTGAGCGTTTCTTGTCTCAGCCATTCTTCGTTGCTGAAGTATTTACTGGTTCTCCTGGTAAGTATGTCACCCTCGAAGAAAGCATCAGTGGTTTCGATCGCATCCTTAAGGGTGAACTCGATGATCTCCCTGAGCAAGCGTTCTACCTCGTTGGCAACATCGAAGAAGCGATCGAAAAGGCTGAAAAGTTGAAAGCTAAAGCTGGTAAATAGATCATGACCTTAACTGTAAAAGTAATTGCCCCAGATCAAACGATTCTGGATACTGTCGCAGAGGAAGTGATTTTGCCTAGTTCCACAGGGCAACTTGGTATTTTGACTGATCACGCTCCTCTGATTTCGGCACTCGAAACAGGCGTATTGCGTTTTCGCAAGGATAAGGCTTGGTCGGCGATCGCTTTAACAGGTGGTTTTGCTGAAGTCGAAGAAAACGAAGTAACTGTGTTGGTTCGTAGTGGCGAATTGGGCAGTGCGATCAATCCTGATGATGCACGCAAAAAGTTGGAAGCTGCCGAGCAAGCTTTGGCTGGTATTAAGGCTGAAGATAAGCAAGGCAAAATTCAAGCTGAGCAAAATGTGCGGACGGCTCGCGCTAGATTGCAGGCTACTACTGCGATTTAATTGATTCACAAAAAATGTAGTGGCAATTCATGAATTGCCACTACATTTTTTTGTTTATTTGCTTAGTTTTTATGATATGTGACTCAAAACTGACATTGTTTTAAAGCTTACTGTTAAGAGGCGATCGCTAAGTTAAAAAAAATATTTTTACGAAATGAGTAAAAGTTCGCCAATTCAAGGAAGTAAATCAGCGATTAGAGCAACATCACAGCCCAGAGCCGATAGCAGGACGGATGAAACTGGAAGGCGCTGGTAAAATCAGCTATGAGACGATATATCTGATGATCTATGGGAACCATCAAGAGATGGGAATATATCAACAATATCTGAGGCAAAAACAGAAACGGCGGCGGCGAAAGGGGCGATTTGTAGAAGCGTCTTAATCCATTGAATCGTGGACATGAAGGCGCTCAAGTCTTGGTTGAATTTCTGCTATTATTTCCTACTAAATGCTTTCTCAAACTATCAAAAATGAAAGTGATATACCGTAAAATCCTAACTTCCCTTCTAGCAGCAAGCTTCCTAATGGCTGATAGCGCCCCCACTGCTCCTTTATCTGATAGCGGAAACGTGATTCAATTAAATGGAGAACCTTGGTCAGGGCGTTGGATTAGGAAAGTGGAGCAGGGAAAGCAAAGCCTATATGTTCAGGAAGACTGGCTAACGGGCGGTTTGGGTGTACAGATGTTGGATTCAGAAAAAGCCGATCTCCAGAAATTGCGGTGGTTCTCTAATCCAATTTCGTCGCGAGTTGTGTTTGATAGTAAAGGAAGATATCGCTATCTTGATATCACGCCATTCACTGACCAATGGCGCACTGAAATCGCGGGAAATACTCTCAATATCTACACGCCCGACACGATAATTCAATCAGTGCGGCGGAGTAAACAAACTGATAGCGATCGCATCGTGATCGATCTCAATCGGCGTACCCCTTGGCGGGTGAGTCATCAGAGCAATGTAATTAATTTAGTGGTGTCGGCGGAGGTTTCCCTAGACCTGCCTATCGGCACAAATACCAATGAGGGGAATTTTGTCAAATCAGTGTTAGTGCAACCGCAGGGGAAATTAACCCAGATTCAAATCCAAACGAATGTACCAATTAATCCTGCGATCGAGATGCTGAATAATCCCACACCCCGATTAGTCATAGATTTGAAGCGTGACTATATTCCACCAAGCTTGACCGTGCAATGGACAGAGGGATTACGAAGAATTGAGAAAATAGTCGAAGTTCCTAATAAACCCAAAATTGCTAGTGATCCCAAAACAATTAAATTCGCAGTCACGGCGCTAGAAGTTGATCTGAAGCAACCACAATTAAAATTACGCCCAATTTGGAGTAATCCCTCTGGTTCTGTGAATGGCATTTTGGGCTTAACTCCCGTTCCCCAAATGATGGAACAAGCTCAGGCTGTAGGCGGAATTAATGCAGGATTTTTTAATCGCATTCGGAAATTACCTGTGGGAGCAATTCGAGAAGGAAATCGTTGGATTGCGGGAACGGCTCTAGTCAGAGGTGCGATCGCTTGGAATGAGAAAGGGGATACGTTGATCGATCGCCTTAATTTTACCGAGGAAATCAGTACCCCTAATCAACCACAAATTGTCCTAACCAATCTCAATAGCGCCTATGTCCAAAGAGGAATCGCTCGCTATAATCCCAATTGGGGAAGTGTCTATGTTCCACTTACGGAAAATGAATTGTTAATTGTGGTACAAGGAGATCGCGTAGTTGCTCAATATTTAGGAAAAGAGGTGGGTGTGGGACAGGTTCCCATTCCTAAAGATGGATATATTTTAGTGGCGAGAGACAATCCTGAAGCAGCCAAACAATTACCTGTCGGGATCGCCGTGCGCGGTCGTCAAGCATTTATCCCAGATAAATTTATGGGGTTTCCACATTTGATCGGCGCGGGACCGCTGTTGCTCAAAAATGGCAATTTGGTGCTAGATGGCAAGCTGGAAAAGTTTCAAGCAGGATTTGATACCCAAGCGGCTCCTCGCAGTGCGATCGCTACGACTAAGGATAAGGGGAAAGTTCTGCTCGTCACTATCCAATCTGCGCCTGAGGGAGTTGATCCCAATCTCCTCCAAACTGCGGAAGTTCTCAAAAAACTCGGTGCAGTGGATGCCCTTAATCTCGATGGTGGTAGTTCTTCGACTTTATTTCTAGGTGGTAATGTCCTCAATCGCGACATAACTGAGATTGCACCTGTACATAATGCAATCGCTATTTTCATGACTCCGCCGCCGCCACAAAATGAGGCGTGGTAGAAATTCATTGTAAAGGTAATCGTCCAATGGCAAAGCTAGAACAATATCTTCAAAATATTCAAAAGTTATTGATGAAATATGCAAATAACATTTCTACTGAAGAAGAGATTGAAGTGCAGCTTATTTGCGACACAACCCGCGATCATTACCAAATTTTAGATATTGGTTGGAGTGGTTTTGAACGTATTTATAATGCTGTGATGCATTTAGATATCAAAAACGAAAAGATTTGGATTCAGCGTAATATGACTGATATTCAAATTGCGGAAGAACTGCTGGAAATGGGTATTCCTAGAGAAGATATTGTTCTGGGCTTGCAAGCACCGTATAAACGCCCCTATACTCGCTATGGTGTTGCTTAGAATATGGCAAAAATTAGGGATTGCGGTAAAATGCGATCGCCCCATCAAAATCTCTCATCATCAGAGCGATCGCCTATGCCCACGCCGCCACCACAAAATGGGGCGTGGGAGAAGAAAGTCTGACATTCGTTATAAAGGCGCAAAATCATAGCCAGTTAGTGAGTTTGCAGGCTGAACTTTAAGCAGAATGATTTGGTTTTCATCATCGCGCTCACCTGAAGACTTAAACTTCACAGTTCCCGTTACACCTTCAATTGAAAAGTCTTTTTTAGATATGAACTGCTGCAATCCATCTCTGGTAAAACTTTGTTTCAAGCCCGCGATAATGACCTGCATAGAATCATAGGATGTCGCTGTGCGCCAGTTTATAGGACCATTCCAGCGCTTTTCGGCATTTTTAGCAAAAGGATTGCGAGGATTGGAATCAGGATGCCAAATTGAACTCACCACCATACCATTAGCAGCTTGTTTCACATCTAGAGTTTTTTGGGTATACATTATAGAAGTTCCCATAAGCTGAAGTCCTCTCTGATTAGCCTGTGCGATTCTAGTAGCATCTTCAATCTTGTCAATCCTGGGTCGTAACAGGATGCCGTTGGCTCCTTCCTCAACAATCTGTTTCATAATCAGTTGAGGGTCAAAATCATTCGCGGCAAAGTCACAGTTTGTGTTGGCAATCTGTCCACCATTGTTTCGGAAAATATCCGTGAATTCATTCTTGATAGCTATACTTACCGTTCGCTGATTTTCTTAATGCAAATGACATTCATTAATTTGCACTTTTTGGCATTACTATTGATAATTAATACTAATAAAGGTCATTATTGCTTTAATTTATTTGTAATGCATACAAGAAGGTGAAAATCAATAACTTCGTAAAAAAAGTTCATAAAGCCTGAGATCCTTATTGTCCCGTCAAATGTTTTGACCTATTTCAAAAATCAGCGAACCGTAAGCTATACTTGAACGATCGCTAGAATCAGCACAGATAGCGATTTTTCCAAGATTTTTAGCTTTGGCATATTTGGCTAAAGCATTTGCCTCTGAACGACTAGTGGAAGCAAGCCGAAAGATATACTTGTTATCCGCCACATTACCCGATGTCGGAAAAACAGCGACCAATCCCTCCTTTTGATATATTTCAGCAGCAGCATTGGCAGCTTTACTGAAATTATGTCCCATCACCGCAATTATCGTCCCGTCCTTGGTAAATTCTCTCGCCACTTGAGCCGCGATCGCAGGTTCATTCTGATCATCAGCAATGACAAGTTTTATGGGAATTCCACTAATGCCACCACTATTGTTTACTTCATCTTGAGCTTGAGCAGCACCACGCAAAATTTCCTGTGCAATATTGATAGTGCTACCAATAGGAACACTTACGGCAATTTTCAAGGCTTTTGAATTACCGATTTTGGCATTATTTAGATAAATTCGAGCTTCAGGATCGTTGGGGTTTTGGAGTAGAGAAGCTTGGAATTTAGCGATCGCCTCATTCCAATTTCCTTTGGCGAAAGCTTCCACACCTGATTGTTTTTCTACGGTCAGCTTTTCCGAAATAAGAACTCTCTCGCCTGTATTAATCAAATTCTGAGGAGGTGAAGGTGGTTTTGGACCATCAGTTAGACCACCAATTGGACCGCCAATTGGTGGATGATGATACAACAGCCAATATCCACCGAAACCTAGCCCAAGCAAGAACAAAATAAAAATGATCGGAGGTGGAGAAGAAGTCTTTTTAGTCATGATGGGTATACTCCTTGTTTAATCTGTTTTTTGAGTGTCATTGTTTCCAAGTTGTTGCAGACGGCGCAACGCTTCGTCATCTAAAGTCATTTTTGCGATTTCTGCATTGACGGCAGCTTGAGGATTTTCCGATAGGGAGATGAGTGCATTCGCTTTTCGGTTTCGATGTTCTACGGCACTCTTGGCAGCATCAAATTGACTCGTGGCGGAACCAATGTCAAATTCACTATCGATTTTGCTAATCGTCTCTAATGCTCCAGTTACCTCAGCAAGATCTTTGAGATTTTGCATATCGACTTTATAGGATTCAATCTTTTCTATCTCTTGGTAGAGCTTAGCCTTGGAGCGTTTAACGGACTCTTCGGCTTGTTGAATCATGGTTTCAAGGGCTGGCAAAATCTGCTCGCTCTGAATGATTCTTTTCATTGTCTGCATAGCGGCTGAATCATGTCCCAGTTTTTGAGCATTCAAGACTTGGTGATTCAGAACTTCTATTTCTTGAAGTTTTGTTTCATATTTTTGTTTTGCCCTTTGATAGGAAGCCTCTTGTGTTGCTACGGCTTCAGCTAGACGTTGGAGTCCCTCTTGCATGGATTGCAATGATTCTTCGGCAACTCCCACTGCGATTTTACCGCCAGATTCTATGGGTATTCCCCAGAGCCAGTTCCAAGTTCCGACAACCGTTCTCCCTGCTTTTTCACCGACTAGCCAATACATTACTTTTTTCATGTTTTTTGCAATTGAATCTTGTCTTGATCTATTTACCTATCGGTACTACAAGTCGAGATTTATGCAATTCGTTACAATTCGCAAAGTTTGTGGCGATCGCTATTTAATTTGAGGAAATAGGCGATCGCCTATGGTTCTGACTGTTAACGGTAAAGCTGAAGTCGTTGTCCAAGATGCTGATACCTTTCAATCAATATGCGATCGCAATTTCTAACATCTGACATCTTCATAAAGATCGTCAAATTTACCTTCAAAGTTGATGCTCAATAATTGGAATTTTTCTTGCTCCCCAGAGTATGACTTTAATACCCAGAGTCCTTCTTCATTGCGGCGAAAGCAGTCAAGACGTTGACGTTTTGTGTTGACTAGAACATATTCTTCGAGGCTTTCTAGTTGCCGATAATCAGCAAACTTATCACCGCGATCGAATCCTTCGGTAGATTTTGATAGAACTTCGATAATTAGTTTTGGGAACCGCTTGTGATTTGGCGTTTGAGTGTCTCTAGGATCGCAAGTCACCATAACATCTGGGTAATAAAAGCGGTTTAATGTGTCTATTCTTGCTTTCATGTCGGAGATATAAACTCGGCAATTAGAGCCGCGCAAATGGTTGCGGATTACAAAAGCCATATTTAAGGCGATCGTCACATGGGGATCGTTTGCGCCAGCCATTGCATAAACATACCCATCGATATATTCATGTTTAATCTCGCTTTGCTCTTCCATTTCGAGATATTCGTCTGGAGTTATGTAATCAAATTTTGGTGTTGCAATCATGGCTGACCTGCTATTTTTTGCTGATAGGATATTTTGATTTTAACCTGACCCATCACTAAACAATCAACTGCTGCGGTAAGTACTGTGGTTCTAGTAAATCGCCTGTTTCGCGCAACTCTCTGACGGCTGGTAACATACTTAGGGCGACTGTGCCACTCATCAATAGTTTGTAATCATCAGGATGTTTTTCGAGATGAGTGGATACTTGATGGAAGCCGTCAAAGTAGACTTTATCTTTGACGTGACAGCCGTGTTTGCTAGTATCGAGGAAGCCACGTTTGGCACGGGTGACGATATCAAAGGCTTCGTCTTTGGTGGTGTATTTGGTGAGTTCGCAAAATACTTCATAAAAGCTGTGGTTTAAGCTCATGTGGGCTGCTATTACTCGTAAAGCATAGCGGAGTTGATCTTCGGCGGTTTGGACTCCATACTTTGCTTCATGATAGCTGGCTAGTCCTTCTTCGGTTGCCATGTAGTTGTAAAGCCCGAATTGCAATAGTCTCAAAGGTTGTAGGCTTCCATTTACAGAACGGAAAACATGAGTTCCAATTTCATGAATTAGTAATCGCTTTAGTTCATTTTTGGTAAAGATTGTTGCTGCATTCACGTTTACTTCCTTAATCTCAGCATGGACACTCATCCGTGAGTTCATATTCTCATTAATAATTACTTGCCAATCAACTAAGCCTGCGTTGGTGAGCGCGTTGTTCATTTGCTCCACCATGTCTTTAGCAGATATAGTACGTAGTTCGGGTTGAGGGGATAAGGTGGTAATGGCTTGGTAAGCGGATTGGGTTAGTGTTTCTGTGGGTTGACCGTAAAAGTTGATGGTTGCTTCGGTGATTAAGGCTGGATCTCGATTTGTGACTCCCTGCATGAGGTCTAGGGTGAGAGATACATCTAGATAAATCAATTGTTCCCATTCGTTTTCATTGGGATTTATTTTAGTTAGAAATTGATGGAGTGGCTTTTCCCAGTCTGAAGGTGGAATTTCATAGTTGAATTGTGGGTTATATATTTTACCCGCCTCATAGGAGGCAAAAAGATGTTGTTTCTCAGTAGCACGATTTACTGGAGCCGAATACCGATATGTATCAGCAGGTTCAGAAAATTGTTGCAACTCATCGCTTAAAATATTTAGTCTTTGTAGGGTCAATTTTTTCATAAAATAATTTCTCAATGTGTAAAACTAGATTTAGCTATGTATTTGGTCTGGTAGTTGATAAATAGTATGGTTTACATACCTTCTTCTTTCCACTTACGGGCAATTTCTTCTAACATTTTTTTTGCACCAAGGGTTTTAAAGATCTCTTGTGCTTTTTTATAATATTTTTGAGATAAATCAATATTATTGCGCCGTTTCTCAAGTATAGCAAAATCAAAATTTATATATGCAATATGCCACATCATACCTAAGTTTTCCATATTGGGTAAGACTTTTTTAAAATATTCTTCCGCGTTATCTAGGTTCCATCGCCCTAGTTCTGTTTCACCTAATGAGGCTATGGAAGTTGCTATGCCTTTAAGATCGCCAAGTTTTTCTCTTAGCTGCAATGATTCTCTATATAGTTCTTCTGCGGAATCCCAATTTTTCTGTTCTCTCTCAATATCGCCTAATACGCCATAACATCTTGCGATACGAAAGAGATCATTAACCTGTTTAAAAAATTCCAATGATTTACGGGTAAATTTTTTAGCTTGATCCAAATTAAAAGAATTTCGTTCAATATCTCCCAATATTCCCCAACACCTACCTTTGCCAGAAATATCTTCAAGTTCTTCAAAGATTTTTAGCGCTTGATCAGACATCTCTTTAGCTGAATCCCAATTACCACGTTTGCGTTCTGTATCTGCTAATAAGGCTAGAGAATCTGCTATATCTGCAAGATTACCTAACTTATTTCTTATTTCAAGTGATTGACGAATAAATTTTTCTGCATCATTCCAATTTCCTTGTTTATCCCCAATATCGCCTAAATACATTAAAGAATCTGCGTGACTGCTTAGGTGTAGATTTAATACATTTTAGAGTAAGAATGATAAAGATAA
>JBAXTW010000136.1:0-12842 GCA_037129985.1 Pseudanabaena sp. ELA645 | reverse complement strand
TTTATTTCCCTTCTCAACCTGTTTAGCCATCAACAAATTATTTACAGCAAGAATTATTCCAGATGAAAGAACTGTTAAAGTTTTACGGATGTGGAGTCATTATGAATAGACTTCGTTAAACCAGATTTCGATTTTGAGCGATCGCTGATTTGTGGAATGAGAGAGCGATCGCTTTAAAAATGGCAACCTAAAAAAACGGCGCAATGCGCCGTTTTTTCTTTTCTAGGCGCTAAGCATCGCTGCAAGCTTACGGCGCATCATCAAACCAGGGCGATCGGTCATCATGTGCTGCTCAAATTTTGCATCTAGCGGCACATCATAATCAGTTGTTTCCAGAATCGCTTTATCTTCTAGGGTCACTTGACGATCAAAGGCGATCGCATCAGCAGCCTTGGTTTGTTCTTCCGTATCATTTCGTAAACAGAACTGGACAATCTGAGAGGACTTGTCATCAATAGGAGTTGCTGTATTCACGACAATATGTACTAATCCATTGGGATAATTAATCCGCAACTTGCAAGTAAAAGGCATAAACCAATCCATCTCTAGTTTGCGATGGGTGATGTAGCTATCCATTTTCAGATTTTTTTGTTGAGATTCGGGATTAACCACACCGAGTATTGCAGTTGCTCTTAAGCCATAATCGGTTTCAGTAATTTCTAGCTCTTCAGGAATGGGATGCTCGACACTGCCAAAAGTTGTGGTATGCACAAATGTTGGGTGTGCCAAATCCATTTCGTTTTCCATTACTCGCAAACCTGCACAGTTCCATACTTCATAGAATTCTGGAATTAAGCGAAATTCAGGATCGCTAACTTCAGGAATTTCGGGAATCTTGTTGATCGGATCGCCCATACAGACCCAAACATAGCCATAGCGCTCTTCGCACGCAAAGGTATTGATCCGATAGTTTTTGGGGATCGGTGCATCGGCGGGAAGTTGGGGAACCTTTAAACAGTTGCCAGCACTATCATATTGCCAACCATGATAGGCACAGGCGATCGCGCCATTGGTCACACTACCAAGCGAAAGATTTGCCGAACGATGACAACACCGATCAATCGCCGCCGCAGGTTTTCCTTCTGCACCTAACCACACGACAATTTTCTGTCCCAGTAGTTGAAAACCTTGAGGTTTATCATCCGCTAACAGTGACATTGGCATGACGGGATACCAAAAGCGTTGGAACAATGGCTGACTAGTAACTAACATCTGTATACTGTATACACAATTAGATTGACTTTAGTTTGATTAAGCGTAAATATTCTGTGTTTGTCAATACAGAATCCATATGGCTATTGGTGTTTTGTTATTTCGTAAGTCCTTAATAAAAATAATAAATCCTGTAAATGTTTTGCAGGACTTATTGTTTTTGGCTTCAGCGCAACGCGCCACAAATTTCTACACCTTCGCCAGTTCCAACATCGTCTTCAAAACAGAGTCAGGATTGAGACTGATGGAATCAATACCTTGCTCAACAAGGAACCGCGCAAACTCAGGGTAGTCACTCGGTGCTTGACCGCAGATGCCGATCTTGCGATGGTTAGCCTTTGCGCTTTTAATCACATTACGAATCATTGACTTGACAGCTTCGTTGCGCTCATCAAAGATATGCGCCACCAGTGAAGAATCACGATCTAAACCGAGGGTCAACTGCGTTAAGTCATTAGAGCCAATGGAGAAACCATCGAAGACTTGAGCGAACTCATCCGCCAAAATCACGTTACTGGGAATTTCACACATCACATAGACTTCTAGACCATTTTCGCCCTGCTTCAAGCCATGTTTTGCCATCTCCGCAATCACTTTACGCCCCTCATCGGGAGTACGACAGAACGGAATCATCGGAATCACGTTGGTTAAGCCCATGTCATCACGGACACGCTTGAGAGCCAGACATTCTAAGCCATAGGCTTCACGATAATTTGGATCATAGTAACGGGATGCACCACGCCAGCCAATCATCGGATTTTCTTCAGTCGGTTCAAAAGCGCGACCACCGAGCAGATTAGCATACTCGTTGCTCTTGAAGTCGGACATTCTCACCACAAATGGTTTGGGATAAAATGCAGCAGCGATCGTGCCAATACCGTGAGCCAATTTATCCACAAAGAAATCAGCTTTGTTCTCGTATCTTGCTGTCAGTTGGGAAATTTCCCATTTCGCAGCCTTGTCTTCAAGGCTATCGAAGTTCATCAAGGCAAGGGGATGCGCCTTAATGTGATTAGCGATGATGAATTCCATCCGCGCTAGACCAACTCCATCGCAGGGAATCGCTGATAATCCAAAAGCTTCTTCGGGATTGCCGACATTCATCAAGATCTTGGTAGAAAGTTTTGGTAAATTATCGAGGGATGTTTCCACGACTTCAAAGGGAACCAAACCGTTATATACCCGTCCTTCTTCACCTTCAGCACAAGAAACTGTAACTTCCTGTCCAGACTTAATCGTACCAGTGGCATTACCACAACCCACGATCGCAGGAATTCCCATTTCCCGTGCAATAATTGCCGCGTGACAAGTCCGCCCACCTTGATTGGTAACGATCGCACTCGCTTTTTTCATGATTGGTTCCCAGTCAGGGTCAGTCTTGTTGGTGATTAGCACTTGACCTTCTTGGAAGTCTGCAATTCCATGCACTTCCAAAATCACATTCGCCTTGCCTTGACCGATCATTTCACCAACCGCACGACCTGTGATTAGGACATCACTTACGACATCACTACTGCCATGCAGTTTGTAATTTTTGAGAATATTGCCAGACTTTTGCGATTGAACAGTTTCAGGACGGGCTTGGACAATAAATAATTCACCACTATTACCATCCTTCGCCCATTCAATATCCATCGGTGACAGCTTACCGCGTACCTCTGAATAGTGATCTTCAATGATGCAAGCCCATTCTGCAAGTTGCAGAATCTCATCATCGGTAATTGCAAATTTGATCCGTTCCGATATTGGCACAGAGATGTTTTTGGTCATCTTGCCACCGCCAATGTCGTAGACCATCTTGATCTCTTTTGTGCCAAGACGCTTTTCCAGAATCGGACGGAAGCCCTGTTTGAGCGTTGGCTTGAACACAAAATACTCATCGGGATTTACCGCGCCTTGTACAACGTTTTCGCCCAAACCATAGGCGGCGGTGATGAGTGCGGCATTTTTAAAGCCAGTTTCTGTGTCAATGGAAAACATGACCCCAGAAGCGGCGAGATCGGAACGTACCATTTTCTGCACACCGACTGAGAGGGCGACATCAAAATGATCGAAGCCGTTAATCGTGCGATAGGAGATGGCGCGGTCTGTAAATAGTGAGGCGAAACAGCGATGACAAGCTTCGACTACTTCGTTTGCGCCGTAAACATTGAGATAGGTTTCTTGTTGTCCCGCAAAACTAGCATCGGGCAGATCTTCGGCTGTAGCACTGGAACGCACAGCAACATCAGCTTCTTTACCGCAAGATGTCTCGCAGTCACAAAGTTTTTGATAAGACATGGCGATCGCCATTTGCAGATCGTCAGGAAATGGTGTACTGAGAACTAATGCTCGCGCTTCACGACCGCGATCGCGCAGATTTGTCATATCTTCAACATCAAGATCGGCAAAGAGTTCACGCAGTTTTGCCTCTAAGCCAGCTTTTTCAATGAAGTGACGAAAAGCATAAGCTGTGGTGGCAAATCCATTGGGAACATTTACGCCTTTCGGTTTAAGCTGTCGAATCATCTCACCTAATGAAGCATTCTTTCCCCCCACCAATGGAATGTCTACAATTCCCACCTCTTCAAACCAAAGTATTAAAGCTTGTTCTTTAGGAATGGTTCTAGACAATTCAGAAACAAAATTTGAGGCGATCATGATGATTTATCCTCTCTATTCCTTCGTGTTTTATAGGATTGTTTTATAGGATTAATTATATCTACTTCCTAAGCACCAAATCGAATAGTACTTACATTTGTTCACGAAGCTTCGCAAAAGTTCTAAGAGATCCCCCTCAATCCCCCTTAAAAAGGGAAGAAGATAATTTAATTAATTCTCCCCTTTCAAGGGGGGGGACTGAGGGGGGTGAAAATCTGCGCGGTGTGTCAATGAACGCAGATGATGAATCTCTTACTACTAGCGTGACAGGGCAAGCACGGGGGCTTTGCCCCTACCTAAATAATTCATGTTCTGTAGGGGCTGCGCCCCCGTGCCAGCCCTCAACATTGAGGATCGCAGGAATTCCTTCCACGGAACATCAGTTTTTAAATGATTTCTTAGCGCAATTGTGCTGAAAATTAATGCAAAAGTTCTGACAAATTTTTAGATAAATTCTCTGACAAAGCCGCCATGTCGCTATAATAAGATTAGGAAATTTTTGCTTTTTCCGAAAAATATTACCTCCTGTCTGGATTAATTCAAACTTTTATGGCTAGCCTTCCTTCTCTCACTGGTGCTGAAATTCGTGCAAAGTTTCTCAATTTCTTTGAGGAGCGCGGTCACAAAGTATTGCCTAGCGCCTCCCTCGTACCTGCCGATCCCACTGTACTGCTCACCATCGCGGGAATGCTACCATTTAAGCCAATTTTTCTAGGACAGCAAGAGGCGGAAGTTCCTCGCGCTACCACTTCCCAAAAATGTATTCGCACCAACGACATCGAAAATGTGGGCAGAACCGCACGTCACCATACGTTTTTTGAAATGTTAGGGAATTTCAGTTTTGGTGATTATTTTAAAAAAGAAGCGATCGCATGGGGATGGGAATTAGTCACTAAGGTATTTGGGTTGTCGCCCGATCGCCTAGTGGTTAGCGTCTACCACACCGATGAAGATGCGTTTGCAATTTGGCGCGATGCGATCGGCATTCCCGCCCATCGGATTCAACGTATGGGTGATGATAATTTTTGGGCTTCAGGAGCGACGGGTCCCTGTGGTCCTTGTTCGGAAATTTATTATGATTTTCATCCCGAATTGTGCGATGAGCATATTGATTTAGAAGATGATTCGCGCTTTTTAGAGATTTACAATCTCGTATTCATGGAATTGAATCGTGATGCCGATGGCAATCTCACGCCTCTCAAGAAGCAAAATATTGATACAGGGTTGGGATTAGAGCGCATGGCGCAGGTTTTGCAGGGTGTTCCCAATAACTATGAGACGGATTTAATCTTCCCAATCATCAAAAAAGCTGCTGATATTGCAGGGATTGACTATCACCAAAGTGAAGAGAAAGTCAAGACTTCCCTGAAAGTGATTGGGGATCATGTCCGTTCGGTTGTGCATATGATTGCCGATGGAATTAATGCATCGAATGTGGGACGGGGTTATGTCATGCGTCGGTTATTACGGCGAGTAGTGCGTCATGGGCGCTTGATTGGCATTTCAAGTACATTTGCTTCGGAAGTCGCAGAGGTAGCGATCTCTCTTTCCGAATCAGTTTATCCTAATACTCGTGAAAAAGAAAAAATCATTAAGGAGGAAATCCAAGCCGAAGAAACTCGCTTTTTACAAACCTTATGGCGCGGAGAGAAGATGCTAAAGGGATTATTGGAACGCAATGAATTTTCAACTACACCATTTTTGGAAGAAGAGGGAGGATTCAATTCTTCCTACCGCGATGAGTTGTTGCCCTATGGAGGAGTTATAGAAAATCAGTCGAGACGCTTCCACAGTATGATGATGGTAAAAACGATATCAGGTGAGGATGCTTTCACTCTCTATGATACCTACGGATTCCCATTAGAACTAACTCAAGAGATTGCTTTAGAATCTGGTTTCATGGTCGATACTTATGGCTTTGAGTTGAAAATGAAGGAGCAACAAGAGCGATCGCAAGCTGCCCATGAAGATATCGACTTAATGGCAAAAGACAATTGGGCAAATATCGCAAAGGAAATTGCTAAGACTGAATTTCTGGGCTATACCGAACTTAGTAGCACCGCAAATGTAAAAGCAATTCTCGTCAATGGTGAACTAGTCAAAACCGCAATCGCTGGCAATAAAGTCCAAATTGTTCTAGATCGCACTCCTTTCTATGCCGAATCTGGCGGACAGGTTGGGGATACAGGTTATCTCGCCATTGGTGAAGCGATCGCTAAAATCAGTGATGTCCAGAAACAAGCTGATTTATTTATCCACATTGGACAAATCGAGCGTGGTGAAATTGCTGTCGGTGATACTATCAATGCTCAAATTTCTGTGTCTGAACGCCGCCGCATTCAAGCCCACCATACCGCCACGCACCTATTGCAAGCCGCCCTCAAGAAAATCGTTGATCCTAACGTTTCTCAAGCTGGTTCTCTAGTCGATAGCGATCGCCTCCGTTTTGACTTCAATCTTAATCGTGCAGTCACGACTGAAGAAATCCACCAAATCGAACTGCAAATCAATAACTGGATCGCCGAAGCCCATGACTCTGTAATTGAAGTACTGCCCATCGCTCAAGCCAAAGCTAAAGGCGCGATCGCCATGTTTGGTGAAAAGTACGGTGCAGAAGTGCGGGTTATGGATATTCCTAATGTATCGATGGAACTTTGCGGTGGTACACATGTTAAAAACACCAGCGAAATCGGACTATTCAAAATCATTACCGAAGCAGGAGTTGCTTCTGGTGTGCGTCGGATCGAAGCGATCGCAGGTCAAGCGGTTCTGGAATATCTCACCCTGCGCGATAACATTGCCAAGGATTTAAGTGATCGCTTCAAAATTAAGCCCGAAGAAATTAGCGATCGGATTACTGGTTTGCAACATGAGCTAAAAACTGCTCAAAAAGAAGTAGAGCATCTCAAGCAGGAACTTGCTCTAGTCAAGGCTGACGGACTCATTCATGAAGCCGAAGCTGTGGGTGAATTTAAGATTTTGGTTGCTCAAATTCCTGATATCGAAGCTGAAGCTCTCAAAGCGGCGGCGGAAAAACTTTCGGCTAAGTTAGGGCAGAGTGCTGTTGTACTTGGTTCCTTTACCGATGATGGCAAAGTGACGCTCGTTGCATCTTTTAGTAAGGAAGCGATCGCCAAGGGTTTACAAGCTGGCAAATTTATTGGGGCGATCGCCAAAATCTGCGGTGGCGGTGGTGGCGGTCGTCCGAACCTCGCTCAAGCGGGTGGTAAGGATGCCAGTAAGTTGCCAGAAGCTCTAGAAGCTGCCGAAACTCAACTAAAACACGCTCTGGGCAATTTTTAGAAATTTCCTTAAGTTAAGATAGAAGTCTAACCATGAAATTACACTCGTTAGAAATTGAAAATTTTCGCGCCATTAAACATCTTGAATTAGATTTTACTGACGAATTATCAAGACCAAGATTAATGACTTTAATCGTTGGTCCTAACGGCTCAGGCAAAACTTCTATCTTTGACGCAATTGATATTGTTGTCAAAACCTTTGAAGATCCCCAAAAACCTCAACTAAGAGATGGGTTAGTTTTTTCTCCTCAGCAAATTGTAAGAGGAAAAGGATATGTTACAAATATAGGCTTTGAATATTCAATAAATAAGGATGAAGCAGAAGCAATTGAAAAAATTTATGCTGATCTTGGCATTTCTGCATTTTTAGAAGCGGGAAAAAAGTTTCCTGTGCAGGATAGTCTGAAATTCACTTGGTTTTTTCCTCCATCAAAAATCATGGAGCAATTTAAAACTTTTGATTGTGATGAACCAACTGATTTGCATAATATTTTAGGCGCAAGAGGAAAAGCTCGAAAGTCTATTGAAAGAAAGTTAGAATCTGAGAGCATTTTTGATAAAGTTGGTAGTGTTTGTTATTTAGATCAAAGGCGCACAGTAAAGCTAGAACATAGCATTTTTAACAATAGAAATCATGAAGATTTAGAACATAATGAAGTTCTTTCTTTACTTTATAAATACTATTATAGACACATTACATGGAATGAAGATAAATTTGGTGAATCATATTGGACTAGGATAAAGCGATTATTTAACAAGATTTGTTATCCAGCAGAACTAGTTCGTTTTGAATCTGGACCTGTTTCAGATACACTTATCTTTATAAAAAATGAACTTGAATATGATCTATACCAAATGAGTTCTGGTGAGCATCAAATTTTGCGAATCTTAGTAGGTTTAACTTCAGCAATAGCCAAGCACTCAATTGTTTTAATTGATGAAATTGAACTTAACTTGCATCCTACTTGGCAAAAAAGATTAGTTAGAGCATTGAGAGACGATACAGATAATAATCAATATATTTTTACAACCCATTCACCTGATGTTATCGGTCTTTTCTATGAATCAGAAATTATTCGTCTTGGCAAGTTATCGGAGTAAGTGATAATGGATATCCTAGATGAGACATTATATATCCTAGTTGAAGGAGAGCCAAATAGTCCTGAAGTTCAAGCATTTCGTGAACTATTATCATTAGAGATAAGCTGTGAATTTATTGAAGTTGGCGGTAGTGGGAATTTCAATACAGTTGCAAAATTGATATATAACAAAGTAAAAAACAGAGAAAATTCTATTCATAAAGTAATTCCTATATTAGCGATCGCAGATCGTGATTTTCGTAGACATTCGTCAGATGATGATGTTTCAGACAAGCTTTTAATTGAAAGAAATAAAGCAAAAATCATCTATTGGGAGCGCCATGAATGGGAGAATTTTTTACTTGATGAACTAGATGTAGTTATATCTTTCCTGAATCAACTACCAATTGAGTCATTAAATCACAAGCCAGCGAAACAAGTTATAACTCAAGTAACTGAAAAATCTATCAATGATTTTTTGTTGCATTATTTTCAAAGTCAAATTCAGACAGAATTTATAGAATGTATTAGATATAGATTTTCAGATTCAGGCAAGTCATATCCTAGGCTAAAAGCACCCAAAGATATTATAGGTATAGAAAGTTTAAGAGAATGGTACAGATCACAAATAGCTGAACAATCCCAACAATCTAAAGATAGAATTGAAAGCTACTCTACTATTTTTGATCAAATTTTAGAAGAATACAATTGGAAAAATTGGATTGAAGATCCACTATCTTTATCCTTAGAGGATGGGAAAAAATATTTGCGTGGAAAAGAAGCTTTTAGAAATCTTTTCAATTACTTATCCAAAGAATTTAACATCATTAATTTTGATGAAAGTAGATTGAAAGAACGTATTCTTAAAGATTTAGAAAACAATAATGAATCAGTTCTGATCGATCAGATAAATAAATTATTGTCACCTTATTTAGAAAAAGCTAGGGAGATTTTAGAATTATAAATTATGACCTTACTCAATTTCTGATTTTTCGCACTAAATTTACCAATTCAACGACTATTGTTATTTTTTTCAGTAAAGAAGTATTAGTATTTTATCCATGAAACCATCTAAGCAACCAGCTAATCCTTTAACCAAATGGCTAGCGTTAAATTGGGATCGTCCAGAGCGGACTTACAATCCCGATGTGCGTGATTTTTTAGCGGAATTGCTGCGCTATCCTAAGGATTGTGTGGTGACTGAAGATAAAGTAACTGGCGGCTATCCAGATATTAAGTTGCTCACGCCCGAAAAAATGGCTTGGGTGGTGGGAGATTTAAAAAAAGATGATACAGAATTAACTACCGAACATGGTCGGCGCAAGCTGTGGGATCAAAAATCTAAGTATGTTGAAGGTTTGACTCGCTATGTTCTGTTTCTGACCGCGCATTATCTTTGGGTGGTTTTACCGACTGGTGATGCGGTTGTCGGTTTTGAAGAGCCTTGGGATTTAACGGCGATCACTTTTGAAGAATTACAAGCAAAACTCAATTTCCTAAGTTACGAACAGGCGAACCATAATAATTTATGGGCAACATTTATCGAAGGTCAACTGCCTTATGTTTATCTAAAACTGGATGACGATCAAACCCTCGAGCGCTTACGTCAAGATTTACAAGCTAGTTTTACAGAATTAACTATTTCCGCAGAACAGGCGATCGCCTCATTAGCCAATGAATATACGCAATTTCAGCATCAAGAAAAGGAAATAGAGCGTAATTTGGTGTATGCCAGTCAAGATGCTCAACGCCGTGCTAAAGTCCGATTAAAGTTCAAATCTGATTTTCATCGTCATCTTTTTGAAGAAATTCTGCCCCGCTTTGAAGATCAATATGGACGAGATATCAATGCCAAAAGCAATCAAATTAAAGAACGGATTCGAGAATCTTTTGTCGCCGACTCGGTGGCGGTGTTAGTGGCGCGAGTCTTATTTTTACGATTAGTTGAAGATTTAGAATTAACCAAAAAACGCAAACTTTCTAATGGTGGACCTCGTGACTGGGCGGATTTTGTTGATTATTTAACAGGAGACGCTAAAGCGCTAGTGCAGCTAGTTGCTGAGGATGCAGGACGGCTATATCATGAGCCTTTTGAGAAGGGTTTATTTGATTGGATCTATGAAACTAATGGCGCATTAGATGAATCATTGCAACGATTAATCATTCGATTTAACGCCTACGATTTTGCGGGTTTATCTGAAGAGATTTTAGGTGATATCTATCAAAGTTTTTTACCGCCAGCAAAACGCAAACGCCTCGGTGAGTTTTATACACCAACCGCCTTAGTGGATTGGATTTTAGAAGAGACAATTTTTAGTCATGGTGATGGTAAATTACTTGATCCTTCCTGTGGTAGCGGTTCATTCTTAGTGCGATATGTCCATCGCTGTTTACAGGAATCAAGAAATAGAGGGATAGCGATTAATGATTCTGATAATCCGATTGTCAGGGATTTACAAACAAATGTATGGGGCTTTGATTTAAATCCATTTGCCGCTTTTATCAGCCATTTTCAGTTAATGTGGGCTTTAATTCGGTTCAAACCATCAACAACGGATATCCCTAAAGTTCACATTTATAATTTAAACAGTCTGCTGAAGGATGATGATTTAGTTCCATTTTTAGGCGAGGAGTTTTTTCCCGATGGCTCAATTGAGCGCGATCGCCAACAGTGGAAATATATCGTGGGTAATCCGCCCTATATTCGTGCGGAACGGGTGAAGTATGGCGACGAAATGAAGGGCTTATGGAGTCAGATTTGGGGGCAGAATGCTGATACTGGTTTAGTGTTTCTCTATCGTGCTTTGACAGAATCCTTAGAATCTGGGGGGTGGTTAGGAATGGTGGTAAGCGGCGGCTATGCCAATTCTGAAGCTGCCGCTAAGGTTTGGAAGTTACTATATCCAAATCGTGAAGCATCCTTAAGAAAAATTGTTTGGATGGAGTTTGCGGGCAAAGTTTGGGATGCTAATGTAATTCCGATGTTATTGATTATCGAAAAGGTTCCTGCTCAGGATAATGACAAAATTGAAATTTATGTGCCTGATCAAGCGTCTCAAACTTTATTAAAGGGCGATCGCCCAGTCAAGATTAGATACAAAGATTTTTTTGATGCTAAAGTCAGTCCTAGAATTACAGATATTAATCTCAGCGATTCAGCAGAAGGGCGATGGGGTAACTATCTATTGCCATTGCTGAAACCCAAAGATATTCCCATTCTCAAAAAACTATATCCAAGCAGCGATCGCGGCAAAATTGTCGAGTTAAAGGAAGCTGTGGAACCACAACTTAGCCGCAATAATCGTCCTTTCTGGTTTACATATGGCATTCAGCGTGGTGGTACAGAAGTTACCGAAAAACCAACAGGTACTAAATCAATTCAAGTGCTTGCTGGACGGAGTATTTCCGTGGGCTGGACAAGTAAGCCTGTGGGTTGGGTTGATCTCGATGAAGTTAAAGAAAAAGCCTATGGAAAATTAAGTCTTTGGGCTGACAATCCTCCTACGAAGTTTATTGCTATTCCCACACTTGCCAAAGCTATATTTGCATCTGTTATTAATACCGAAGAAGCTATTGGTGTACTTAACACAGTAGTTATCGCTTTGCCAAAAACTAATGGTTGTGAGATCGAAGCAGTGGCAGCTTTTCTAAATAGTAAATTGGTACGCTTTTACTTTTTAATCAGATTACGTTCAGCAGTTTTAGAAGGATCATCACGCACAACATTATATCCACGCACACTTGAAGCTTTACCTTGGATTCGGGAGATTGCTACAAATATTGAAAATGATTTATCGGATAATTATCGTGAATTGACAAGATTAGCGGAAATTGCGGAACAAAACCCTGATGAATGGTTGCTATCTGAAATTGAAAACTTGATCCAAACTAAACGATATAGAATTACCGATCGCCTGCTTGCCCTTAATTTAGTCCATTGGACTGCTGAAGATATTCAAGCCGAAGAACTGAGACTAGATGGTAAATTTATTCGCGCAGGTGAATCTTTCTTAGAATTATTAAATGCAGATTTAGCGGAGTTAGTTTACAAACTTTTGATGTTAACTGCTGAAGAAGATACATATATTTCTAAGTCAGTTATTCAGAAGTTAGTGGTTCCTCATAACTATGCGGAAGTGATTCAAACCTATAAACAAAAGGTGATTGACTTTCAAGAAGTGGAAGCAGATTTCTTTAGAGTTCTAGCCCAAATTGATCAGACTGTTTATGAAATGTTTGAACTCACCGAAGAAGAGCAAGCACATATCGAAAATCGTTTATCAAGTTTCCCACTAAATAAATTGCAACCGCGCTATCCTTGGCAAACTGTCAAACCCAGACCGATTAAGGCCTATACCAGCGATCGCTTTGTCTAGATGAGAATCTAAGCTCGAAAATTAACTCCAAGCAAACGCTACTGTATCTTGTTCCTATTTTTTAAAATATTCCGAATTGTATCAGCTAATGCTTTTAGCTTAATAGGTTTGCTTAAATATTCATTAGCTCCTGCTTCTAAGCAGCGATCGCGATCGCCTTCCATTGCTAGAGCCGTCAGCGCAATAATTGGAATATCAGCCAGATTAGGATCGAGACGAATTTGTTTAATTGC
>JBAXTW010000135.1:0-12956 GCA_037129985.1 Pseudanabaena sp. ELA645 | reverse complement strand
TTAGCCTGCCTTTCCCATTAGTTTTGCTTATCCCCTCAAACCCAGAAGAGCCGTTAGATCTCTGATGTTTTCTACTAATAGTTGTCATAATTGCAAATATCTTTTATTTGATACTTTTGCTTTAACTTAGCCCATTCTGACGCATCGAATTCGATAATGCCATAGGATTCAGATACATACGCCTCCATATCAAAAATTTCTACCAAAGCATCTAGATAATGTTCGTAGTGATTTGCAAATATGTTAGTTGAATCACATTCAAGATCTATACTTAGAAGGGATAAATTCTGTAAGTTTATACATATCTGAATGTCACCATTTATGTCGAAGAATGGAAAATATGTATTATTCCACCCACCACAGAGAGGAGAAGAATCTTTCTCCAAGTCAAGATAACATTCATACATCTCAAATGCTTCTTCCAAAGATAGGAAATACTGGAAGGAAGCTAATCTCAATATGCCGTTATACCTTTCATAAATTTGAAGGAGTACGTTTGGAGGTCTTAATTGATAACGATCAAAAGCGTCAACTATTATTTGTCTTGGAAGCCCCGAAAACAATGTTGGTTTTATATTGGGGTTTCTTTCGAGTTTCAGTATTTTGTCTAATATAAATTCTATTTTCTCAAGAGTATTCATGATAGTCTCCCTAGATTTTAATCTCCGCGTACTTGATCAAAATCGACTAATTCATATCGAAAATTTGTGCATCCATGCTTGGCTAGATAATGCACTAGTGCTGGAAATCCGTAAATGAAACTATTGAAGGTAAACCAACCAAGGCTTAAGGTTTGGTCTTCAAAATGCATATCCATCGCGCTACCAGATATTGGTAATTCTTCTGAAGCAACACGCCAATATTCATCTTGTTTCACAACTTGCAATTGCCCAACGTGGAAACCGATATCAATACCCCACTGCTTATAATCAAAATTAAAAGCAACTAAAGGATATTGCCTATACTTTTTAACAACTTCAGGATCATTATTAGGATGCTCTGCTTTTCCAGATAAAAGTCTATTAAAAGTTTCTCTCGCTCGGACTTGCTCAGGTGATATACCTTTAGGATGCCAAGGCGGAAGAGCGTACAGATAATAATGAAGATGCATATATTGCGCCAATTCTTTTTTTAACTGATTTCCTTCTACTTCATTACAAGAGCAGGTCAAGTCAGTTACAATACTCCCCTCGCCGCAGCGATCTCCTTCTACTAGAACTTCTCCTCCAAATTCTTTTAAAAAAACTACTAATGGATGATGTAAATCTTCTTCTACATCTTCTTCTACATAATAATATAAGTCATCGCCATCTTTACCATTTAATAAGTCATCGCCATCTTTACCATTTGATAATTTGTTAGAGCAAGGTTTCAGCCTATGCACGCATAAAGAACTCCCAATTCTCACTACCGCATCCTTAGCTTCGGATTCTTTTCCTAACCAGCCAATACCTACTGGAGGAATAGCTAAATTTCTTGCGGTTAACCAATCGGCTATGGGTGGCTCTAAAGGTACTTCTGCATCTGCATCTAACAACTGTGCTTGGGCTGATGGCTCCGATGCATACCAAGCCGCGCATCGGGCAAGTATCTCTTGCAGTTCTTTAGCAGCATCCATCATCTTGTCTAAGTCGGCAAAAGTACCAACAACAGTCATGCTAAAGCGATCTTCAGGAATATACTTTGGGATCAAAAGACTTTCAGTGTCAAGGGGAAATGTCGGCGGACGTTCCAAGGCAAACATGAAGTTATCCATAGGTTTTGATTAAGCACCGATTAGCTTGGTCAAATTTTTTGCGTAACGATTGAATAATGTAACTGGAATCATAGCTGATTATTTACCCCTTTACCAGAGTAAATAATAATATTTTATTTAATTTTGAGTTGCGATCGCCTACGGTGCGATCGCTGAAGCAGCGTGTTTTTAAACAAAGCTGCAACATTATGAGAAAATCTAGCAGTGAGAAATACAGTTAAGTTTTCGGCTAAACCGATCAATTGAACAGATCAATGAGATATTTGCTGCGTCGCTTTTTGGCTTGGTTTGCGATCGCTCTAATCCTAGTCACCGCGCTTTGGGGATGCACTAATGGCAAAACTAGCAACAACAAACTGGGGATCAGCGATCGCACCGCAGAACGCATCGTTTTAGGTACGACTAGCAAAATTCGTACTCTCGATCCTGCTGATGCCAATGAATTTTTTATTAGTAATGTTTTTTACAACACCCTCGAACGCCTTTACACCTACAAAGAAGGCTCCAGTGAGATCGTGCCGCAACTCGCGACAGAAATGCCCAAGGTTAGCGAAGATGGCTTAACCTATACCGTTCCAGTTCGCACGGGGATCAAGTTTCATGATCGCACCAATTTCAATGCCTATACAATGAAATTTGCCTTAGATCGATTCATTGAGTCTAAAGGCGCACCAGCAAGTATTTTGAGTGATGTGATCGAATCTATTTCGGTCACAAGTGAAACTGAGCTAATTTTTAAGCTCAAACAACCTCTACAGTTTTTTCCTAAATTTTTAGCATTTACAGGGGCAGCGGCGATCTCACCCCAAGTTTATAAACATATTAAAAACGAAAAATCAGGCAAGCTCTTATTCCTCCCTGACAAATTAATTGGTACTGGTCCTTATCAAGTCACCCAATTTGTCGAAGGTAGCTATTTGCGTCTTGATGCATTTCCTGATTATTGGGGCCGCAATAAACCGAATAATCGCGGAGTTGACATTCAGTTTTTCACCTCCACGCCCAACCTTCTGAATGCTTTTAAGACAGGCGCAGTCGATGTTGCTTTCCAGACGCTCACACCAACACAGGTGAAAAATGTGGAGGCTAAGGCAAAACAAAATGGCTGGACGATCGCTTCGGGGCAAGGGGCAACTATCTTATATATGGTCTTAAATACGCAACAAGCACCATTAAATGATGTACGGGTGCGTCAAGCGCTAGCTGCCGCCATTGATCGCCCGTTATTAGAATCACGCATATTTTTTAATCAACGCACTCCACTCTATACACTCATCCCCAGTACATTCGCTGAATCCAAACCTGTATTTCAACAAAAATATGGCGATGGCAATGGCAAACTGGCGCGACAATTACTGCAATCGGCAGGATATTCTGACGATAAACCCGCTCAAATCTCTATTTGGTATTCGCCGAAATATGGTGGCAATGGGGATGTAATCGCTAGCACTCTCAGAGCTTCCATCCAAAAAAATGTTGGTAAGATTCTCCAAGTCAAAACTGAGCGGGTAGAAAATACGGTTGGTTATGCTTTTATTGATAAAGGCGTATACCCAGCCTATCTACTTGATTGGGTTCCTGATATTCTTGATCCTGATAATTACATCAAACCATTTTTAGAATGTGAAGAAGCTGAAGGCGATCGATGCAAAAAAGGTAGCACCCAATTTCAAGGCTCATTCTATAACAATAAATTAATGAATGAGTTGATTGCTAATCAACGTAAAGAGCAAGATGTCGCCAAGCGATCGCAAATATTGCAGCAAATCCAAGAAATTTTGGCTCAGGATGTACCGTTTATTCCGCTCTGGCAAAACAAAGAGTATGCCTTTGCTCAAAGAGGCGTAAATGGGGTCAAAATCGAACCAAATCAACAACTTCCCTATTGGAATATTTCTAAATAACTGATGTTACGTGGAAGTAATTCTTGCGATCCTCAATGTTGAGGGCTGGCACTGGGGCGCAGCCCCTACAGAACATGAATTACTCAGGTAAGGGCAATGCCCCCGTGCTTGCCCTATCACTCTAGTAGCAAGAGATTCATCATCTGCGTTCCACGTAACATCAGTAAATAACTAGGTACGTTATAAACGAATGCATGAAAATTTATTAAAACCCAAACAATTTTGGGTTTTATGTGTGTACCTACTTATATTGATAGACTTATGTTGCTAAAATGTTACATAGCGCAATATAAAAACAAATTCAATAGAAATTTAGAAATAGGTATAGATTCATGGCACTTTTCGGATTATTTGGCAAAAAAGATAAAAAAGGCGATGCTGACAACAAAGAGTCGGCTTACTTTCTCGATCAAGATTCTGCTAAAACTTTTGGCGATATCGACTACATGCGGACTCCTAAAGCTGTCAAAAAAACATTTGCAACCGTTAACGGTGTCAAACTTCCTGAAATGATGGTTGCTGTCACCGCTACTGAAAAGATGGCAGATGGTGAAATTAAGGCTGAGAAGAATCAAGAAACGGAATCAGCACCTCAACCCAAGCCATTTGAGCCAAACAAATCGAATGCTCGTGTAGATTCTAGTATGGATATCTTCCTAAACATGGCGAAAGACATCAAGAAACGCTAATATCTTGTTCCTAAAAGCTAAAAAAGCGGCGCTTTGCACCGCTTTTTTCATGTGCTGACGTTTGCTTGTTCAATGGGAATCTCAATCACAAAATCAGTCCCTTCCCCGATCGCAGACTCACAACTTAATCGACCACGATGGATTTCTGTAATCACTTGAAAACTGATCGACAGTCCCATGCCAGTTCCTTTACCAACAGGCTTAGTCGTAAAGAATGGATCAAATAATCTTTTTTGTACTTCGGGAGTAATGCCTTTAGCATTATCACCAATGGTGATTTTAATCTGATCTGGTTCTCTAACTTCAGTTCTGATTTTGATTTTACCAATATTTTTACTTGTTTCTGCGGATGGGCGATCGCTATATTTTTCCTCAAGAGCATCTATGGCATTGGCGATAATATTCATAAATACCTGATTGAGTTGTCCTGCATAACATTGCACTTCAGGCAGAGCACCATATTCCTTGACGATTTGAATTTCTGGGCGATCGGGCTTCGCTTTGAGACGAGCTTGCAAAATCATTAAAGTACTATCAATGCCCTCATGGATATCTACGGGTTTTAAATTCGCTTCATCCATACGCGAAAAATTCCGCAACGATAAGACAATCTTTTGGATTCTTTCTGCGCCTACTTTCATAGATGTAAGTAAATTCGGTAAATCTTCCATCAAAAAATCTAGATCGATTTCTTCTGATTCCTTTTGAATAACTGAGATGGGACGAGAATAGTGTTTTTGATACAGTCTAATCAGATTTAGTAAATCCCTGATGTAGTTGCCAGCATGGGTAAGATTGCCATAGATAAAATTCACAGGATTATTGATTTCATGGGCAACTCCCGCCACTAGTTGTCCTAGACTAGACATTTTTTCGGTTTGAATAAGCTGCACCTGCGTAAGTTTGAGCGTATTGATCGCCTCAGATAACTCCTTAGTGCGATCTTCAACGCGGTGTTCTAGTTCTAAGGTAAGTTGTTGCATCGCATCTTCTATTCTTTGACGCTCATCGATTTCTTGTTGAAGTTGCAAATTTTGGCGATCCAGTTCTGATTCAGCAAGTTCACGACTTTCTTCACTTAATACCAACCACCAAGTACCTACACCAATTAATACTGATAAGGGCGCATAGAGTTCTAATAGTACACCGATAAATGTTGACTCTGAAGCTGATACTCTGGATAAAATTGGCGATCGCAAGATGCCTTGATAATAAACTAATCCGAAAACCGCCGCCGTTAATCCCGAAAGCAGCAGGAAGATTCCCACAAACCGAATCAGTCTTACCCCTATTTGTGGGGCGATCTTTTCCGAAAAAATAGTGCTAGCTAGCTTTTGAGTGAGACTACCAAGATCATCATCTGATGTCTTACAAGAGTCATGACAACGGGCATCGAGACTACAACAAAGCGAGCAGATCGCGCCGTCATATACAGGACAATAAGCAGTATCAGGCAGTTCATATTCCTGTTCGCAAATGCTACAGGCGATCAATGAATTCACATCTACCTTTTGAGAACGGTAGACGTTTTCACGCGCAATGTAATATTTGCCCTTGGTGGCGATCGCAATGATTGGTGAGAGAATGAAGGCAATTCCTAGGGCAAGAAAGGGAGCGTAGGCTTGAGCATAGACTCCAAATAAGCCGACAAAAGCCATTATCGAGATGATTGATGCAATTACCATTGAGCCAAATCCTACGGGATTAAAGCTGTAGAGATAAGCCCGTTTGAATTCTATATAGGAAGGGCTGATTCCTAGAGGTTTATTAATTACCAAATCAGCAACGATCGCCCCAATCCACGCGATCGCCACGTTGGAATATAGTCCTAATACCAGTTCTAAAGTTTCAAATACACCTAGCTCCATTAGTAACAAGGCGATCGTTACATTAAAAATTAACCACACGACCCGCCCAGGATGACTATGGGTCAGTCGTGAAAAGAAATTTGACCATGCTAGCGATCCTGCATAGGCATTGGTGACATTGATTTTAATTTGCGAGACGACCACAAATACAGTGGCAACGGATAACACAATCCAAGGATCGGCGAACATATCCGCGAATCCCGCCATGTACATTTGGATTGGCTCTTTGGCGTGACTAACTTCTACTCCGTGGTGAATCGCTAAAGAGGCAAGAAATCCGCCTCCCAACTGTTTTGCTACACCAAAAATTACCCAGCCCGGACCCGCGAAAACAACAGCTAGCCACCATTGAACTCGATTATGTTCTTCCTTATCGGGCAGAAAGCGCAAATAGTCTACCTGTTCGCCCAACTGGGCAATCAAGGAAAAAGATACAGTGGCTGCTGAACCAAATAAAAGTGGGTTAAATCCTGCACCACTGGTCGAATTACCCGCAAAATTTACCCAGTTAGCGATCGCATCGGGTTCTTTATACAACACAAAAATAAATGGCAGAATCATCAAACCTAACCAGATTGGTTGTGTCCAAAGCTGCAACTGATTAATTAATGTGACTCCATAAAATACGATCGGAATCACTATTAGCGAACAAAGAATATAACCAAGGGATAACGGTAAATGGAAGTATAGCTGGAGGGCTTGCGCCATGATCGCGGCTTCGAGCGCAAAGAAGATAAATGTAAAAGAAGCATAAATTAGCGATGTAATTGTCGAACCAATGTACCCAAAACCAGCGCCCCTTGTCAGCAAATCGATATCAATGTTATATTTGGCGGCATAGTAAGCGATCGGTAAACCTGTTAAAAAGACAATCGCCCCAACAACGAGAATCGCCCAAAAAGAATTTGCAAATCCATAACTAATTACTAAGGAGCCACCGATCGCCTCCAATGCTAAGAACGAAACCCCCCCTAATGCGGTATTTGCAACTAGAAATTCTGACCATTTTCTAAATGATTTAGGTGCATAACGAAGCGAGTAGTCTTCTATAGTTTCATTGGCTACCCATGTGTTGTATTCTCTACGTTCTTTGACAACTTTGCTAGTTGATTTAGTATGCATGAATATCCTGATAGTCAATTTTAGATATATAAATTCATCGTAGACTGAAGAGTCAAGTGGCTAATGTATAAACAATCACAGAAGTCTTAAGCATTATTGCTTATTGCAGTTTACTCCTCGGTATAGAATTAAACCGCAGGCAAATGAACCAATCGCGATCGCCTAACGTCTAAAGAAATGATAGTTGTCGAACACCTTAAAGAAACAGTAAAAATGCTCATGGATACATTCGTTCAGAAAGCACATTTTATGCGAAGAGCTAGCTTTGGCGGCACTTTAGCAGAATTGAATAGTGCCACTAGCAATACCGAGCTTTTAGATAAATGGCTGCGAGAAAAGCCAACTATCGACGTACCGAACTTAGGAAGTGCCGAAAAAGGACTAGAGCGACGCAATCAAGCACTAAAGTTTAGCGACTGGCTGATTGATCGGGCGATCGCTTCGCCAAACCCGTTGCATGAAAAAATAACTAACTTTTGGCGCGATCGCCTAGTTGTATCGATGAAAAAAGTTAGGTTCCCTCAACTGCTTGGCGAATATGAAGCCCGATTGCGGAAATATGCTCTGGGTGATTTTCGAGATTTATTGTGGAGTATCACTACTAGCCCCGCAATGCTCGCCTATCTAGACAATGCTCAAAATCGTGCGGGTAAAATCAATGAGAACTTCAGCCGTGAGGTAATGGAACTTTTTACGATTGGGCGCGGGCAATATAGTGAAAAAGATATTCAAGAGGGGGCGAGAGCATTAACTGGATGGACGATTAAGCCCGATCGCCAAATGGGAACTGCTGAGTCAATATTTCTACCCCGTCGCCACGATTCGGGCGTAAAGAACTATTTAGGAAAAAAAGGCAATTTCAAACCTGAAGATGTCATTGATATTTTAGCCAATCATCCTAGCACAGCTAGAAATCTGAGTCATAAACTTTGGAGTACTTTTGTTTATCCCAATCCCGAACCAGTGATTGTTGATCGCTTAGCAAATGTCTACAAAAGAAGCGATCGCAGCATTAAATCCTTAGTAGAAGCAATTTTTACTAGTCCCGAATTTTACAGTGCCAAAGCCTATCGCAGCCATTTAAAAACTCCCATTTACTTTATGCTTGGCGCATTGCGACAGTTGGGAATTCAAGCGGATACAGTCAAGGTCATGGGCGGATTGCGATCGATGGGACAGGTTATCTATAACGCTCCTACCGTAAAAGGTTGGGCTGACGATAGCGGCTGGCTCACGGCTCCATCTTTGTTGACGCGATTGAACCTCGCTCAAAAGATGACGGAAGACTATGGTGATGATGGCGGATTTGATTTCGATCCCAAAAGCTTAACTACCAAGGATTTAGTCAATCTTTTATTAGATGGAAAACCCGAACCATCGCTTGCAAAATCCTTTCAAGGTCTATCCATACGCGAGTCCACCGCCCTGATTTTATCTTCTCCCACTTATCAATTAGCATAAATCAATTAACATAGGAATTATAAACCAATGAAAAGAAGAGACTTCCTTCTCACGCTCTCAGGCTCGGCGTTACTAGCCATTGTCAATCCCGCATTTGGTGGCGACAGGAGTAACAACAAAAATCAGAAAACTCTAATCGTAATCGAATTGGCTGGTGGCAACGATGGATTAAATACGTTCATTCCCTACAGAGATTCTAATTATTTGCGCCTGCGTCCAACCCTTGGTATTAAAGATGGAATTCCCGTCACCTCAACGGTGGCACTTAATCCTGCTTTAAAGGATTTGAAACCGCTTTTAGAAGGAAATCGCTTAGCAATCGTTCAGAACGTAAGCTATCCGAATCCTAATTTATCGCACTTTCGTTCCAAGGATATTTGGCAAAGTGGCAAACCTCAAGGCTCGGCTGACACTGGTTGGTTGGCAAGATATCTGGAATCCACAAATGCTAGAGCCTCAGAAGCAATCTTTTTGGGTGAAGAATATCCTTTAGCGCTAACTGGCGATAAAGGCGATCGCTTTTTGCAGCTATCACTGGGGCTGGGTGTAAAAAGTAAAGGCAAGCTAGGACAAGCAATTCAGGCTCAGTACGCAGTGCCGCAATCTAATGCGATCGCTGAATCAGTGCGCCGTACCGTACTGGAAAGCGATGAAGCGATTAAGAAACTGAGCAAGGACTTAAACCAACGGATTGCCAATAACGGTTACGCTCCAACTCCCATCGGTAGGCAGTTTGCACTTCTAGGCAGGCTATTAGAATCTAGTCCTAAAGTTTTGTATATGGCGATCGGTGGTTGGGATACGCATACTCGTCAAGAAGCAACTCAGAAGCGACTTTTGGAGCAGTTGGGATTGGGCTTGTCGGCTCTCAATCGCGATATTAATGCTAGAGGAATGGATAAGAATGTATTAATTATGGTGCAGAGTGAATTTGGACGCAGACCCGCTCAAAACGGAAATGGTGGAACCGATCACGGGACTACTGGTCCAGTTATTCTTTTGGGTGATGTGAGAAGCGGTTTTTATGGCGGCGATCCTAAATTGGATAGTTTGGTGAATAATAATTTGCCCGTTGTCGTTGACTTTCGGAGTATCTATTCTGAGATTTTGAACAATTGGGAAAAGGTTGATGCTAAGACGGTTTTAGGACAAGATTTTCCTAAGGTTGGATTTTTGGCATAAGGTATAGGGACTTACACAAAATAATTGAACGGAAAAATGTTGCGGCGGGCTACGCCCGCCGCAATATTTTTCCGTTTTGTAAGCTCGGTTATCTATGAAATTACCAGATTTTCCAATCACTCCAATTTAGATTAAAAATAGAAGTCTCAGGAAAAGCGATCGCATTATTACTTGTGACCAGTTTTTGTTGTAGTTCTGTGAGTTTAGGATTAATTCTCGGTAAATCCTCAATTAGTTGATAAGGGAAAATTCCTTCAGAAAGAGCAAAAGATGCAGTTGTGGCTGCTGCTGCGCCCACTGACCATTCGTAGGAATGAACGCGATAACCTGCGGCAACAATGTAGCTATAGGCGATGTTTTTACCCGATACGATCAGATTATCAATTTTTTGAGGAATGAGCGATCGCAAAGGGATCTGCCCTGGGAATGCGGCTCCATGACCATTACGGACTCCTGCACGTTCGGTATTGCCAGCTTTTTCGACAGGATATTCACTCAAACAAGGGTGAAAATCTAAGTAATATTGCGCGATACCGATCGCATCGGGATAAATAGTTGAACGGGTACGGCGGGGAATTTTGTTTGGGTCTATATTATTTCTAATTGCGCTAGTCGTTTCTAAACCTGCTAAAGCGTTCCATAAATTACGATAGGTTTGCTCAGAGAGATTTTGACGATAGATTTCCGTACTAAAGTCAACTTGCGAAACATCAATTTCCGACATACTAAAGCCTTCAGGATAGCCATAGGAAGGGCGACCGATAATTCTGCGGGACTCGCGGATGTAGGGATATTTGGAAAGTCCATGAAGTGTTCCCATTGGCGATTCTAAACCAGTTAATAAACGATGATTTAGAAACGGCTTTTTCCAATTTGTTTTTTGCTGTGAGTCCGTAATTCCTGCGACTAGCCAATAATAAAATCCTAAAGCAATCTCTTCACCACTTTTAAGGGTTTCCGTTCGTAAGCCACCTAGCCAACCGTTTGGTTCTAATTGTCCAGATTTTTGCAACTGCTCTCTTGAATAAATCAAATTATCTTGATCGGTTCCAGGGCGGTAGTCATTGCCCCAAACCCAGTTTTGCATGGAGATATCACCTGCCTTCATTGATGAGACACCAAAGGCATTTTTTTTAGGAGTTTCCGATGGAGCGCTCCAGATACGGCGATAGGTGAAGATATTATCAAAATTAGCTAGATTCGGCTTTGGGTCGGAGCCGTAATAGGGGGAGAAGCGATCGTAAAAACTGGGTTTTATTTGTGATTGCACCGCTTCAGTTTGTTCCATCGCAAAGGTATAGGTAAAACCTTGAGTGCAGTAAGCATCATTCTTCGTTACAGGTGAAGATGGATTAAGATGCGATCGCGGATCAATTCCTAAACGATAGGGAACATCAGCTAGGGCAATAATTTCGCCTGTTTCGGTGGAGTCGATTACAAACCAATTAGTGGGACGTTTTTGAGTATTGCTTAATGGAAAAAAGCGAATAATCTGTTTTTGCAGTCGAGATGAATTTTCGTAGCGATAAGCATCTTCAATTATTTGCGAAAGTGCTTCAGTATTTAATGGTGCGGTATTCTCGGCTGGACGATGTTGAATAGCGATCGCGCCATCGATCAATTTACCATCAGCACTCATTTCCAGTTTTTTAACTACGGTATTTGGAAACCATTTTAATTTACCATTGCCCTTTTGTGCTGCTTCCTGCAACATTCCCACGAGTATTTGTTGAGCATCATTGGGAATGAAACAAGATACGCTAACCCAACAATCTCCTGCATTTAGTTTTCCATATTTTTGTTCGATTCGTTTACGAAATTCCGTATAGCCTTGAGGAAAGAACCAGAGATTGCGTTGTTTCTTTGCTTCATCTAATGCCGAAGTGCCTTGTGATGTAATCTGTCCACCAATCCAATCAGTAATCTCGGTCATACACACAGTTCGCCCTGCTAATAGTCCTTCGTAGGCGGATGCTGTACCTGCGACACCACCTCCCACAATGAGGATTTCGCATTCTTCTATCCGATCTGGACTTCTGATTGGATTTTTTTGGATAGAAGTTTGTGCGATCGCATTATCAGCAATTACGACTAATAATATGGCGATCGCCGAGGTTAGATATTTGTGCAGCATATTAAGTTTAAATTTCATCTTCAATTCCTAAAGCGCGTAAACGCTCGGCTAAGCGATCGGCGCGTTGTTTTTCTAGTTGGACTTGTTGCTCAGCTTGGGCTAATCGTTGTTTTTCTTGCAGTAACTGTTCTGAGACAGCCTTTAGACTAGTGAATTTATTGCCATCAGGAAAATAAAGCTCTAACTGTTCGCCACTGAGATCGAAACGAATGCCTAATCTAGGGCTAACCCAGCCATCAATTATGTCAATCACTTCCAATTCATCGCCGATGCGTTGCCATCCAGTCAGCTCGATACGGCTAGGATCGTAGAGATAATATTCTTCAATCCCATGACGTTCATAAAATTTTAGTTTTTTCGCCATCTCACTGGTTGTATTGCCTGGGGAAAGAATCTCAAAGGCAACTTGAGGGGCAATGTCATTTTCAACCCATTGCATATAGGAGCCACGTCTACCCTTGGGTCTACCAAATACCACCATCGCGTCGGGGGCTGCGCGGATCGTATTGTTACCTTCGATTGGATACCAAAGTAAATCACCCGCCACAAATATATTCGGATCGTTTGCAAAGAGACATTCCAAGTTCTCTTTAATCGTCACAATCCAATCAAATTGCTCAGTGTTATTACTCATTGGCAGTCCGTCATCGTCTGGATAGGTAATTTTTTGAGAGGGTGGCATTTGTAAAATCATGGCGCGACCTCAAAAACATTTGATTATTTTCTATCCAGTATAGCTAAGTATTTTTCTAGTTATTTTTTCCCTATCCAGATCTTCATAATTGCGGCTCTTCTGGGTTTGAGGGGATTAATGTATAATGAGTTACGAATATAGCTGGT
>JBAXTW010000134.1:0-13025 GCA_037129985.1 Pseudanabaena sp. ELA645 | reverse complement strand
CTGATTGTTAAGATATTTGTCTTTTTTTGTTAAGAAACGTGTGCGGTTGCCCTGCGTACTTACCGAACCGCCACGATTAATGACATAATGAACTAGAAAACTTAGGATAAGACTGATACTGCTATGTCAGACGAAAAAGGATTTGGCTTTGGTTTAGGCAAAATGAAAGAAGCCTTCCAAAAAGCTCAGCAAATTCAAGAAGGTGCTAAAAAGCTCCAAGAAGAATTAGATGAATTGCGTCTAACTGGCGAGTCAGGTGGCGGATTAGTAAAGATCACTCTAAGTGGCAACCAAGAGCCTCAAAGTGTGGAAATCGCCCCTGAAGCCTTGAATGAAGGTGCGGAAGTATTATCTGACTTAGTACTCGCAGCACTCAAAGATGCTTACCTGCTTTCTACTGGCACAATGAAGCAAAAAATGGAAGACCTCACAGGGGGCTTAGGCTTACCCGCAGGTTTCTAATGATCAATAACCCTGCATTGCGTGTACAGCGCCGTAACCAGCCAGCAGCAATCATCCCTACCGAGCAGCAAGCCTCAATTCTTGACTGGCTAGAATCGACAGGTCGCTTGATTGCAAGGGAGGGTACGGAATCTAGCTTAAAGTTTGATGATGAAGCTGAAGAACTCAGTGAGTTGATGCTTGGAGACGATCCTAGCTATGCCGATGATGACGATGACGACAGTGATGATGATGTCGATTAAGACATCAAGACTTAAGCAGCGCGAAGCGCTGCTTTTTTATATGGCAATCCGAAATGAATTAAATGAATTATGAAAGGCTTCGGCTTCGCTCAGCCATCAGTCCACGCTGGCTGAGCGAAGCCGAAGCCACAAATGTTATGCCCAAAAAACAAAAATTTCCCCATCTGATTGGCTCTAAATGGACGGCGAGTCAAGAAACCTTTGGCTGGCGACATTTTGTGGTGGTCAATCGCAAAAATGAAGGAGACTTAGTTTTTGCGGAGATCAAGGCGGCTTGTGATGATTCAGTCAGGTTTTGGCTGAATGCTAAGGCTTTGAAAAGGCGATCGCTATGGTCACCTGGATGGAAAACACTTAATGAAATGTAAAAAAAAGCCTCCATCGGAGGCTTTTTTTTAGGTATTGGATGGCTGAATATCTAAGAGTTTCAGGAAGCGATTAAAGTTAAAGTGTTTTGCCATCATGTCGCAAATACTCGTAACTTTCACACCTTCATGTAGACGCACTTGACCTAAACAACCTTCAATGACACTAACTGTACTGAGGGTGTCTTTGTTCACAGCGAGTACAGGCACACCTAATTCCATCGCTTTATGGGCGACATCATCACTAATAAATGGACGACCTGTCAAAATCAAACAATTGGTCGAAGTCTCAAGGGCTGCAAATTGAAGATCAATGCGGCTGCTACCCGTGATTACGGCTTTGTTATAAGACTGGCGAAAATATCTTTGCGCGGAGTTGACATCCATCGCGCCGATTTTCAATTCTTCGACCATCACTTTGCCTAAGTCAATATTTTCAGGACAGGAGAGGATAGTTGCACCAAGCTGCTCGATGATCTCAGCAACACTAACACTTCGCAAAATGCGATTTTCGGGCATGAGGGCAAATACGGGAATGCCCTGATTTTCCAGATAAGGGTGTAATATTTCGATCGCTGTTTCGTACTGCTCATCGGGAATATCATTAATTACTACACCCAAGAGGCGATCTCCTAAGCGTTGTTTTGCGATCAAGATATGATCAGCAACTAGGAGCGACCCGAACCGCATTACTAATAAAATCTGTGAGCCAAGATGTGTCGCCATTTCTTCTAATGACAGACCAAAAATAGCTCCTTCGGCGGTGTTGGCGGGTGCTTCTAACAGCACAAGATCGCCTGTAGTTAATTTTTTGTATTCTTCTAGCTTATTACTGTAATCGGCAGTATCTTCACCAGATAAGCGGCGCTGGAGAGCCTCGCGATCAAGATTGAGTAAAGTGGGACGCAAAAATTCCTGTGGCAAATTCAGCGTTTTCTTGATAAATTCCACATCAGCCTCAGTACGTTCGGCTGATTCGGGGAGTTCTTTAGTCGTAAAAGTACCAATCGGCTTACCATAGCCAATCTTGTAACCTTTGGCTTGCAAATGATACGTTAAACCTAAAATTGTTGCTGATTTTCCACTGCCTGATCTGGTGGAACCAATCAGCAAATGCTTAACCTGTGGCACGTCTTGCCCTCTAAATTATTACAAACTTTACAAGACAGCTATTAAAATCCAAATCCTGTTTGGTTATTGTAACTGATGGACTGTAACTGTTACTTTTTGTTATCTGCTATTTGTGCATAGGGACTATGCGATTTATCGATAATCCGCAAAAATTTAAAAAAGCTTGCTTCGCAAGCTTTTTTAAATTTTTTGCATAGGGGGCTGCCGAAAAATTGCATCACTGACTTGACATGCTTCTGCGATTTCTTTTGGATCATGAACGCGCAAAATATCGGCTCCACCTACGATTCCTGCATTACAAGCAGCGATTGTCCCTAACAAGCGATCGCTAGGATTTGGGCGATCGCAAAGTTTACCAATAAAGCTTTTACGCGATACGCCTAATAAAAGTGGGGCTTTAATGGTTTTGAAGGCGCTTAAATTTCTAATTAGTTCAAGATTATGTTCGAGGGTTTTGCCAAACCCAATCCCAGTGTCAATCCCAATTAAATGTTGAGGAATCCCACAAGCTTTTGCTACGGAAATTGCATCTGTGAGAAATTGCTTGATATCCTGTACGACATTGCGATATTGGGGATTGAGTTGCATTGTGCGCGGTTCGCCCTGCATATGCATCAAAAAGATCGGCACTTGCAATTTGCCAACAGTAGGCAACATGTCATGGTCAAACCTTCCTGCCGAGACATCGTTGACGAGATCAGCACCTGCGGCGATCGCTTGTTTTGCCACCGATGCTTTCACGGTATCGATAGAAATCGGTAAATTCGGATAAGCTTCGCGGACAGCTTCAATAATCGGCAAAATGCGATCGCATTCTTGAGTGGCACTTACAGGTGCTGCCTCAGGGCGGGTAGATTCGCCACCAATATCAAGAATGTCAATGTATGGCAACATTTGCTCGACTTGTTTGAGAGCGGTTTCCTTGTTAGTAAAATTACCGCCATCACTAAAACTATCGGGCGTAACATTCAAAATTCCCATTAGGTAAGTGCGATCGCCCCATATAAATTGGCGATCGCGGATCACCCAAGGATTAGCAGTAGAAGTCATGATTGTAATTAGTTTCAATAGGTACAAATTTAAAAGAGACGCAACGAGTCCCTTTTAAATTAAATGTCTGAATGTACAAATTAAAAAGGGGCGCTCTGCGCCCCTTTTTAATTAAATCTCTGAAAGAACTTGGATGGGGTGGGCTTCAGCTTTGACAGCTAGATAAATTTTCTCAATATTACCTTCGGTGTCAATTACAAAGGTATTACGAAAAATGCCCATATATTCCTTACCCATCATTTGTTTTTTGCCATAACTCGCATAGGCTGTAGCAACTTCAGCATCAACATCGCATAGCAACGGGAAAGGCAAATCAAATTTTTCGACAAATTTTAGATGGGATTTCGCATCATCGGTGCTGACCCCAAGAATGACGGTGTTTTTCGCTTGGAATTGGGCATAGTTATCGCGGAACCCACAAGCTTCTTTGGTACATCCTGGGGTATTGTCACGCGGATAAAAATATAAAACAACACGCTGACCTTTAAGACTTGAAAGGGTCACTGTATTACCGTGAGTGTCAGGCAAGCTAAATTCTGGGGCGCGATCGCCAACATTCAAAGTCATATAATCTTCTATAATTGGTAACTCGCTAAAGCATACAGCACTTTGAAAACTGTGAACTCTTGGCTCAATTTATTGCAACAGCATCGCATTATTGCCGTTGTCCGTGCGGATAACGTTGGCGTTGCGCGAGAAATGGCTCTAGCGTCTGCCGCAGGGGGCATCAAGCTAATTGAGATTGCTTGGAATACTGATCGCGCTGAATCGCTAATCCCAAAATTGCAACAGGAATTGCCCGACTGCAAGATTGGGACTGGCACTGTATTAGATGTTGGCATGGCGGAGCGGGCGATCGATTGTGGTTGTAAGTTTCTATTTACGCCCCACACCAATCCCGAACTGATTGCTAAGGGAATTGAGCATAATATTCCCGTGATCGCAGGCGCACTTACTCCCACCGAAATTATTACCGCATGGCAAGCAGGAGCCGCCGCCGTCAAGGTTTTCCCGATTAAAGTTATGGGTGGTGTTGATTATTTGCAATGCTTACAGCCTGTATTACGCGATATTCCCCTAATTCCCACGGGGGGCGTTACTTTACAAAATGCCGATAAATTTCTTGAAGCGGGGGCGATCGCTGTGGGGATTTCTAGTGATTTGTTTTCGTCTGAGGCAGTCATGGAGGATGATTGGACTACGATTATTGCGCGATCGCAAGCCTTAATTCAAAAAGTTCAACCTTTTCAAAGTAGTTAAAATGTTATGAACTGGCTGCCCAAATCACAGAAACATCATAATGAGCAAACATTGAATCTGCGCTTACAAGTGTCATACCCTCTATCTGTGATTGAGCGATTAACATTCTGTCAAAAGGATCGCGATGCAACAAAGGCAGAGCCGCTGCCCTTAGAGCATGAGAAGCTGTAATTTCAAGTGATTGCGTCCCTAATTGAATCATCCGAGTGGGGATGTAATCGTCTATCTTTTCTGGAAGTGGCAATTTACCAATTGAGACTTTAATACCTATCTCCCAAACGCTAGCAACAGAGAACCAAATCTGATTAGTCTCATCGGCAATTTGTTTAATGGCTTCCTTGCTTAATCTTTCTGGCTGAGAAAACCACCATAACCAACATTGAGTATCTAGTAAAAGTTTCATTCAAAATTTGCCTCAAAAGCGTTTAAAATTTCTTGGGGCAGAGGAGCATTAAAGTCATCAGGCACGACAAATCTTCCTCGATCTTGCCCTAGACTAGATCGGCGATCTGGCGATGTACGAAACGGAACCAACTTTGCGATGGGAATACCTCGATTGCAAATAACAATTTCTTCGCCATGCTCTACACGAGACAATAGCCGAGATAGATTTGTTTTGGCTTGATGAATATTTATAGTTTCCATATTTTCTGTAAACTAAGTCTACCAACTAAGTCTAGTTTAATTGGTTGTAACTGAAATTAATTTATGGAATATGCAGCACTAGGTTTAGATGTCGGACGCAAAAGAATTGGGGTCGCAGGCTGCGATCGCCTTGGCATATCTGTACATGGCATCACTACAATTATTCGTAAAACATGGCAAGAAGACATGGCGGAATTGCGATCGCTGGTTATTGAACGCAATATTGAGACATTGGTGGTGGGGCTGCCCTACAACATGGACGGAACTCTCGGCTATCAAGCTAAACATGTCCAAAAATTTGCCCACGGCGCATCGAAACATTTAGGGCTAAATGTAGAATTTGTCGATGAGCGCCTCACCTCCTACGAAGCCGAAGAAATGATGCGATCGCAAGGCATTTCAACTAGGGATAATAAAGCCATGATCGATCGCAAAGCCGCCGCCTTGATATTGCAACAATGGCTTGCGCTAAAACGCTAACTTATGGCAACTCTCTTTGGGTTTGCGATGAATCAAAAAAAGGTAAGGATCGCAAGTTAAATTAAATAATTAAATTAAATACAAGAGTAGGGGCGGGTTTAGCCGATAATTAGAACATGCACAGTAAGGCTATCAACAAAACCCGCCCCTACAGAAGACGATAATTTTATTAAATTTCCAATTCTAAGCCTTGCTTTATCTTTTGACTAGCATTAGATATAACTGTCACATTTACTGTCATAATGCTAAAAAGCGCCAAAAGCCTTATACAAGAGGGTTTCTCTGAGCTAGTAGTGCTATAGGATACAAAACAGCAATCTATGGAAGGATCGACGATCGTACTTACGGATGACGCGGGTAAAAACTTGCCCTGCACAGTCGAAACCACGTTTACCGTGGAAAGCATTGAATATATGCTGCTACAACCAGTTGATTTTTCTGTGCAAATCTTTGCATGGCAAGAAACTGATGACGAAGAAGAAACTGAGTTAGTCGATGTCACCGAAGAAGAAATCGATCTGATTTTTTCAACTGCTCAGGCTGTTTTAGCAGAACAAAACCTCTCATTACGCCGCTCTGCTTACACGTTGACAGTTGAAGGTGATCTGCCTGAACCAACTGAAGACGATATTATCGAGATTGATACCGAAGAAGATGGCAACTGTGGAGAGTTTCAAGAACTCGCACATTTCTATTACGAAGAGCAAGCTTTTTCAGTATTTACCGCCCTCGATCCTCTGATGTTTATTGCCAAAGTCAGCGATAATGGTTTGCCTGAGATCCTGTCACCAGTGGAGATGGCAGCTCTTGAGCCTTATGTCGAGCAGTACTTAGATCACGTACTCAGCACAGAAGATGCCGAAGAAGAGTTCTAAGTGGCTATTTTATGGTGCTGCTGTTCCATTAACGATTCTACTAACTGCCATAGTTAGTAGCTCTTGGTGGATTTGGGCGAGTGCAGCACCTAATAGTTTGGGGGCAAAAGTGCGGCTAACCATCCCTGATGGGATGCCGACCCAAACGATCGCTCAAGAATTAGAGGCTGTCGGTGTAATTCGTTCTAGTTTAGCTTTGCGTCTCTGGTTACAATGGCAATCTTTGCGGGGTGGTAATTTAGCAGCTTTAAAATCTGGCACTTATGACTTAGCCACCAATCAACCCTTGCAGGAAGTCGTCGCTCAACTTCAGGTCGCCAAATCCCTTGAAGTGAAATTCACTGTTCCTGAAGGGTGGTCGATCGCGCAAATGGGGGAATTGTTTGAGAAGCTGGAATTTTTTACAGCTAAAGATTTTATGTCGGCAACACAGCGCCTCACCCCAAGGCGAAGGGCTTGGCTGCCTGATGATGTGCCGAGTTTAGAGGGATATTTATTTCCAGATACCTATCAAATCTTGCCATCGGAAGCAACACCTGATCGCATTATTGATTTGATGCTTGATCGTTTTGAGCAAGTCGCTATTCCTATTTACAAAGAGAGTCAAGCGGGTAAGCCGAAGCTAAAAATTAGCTTAAAAGATTGGGTTACCTTGAGTAGTATTGTCGAAAAAGAAGCTGTGATCGAATCTGAGCGAAGGATTATTTCGGGGGTATTCTGGAATCGTCTCAGAAAAAATATGCGCTTAGAGTCCGATCCCACGGTGGAATATGGTTTAAATATTAAGCAAACTCCAGAAAGTCCACTCACCCTAGATCAAGTGCGAACCGCTTCACCCTATAACACTTACTTAAACGAGGGATTACCTCCTGGGGCGATCGCTTCTGTGGGTTTAGCTAGTCTCAAAGCCACGCTCGATCCTGCTACGACAGAGTATCTATTTTTTGTGGCTAAATATGATGGTAGTCATGTATTTAGTAAAAATTTAGAAGATCACGAAAGAGCGTTAACGGCGATCGACAAAAAAATGCAGCAAAAATCGCCCAAACAGTAATATCAAAGCACAATCAAATTAAGGTGATAAGAGGTTTTGTGGCATTGATGTAGAGGAAGCGATCGCCTGTTTTCTCGCTAATAATCGTAAAGCCTGAGTTACGGATCGACTCTATTAGTTCCTGTTTTTTGTCTGTCCATCGGCTAAGGGTTTCCGCGATCAATAAACTACCGCCATCTTTGAGTGTGCGATAAGCTTCCTTGAGATAGTCTGAGTAGTTTAGCCCCATGAGAGATAGGGAAAATACAGCGACATCGAGGGTTTCGTCTTTGAGTGGTGTATGAGCAATATCACAGGCAATAACTTTCTCATTAATCGCAACATGATCGTAGGAATGGACAATATTTGGCAGTAGTTCGCTTAGTTTGGCTTCACCACAACCAAAGTCACCAATGACCCAATCGGGTTTCTTTTGCAATATGTCAGCAATTTTTTCGTAGGGGATTTCTTGCCATGTTTCACGGGCAGTGCGATAGAGGTGGTGGTATTGATACCATTCTTCGGGGTTGGCTTTGAGCCGATCGCCTGTGGTTTGGCTGTAGGAATTATTGAAGCGGTTGTTCATTGCTGAGAAGTCACCAAAGCGGCGTTGGAGGATTTTGGCGATCGCTTCGGGTAAGGGGACGCGCAATTCTTCACGGTTGATTTCATAGATTTCGCCACTTTCGACGCGATCGATCCATGTTTGCAGGGCTTCTCCTGCTTTTTGGAGAACGACTTTTTCCGATGCGAGTTCGCCCTTGGGAATTACGCCATCGATCGCGGTGTCAGCGAGGGATTTTTTCCATTGGATGCGACTCCATCGGTATTGGCGATCCCATGACCAGATATCGCCTTCACGATCGAGGATGACTTGGGGAATGATTACTTCTACTTTGGCAAAGGATGATTTTTGGCGATAGATGCGCCCGACTAGTTGCTCGTATTCGGCATGAGTCCAAGGGAGGCTGGCGATAATCAGGCGATCGCATACATATTGCAGTCCATCTACGCCTGTGCCGATGGGAGCCGTGCCGATGAGAATGTCGATTTCTCTAGCAATGAATTTCTGTTTGGCGGAATCACGGTCTTTGGTGTCTTCTACGCCTGTGAATAAGCCTACCTTGTAACCTGCGGCGGCGATCGCCTTGCGGAGTGGTTTGACCATGCCTTCGACATAGTGGGTATAGATGAGGGTTCCTGTTTTGAGATGGGCGATGATGGTGTCGATTTTGGCTGAGAGGAGGACTTGTTCGACGGCGGGGGGGCTGGTTTTGATGGCGGCGATGAGTTGGGGGCGCAGGTGTTCGCCTGAGATTTCGGGAAAGCTTTCGGCGATCGCAATCTTGTAATTGGGACGGTAGCGGATGCCATGAAGCATCAGTTTTTCGTGCATAGCGAGGGCATTGGCGATCGTACTGAAGGTTTTCAATTCTTCAAATCTTTTGCCCTTGGTCATTTCTAGCAGTGCTTTGGCTTCGTAGAGGTTGTTGATGACGGGTGTGGCGCTCATGCCTAAGACGCAGAGTTCAGGGTTTTGGCGGGATGCTTCAGAGAGGAGGGAGTTAAGGGTTCTGCGGCGTTTGCTTTCTTTGTTGGGATTGGGATCGCGTTGTTTGACGTTTTGGATTTCATCGATGACGACAAAATCGATCTGGTGATGGTTGAGGATGTTGCCGACAAGTTCGGCGGAGTAGGGTTGTTGGAATTTCTCGAAGTTGAGGATGAGATAGTTATGTTGGTTGCGATCTACGCTGATTTCGCCGCGTTCTTTTTGGTAAATGATGCTGTCGGGATAGACTTGGGCGATCGCTGTTGCCCATCCTTCGATGGTGCTGTTAAAGGCGATGATGATCGTGAATTTGGCGTTAATGATGCGACTGGCAAAGATGGCGGATATGGTTTTCCCTGCGCCAACTCCTGACCAGTTGCCGATCCTTCTTTCCGTGAGGATGCGATAGGCGGTAAGGCGTTGCATCAGGTTGGGTGGATATGGGAAGTTGTAGCCGTTGGGTATGGTGAGGTTTGCTGCGCCATCGTGTTGACTGAGGAAGCGATCGCGGATCGTCTGAAAGTATGTGCCGCCTGTTTCGTTGCGAAGTCGGTCTAGGTCAAAGGTGGGGTCGTTGTTTAGGCAGGATTGCCATAGGGCGCTAACGCGATTACAAATTAAAAATTCGATGGTTTCGTGATCTGAGGTAATTCCTGCTTCTACAAGTAAATCAACTGCTTTTAGGGAGTCAAAAGATTTTAGTTGAGGTAATTCAGTATCAGTATTTTCAACTTCATCAGGGACTAAATTAGTTTCTATTTCTTCATCAGCGTTTAATTCATCCTCTGCGAAGAAATCGTCAAGTTCAGCTTTATTATCTTCAAAATTTCTATTGTTTCTCGCATCTTCTAACTGAGTAATTAATTTTTTGCATTCCAACTCTAGATCATCTGTAGAGCATAGCTCTTTGATACTTTTGAGTATTGCAACATTTTTTGTATTACTACGAATTGAGTCAATCATACCGTTTTGCCGCATGATTGCATATAACTCAGAAGATTCTAAACTAGACAAAACAGGTTGTAAGCTATACAAAAAGCCCAAAATCGCATTGGGTCGCCATAAACTGACAATTCCCAACCAATCCGAAGATCCTAGCCACTCTCCTCCATATACGTTAGCTGGATCAGCAGGAATATCATGGGGTTTAGATTGAGTCTTAGACCACAGTTTCCATTCATCGTAATTTTTCAATCCAAGACTACGAGAAAATTTGCGTGCTTCTTCAAACGAACGGTAAATACGATTAAATGGTGCAATTGTACCAGTGCCGAGCCAGTCCCCCCAGCCACTCCAACCTTCATTTGCATATTTCTTAGCAGGAGAAGCAGGAATATCATAAGGTTTTTCTTCTTTTTTTGCCCAATCCCTCCATTCTTTTTGATTTCTTAGTTGAAGTTGCTGAACAAAAGCACGGGCTTCCTCAAATGAGCGATAATTACGGTTTTGGTTGGCAATTACCCCAGTACCTAGCCAGTCTCCCCAACCACTCCATCCTTTATTTTTATATAATGATTCTGGAATGACAGGGATATCATCAGGTCGCATCTCACTCTTTGACCAATCTCTCCATTCTTTTTGATTTTTTAACTGAAGTTGATGAACAAAAGCACGCGCTTCTTCAAATGAACGATAATTACGGTTCTGGTTGGCAATTACACCAGTACCTAGCCAGTCTCCAACTCCATCCCAACCTGTATCTTTATAAACTCCATCAGGGGAAGCAGGAATATCATCAGGTCTAGCTCCACTTTTTACCCAGCTTTCCCATTCTTGTTTGTTTTTTAACTGAAGTTGATGAACAAAAGCACGGGCTTCTTCAAATGAACGGTAATTACGATTCTGATTGGCAATTACTCCAGTTCCTAACCAATCTCCAAAACTAATCCAACCATCATTTTTATATATCAATGCAGGATTAGCAGGAATATCATTGGGTTTTGCCTCGGTTTTTGACCAATCTCTCCATTCTTCTTGATTTTTTAACTGAAGTTGATGAATAAAAGCGCGAGCTTCTTCAAATGAGCGATAATTACGATTTTGGTTGGCAATTACACCAGTACCTAGCCAGTCTCCAACTCCATCCCAGCCTCTATCTTTATAAACTCCATAAGGAAAAGCAGGAATATCATCAGGTCTAGCTCCACTTTTCACCCAGTTTTGCCATTCTTGTCTATTTTTTAACTGAAGTTGATGGACAAAAGCACGGGCTTCTTCAAATGAACGGTAATTACGATTCTGATTGGCAATTGCTCCAGTGCCAAGCCAGTCTCCAAAACTAACCCACCCATTATCCTGATAGACCCTTGAAGGCTTAGCGGGAATATCATTAGGTCTTGCCTCAGTTTTTGTCCAGTTTATCCATTCTTTTTGATTTTTTAACTGAAGTTGATGTACAAAATCACGAGCCTCTTCAAATGATCGCCAGTTTGATTTCCCCACTTGATAACCCCTTCACATGAAATAAATTACTAACAACTATTATAAACAATTCACTAAGTGGCGATCGCTGGTTGATTTGAGGGAATAGGCGATCGGGTTTTGTTGGTGATGAGGGGCGATCGCTGTTTGATTTGAGGAAATAGGCGATCGGGTGTTGGGTGTTGAGGGGCGATCGCTGTTTGGTTTTGGAAATAGGCGATCGGGTTTGTGGTGGTGAGAGGCGATCGCTGTTTAATGTTGAGATTTAGGCGATCGGGTTTGTGGGAGTGAGGGGCGATCGCTGTTTGATTTGAGGAATAAGCGATCGGGCTTATGGGAAAAACTTGTAAATATCTTTACGATGCAAAAATCTCACAAAGATTATTTCATTTTCAAAAACTTCTATCCCTATTCTGTAATCACCCAAACGAATACGATAGAAACTTTCATATCCCTGCATCTTTTTTAGATTATTGATTTCCCCCAAAGATTCAGACTGCTTACAGGTCAAAATTATTTGTTTCAACCTTGTTAATAGATTGCGATCCTTGACTAACTTCAAGTCTTTCTCAAACCTAGACTCAAACTTAACATTCATGCAACATCACCATCAAGAATAGTAAAGATATCCTCTTCAGAAACAAACTCATTTTTTCTACCCTCTGCGATCGCATTAGCTAAACCAACCTCTTCCAAAGCATCTCGAAATATTTCTGCAAAAAGCTCTTTTCTTGTCTTAATCAAATCAATCAAGACTTCAGTTAGCATTTCTCTAGTCTTTTCATCATTAAGGAATACTTGCATATTTAATCTCTAAATCATAAAACAAGTCTACATTTCCTAATTCTAACTCAAATGAAGCTAGCAAGTATAGGCGATCGAGTTTTGGGTGATGAGGGGCGATCGCTGTTTGATGTTGAGATTTAGGCGATCGGGTTTTGGGTGGTGTGGGGGCGATCGCTGTTTGGTGTGGAAAATAGACGATCGGGTTTGTGGGTTGTGAGGGGCGATCGCTATCCAACAACGTATCAGGTATGCTAAAAATGTAATCATAGACTAAATTTTATCAAGACTTATGGATACTCACCAAGAAACCGAATATGTCCTAAGTAACCCACGCTTAATGCAACAGATTAGGCAGTTCAAGCACCATTCTAAAAAATCAAACTCTAATCAAGCAAATCTTTCTCTAGATTTTGACTATATCCTAAAAAATCCAGAACTAATTACACAAATTCAATTACTAATCGAAACCCACAAACAGAAGCATCATGCGCTCAGTCGTATTTCATGAAGACACTCTGCAAACATACGAATATTTGAGAGAAACAAATAAACCCATTCACAAAAAACTATTCAATATTCTCAAAGAAATGCAAAAAGGCGATCCCACTCAAGGAACGGGAAAACCTGAAGCACTGAAGTATGAATTGGCTGGATATTACTCACGGCGTATATCTGACAAAGATCGGCTAGTTTATAGCTTTGATGACGAAAATATATACATCA
>JBAXTW010000133.1:0-13107 GCA_037129985.1 Pseudanabaena sp. ELA645 | reverse complement strand
CAACCTCGCGATCGGGCAAGAATTTTCCCAATCCTTTGCCAGTAATAATTTCAATGCGTCGATCGTATTTGCTGACCAATAACAACACGCCATTATTAGTTTCTCTTTTGCCAATGCCCAAAGTGTTAAATAGCTTTATGGCAAAAGCACGAGGGGATTGCTCTGTTTCGATTTTTGGAAGGGTGGCGATCGCTAGTTCGGCACTGGTTCTGCCAGCTAACTTGTTAATGCGAAGGTTCAAGTTCAACTCTGTTTGCCAATCCAACAAATCAGCGCGATCGTAAATCCACGGAAGTTTCCCCTCCTTTTGTTGTGGATTAACCCAATCATCGAGCGATTGAGCGATCGCAAACGGTTGAACCAATAGTATGACTGCCAAAACTATGCCAACAAATAAGCGTGAATTTTGGTAGAAGCTTTTGGAAAATGACATAGCATTTGATAGCTTGTTAGTGACCACCCTAGCAATATATCCTAATTGACTCTAAAGGATCTACTGTACATAGCGATCACTATTACTACGAGTCATGATTTATAGGCGATCGCATTAACAATCTATCTTCTAAAGGCGATCGCTATTCCTATGAGTCGTGACTTCTAGGCGATCGCATCAACAATCTATCTCTTAAAGGCGATCGCTATTACTGTGAGTCGTCATTATTAGGCGATCGCATTAACGATATATTCTCTATAGGGTTACTGTAGGTGATCGCTTATGATAAATACATTATTATAAGTATAGGTTTTGGAGTTTAAAACATGTCTCTCGCTGAATTACTTCCCTTGGTGAACAATTTGAGTCAGCTAGATAAATTGTCACTCTTCAAACTTCTAGCCGCACAAGTTCCAGATGCTGAGTTACAAGTTATCTTTTCTGCATCAGAGTATCCAGTTTCCTCGCCATACGACTCAATAGAAGCTGCAAATATTCTAATGCAGATGATTCGGGATGACCAAAAGGCAGCTACTCATGCGTAGTACATTCGAGTTTCCCTTTTCTGACGATGAAGCATTACCCACGATTCCGATCACTTTGAGTTATGTAAACTTTTCTGTCTCTGCAAATGCATTGTTAGATAGTGGCTCTACCGTCAATCTGTTACCTTATGACATTGGGCTACGATTGGGGGCGATTTGGGAGAATCAGACTGTGCGCTTACCATTAGCTGGAAATCTTGCAAAGGTTGAAGCAAGGGGTTTATTTGTAGATGTTCAAATTGGGAGTCTGGAACCAGTTCGCCTAGCATTTGCTTGGACGCAAGCCGCTCATATGCCATTAATTCTTGGGCAAACAAACTTTTTTCGAGAATTTGATGTCTGTTTTCAGCGATCGCAACGCACGATCAAAATTATTCGTTTCCACTAAACACATTGTTGAATTTAATGCTAAAAATTACAAAAAGGCGATCGCACCAACAATCCATCTCCTAAAGGCGATCTCCATTAAGGCGATCGCCTTTACTATGAGTCATGATTTCTAGGCGATCGCATCAACAATCTATCTCTTAAAGGCGATCGCTATTCCTATGAGTCGTGACTTCTAGGCGGTCGGTGATTTTAATATGCATAAGTGCTTATGTGAAAATTGTAAAAATCAATACAAAAATTAGATTGTTAAAAAATTAGAATCAATAATGAAAATAAAGTAAAAACAAATAAATGACAGCGTTCAAAAGTATTAGGTTATTTAGCAAGCAACGAATGCAAATGCTTGTTTTAGGTATCGTCATATTTAGCTTAACGTTCGGCTCAGTAGCTTTCGCTCAAATGTCTAGCGATCGCGCCGCGCAGGATAAAGTTGCTCAAAACAGAAAAACCTTGGCTCCCTATCCAGGTACTACACATTTGCTACCTGCCACCTTAGAAACGACACAATGGGGATGGTTTAATAATGCCCAACCGCCAGTTTTGGAGATTAATTCTGGCGATACCGTTGTTATGGAAACGATGATGCATTCCCATAACCAAGTCATTCCTGGGAAATCGATTGAAGACCTAAAAAAGTTACGCACCGATAACCCAGGTCGCGGGCCTCACACGCTGACTGGACCAGTATTTGTCAAAGGAGCGGAGCCAGGAGATGTACTCAAAGTCAAAATCCTCAAAATAGAACCGCGTTCCTATGCCGCTAATTTCAATATTCCTGGCATGTTTGGACAGTTTCCCGATCGCTTTCCTGAAGGACAAGTTAAATACCTATATCTAGATATGGATAGAAAGGTAACAACCTTTATTCCTGGTGTGGAAGTCCCCATCAGTCCTTTCCCTGGGACTTTGGGAGTAGCGCGTGCCGAAGCAGGTCAATATAGCTCGGTTCCTCCAGGTCCCTATGCTGGCAACCTTGACATTAGAGATTTCAAGCCTGGTGCGACTTTGTACGTGCCAGTATTTGTAAAAGGAGCTTTACTCTGGACAGGCGATTCCCATGCGGGTCAAGGGAACGGTGAAGTCAACCTTACCGCGATGGAATCGGCTTTTAAAGAGATCGTTCTGAATGTATCCGTGATCAAAGGACAGAAATTAGAATGGCCGCGTATTGAGACTCCCACGCACATTATCACAGTTGGTATTGATAAGGATTTGAATAAAGCCCTTGCAAATGCGAAGGTTGAAACTGCAAAGTTTTTAGCCGATCAGCGTCAAATAGAAGTATCCGAGGCGGGAAGTTTAATGCCTGAAGTCTCTGACTGTCGCATTTCTCAAGTCGTGAATGTCAATAAGGGAATCCATTGCCTCAATCCTAAAAATATTAAAGCGACCAAAAATGTAGATTATCCGACTGCTGAAACTTCTACTGCGTTTGTTACTTCCGTAAAAGATGCCGACCTCAACAAAGCCATGAATCAAGCTTCCTATGCAATGATTGAGTTGCTACAAGCTAAGGAGAAAATGACTCGTCTCGATGCCTATGGCTTAGCCAGTATCGCCATGGATTGCCGAATTGGGAAAATGGAATCTTCTGAAAAGAGCGTTCATTGCCTGATTCCCAAGAGTCTATGGACGAGCAAGCGTGCGGCTTAATTAGTAAAAAATAGCAATGAGATATCGACTTTTTTTCGGCTTAGTTTTGACATTCCTTTTTTGGTTTGGCTCTATTTGGTTTGGTAATTGCCCGATCGCCTATGCCGAATCGCATATTGCAAAATCACCTATAGAAATCGTCACGACGACAACCGATTTAAAAAGTTTGGTGGAAGTTGTGGGAGGAGAAATGGTTCGCGTTACGAGCCTTCTTCCTCCCAATCAAGATCCCCATGCTTTTGAACCCAAGCTTTCCGATCGCCAAGTTATTCAAAAAGCTCAACTCATCGTCAGAATTGGTCTGGATCACGATATTTGGTTGGAGCCAATTTTGAAAGAAGTCAAAAATCCAGACTTGCAACGAGGCGGTAATGGCTATGTCGATGCTTCGGTTGGAATAGCCGTCCTAGAAGCAAAATCTCTCTCCTTAGCTCCCGCGAACGGTCACGATCACGGCGCTGGTAATCCTCACTACTGGCTCGATCCGTTGAATGCCGAATCTATTACTGGCACGATTGAAGAAGGCTTGATTCGCATCGATCCCGATCGCGCAGAAACCTATGCACTGAATCGCGATCGCTTTATTGCCGAACTCAAAGAACGGGTCAAGATATGGAGCGATCAACTTCTTCCCTATCGCGGCAAGCCGATCGCGGTCTATCACAATAGCTGGCCCTATCTCGCTCGCCGCTTTCGCCTGAAAACTATAGGTTACATCGAGCCAAAAACTGGAGTGCCGCCAAGCCCAACCCATTTATCGAAATTGGTTCGCCTAATAAAAGAGCAAAATAAAGAACAAAATGTTGTAGTAATTATTAAGGAACCCTACGAATCAGATAACATTACGCGATATCTCGATCGCGCCACTGGCTCGAAGACATTGACTTTAGCCGCATCAGTTAATGCAGTTCCCGAAGCTAAGGATTATCTTTCGCTATTTGAATACGATGTTGGGAAATTAGTAGAAGGCTTTAGTAAATGAAGTTACGTGGAAGCATACAAGACCCTCACCCCTAGCCCCTCTCCCAAAGCGGGAGAGGGGAAAAAGAAATTAGTCTTACTCCCCCTCTCCCTTAATGGGAGAGGGGGCTGGGGGGTGAGGGCGACATACGTTCCACGTAACATCAATTTGTAAATGGAAAGTTTTAGTAAATGACGTTGGTTTTAGAATTTCTAGCCATTCCCTTTCTCATCGCGATCGCTCTAGTTGGCATTCATGCCTATTTAGGGATTCACGTTCTCAGCCGCAATATTATTTTTGTCGATTTGGCTTTAGCACAAATTTCCGCCCTCGGCGCAACTGTTGCCTATATGCTCGGCTATGTTCCGCAATCCCTCTCTGCTTACGCATATTCCCTTGCATTTACGATGGTAGGTGCAGCCTTACTCGCCTTTACGCGCAAATGGACTGGTAGGGTTTCGCAAGAAACATTTATTGGCATTATTTACGTTGTCTCAGCAGCGACAGCATTTCTGCTGGTAGACCGATCGCCGCAGGGTGCGGAATACATCAAGCAAATTTTGGTGGGGAGTATTCTAACGGCAACACAAAAAGATTTGATTAAAGTTGTATTTCTCTACAGCGCCATTGGTCTAATGCATTGGCTGTTAAGAAAATACTTCTTTATCGCTTCATTCCAACCCGAAGAAGCTGAACAGATGGGAATGCGCCTGTGGTTTTGGGACTTCTTATTCTATGCATCCTTTGGCGTGGTAGTAACTAGCTCTGTGGCGATCGCTGGTGTACTGTTAGTTTTCTCAATTCTAATCGTTCCCGCCACTATTGGAACTCTGTACAGTACTGAATTATTATCAAAACTACTCATTGGCTGGGGGGCAGGATTTGTCGCAAGTTCCTTAGGACTGGGAGCCTCCTATGTTTGGGATTTGCCGACTGGCGCAGCAATGGTTTGCGCTTTTGGATTTGTCCTTGCCATATCGGCTTCAGTAAGACCTTTTATTCTGAATCGCGCTACAGATTTCACTACTTTGCTGAAGCGATCGCTTTCTCTGTTTAGCAATGCGGCGATCGCCTTAATACTTGCGTCCGCTCTTTGGTTAGTCATAAATCCCCATGCCGATCAGCCAATTCTTGATGGCTTAGAAACTTTTTATCCTGATCTATCGAACTCATTTTTGAATGCAGAAGAGAAAAATATTCTCACCGATGCAAGCATTAGTTCTGAATACTTGCGATCGCAAATCACAGACTTGGATCGCAAAGAGCAAGAAAGTCGATGGTTGGGAGAAGGAATGTCTGACGAAGAATTGCGAACTCTTGCTTCGTATACTATATCTTTTCAAGAAATGGATAAGGGAGAGCAATTCGTTCGAGGAAACATGAAAAATAAAGCTCGCGATCGCCAACGTTGGATAATTGGCATTCCCGCGATCGGGCTTTCAATTTCTTGTTTGCTATGGCGCACTTCGGACGGACGTTTTTTATCGGAAGATCGATAAACCTATACTTTTGCTCTCTTGATTTTCCCTTCTAGAAAACCTTGATGTTTGCGCGAAACTTTGGTGCTAAGCAACGCGACAATAAACTTCAAAATCATTTTGTTTTTACCGCTAAATTACTCGATGTTAAGTAACGTAACAAAATATTTCAAAATATTAATCTGCCAAAGGGTCAGTATATGACTTTTGTTTGGACTTCCGCTATCTTGACGAAATGGCGATCGCTATTTCGGCTGGCAGCTAGGATCGTATTGCTAAGAGTGCATAGCATTGGCAGAATTACCGCCAAGAATAGAGCGCAAGTTTACGCAATTTGGATTACTCGAAAAAAAACATATATCTTCATAAAGGCGATCGCTCTAAAAATATGTCATGAGTGCGATCGCCACTACACCAATTGCTACAATAATTATAAAAATGTACTAGTAAAGACCGATGGCTCAAACTAAGCTTTCTGCAAATGACGAGCAGAATAATCAACCCGAACAAGGAATTACAAGGATTTCCGTTTCAGGATATAAGTCACTTGCAGAAGAATGCAGTATTGAAATAGCTCCTTTAACTATTCTCTCTGGTGCAAATAGTTCTGGTAAGTCCAGTATTATGCAGCCATTATTGCTAATGAAACAAACTTTAGAGTCTACTTATGATGCAGGTTCTTTAAAGCTAAATGGTGCAAATGTTCGCTTAACTTCAACAGATCAAATATTTACGAAAAATATTAAAAATACTAGAACTTCTCTTGATTCTAAGAATAGTTTTTCAGTTTCTATAGAATTAGACAGTAACAAAAAACTTAGAAATATTTTTAAAAAAGGAAATAAATTTTCAGGAATTAAAATTTCCTCCTCTACATATTCGATATGTGAGAATCAAGACAAAACAAATGTCATTATAAACTCACACATGACTCATGAAGAAATTTTACACTCATTACCCGTTTATCTCCAAGACTTTTATCAAGGGAAATATGCAAAAGACAAAGAAATTTTGAATGATTTCAAGCTTAACTATGAAGCAGAAGGAGTTAAATTTATTCCATCCTATCTGCTTAAGATTAGATTTCCTGCAATCAAAGAGGAGTATTTGGATACCTCCCAAGATTTGAGAGAATCATTACAAATTGATGCTGTAAGAAAACAACAATTTGAAAATGAATTTAGAATGCGTAGAATGGAAAAGACAATTAAATTATTGGATGAATTTTATAAATTCTCAGTCAAAACATTTCAATGTTTTTTGTACATTGAGTCTCGTTCTTTATTGACATCAAACTTCTCTATTAATTCATATCAAAAACCAAACTTATTGTCTATGTTTGACAGCCGTGAATTGTGTCATTCGATAGAAAGACGAATCCGTCAATTAATTCATGTTTCTGGATTAAGAGGAAACCCAGAAAGAACCTATCATATTGCTTCTATAAATAATGAATTTATTGGGACGTTTGAGAATTATGTTGCTAGCATTATTCATTGTTGGAAAATCAGCAAAGACAAGCGTCTAAGATTACTTGGTGAAGCACTTCAAACATTAGGATTAACTTGGAAGGTTGACACAAAACAAATTGATGATACACAAGTAGAAGTTAGAGTAGGTAGATTAAAAAATAAGGGTAATGGTCAATCTACTGACATGGTTAGCATTGCTGATGTTGGATTTGGTTTATCACAAACCTTGCCAGTTGTAGTTGCCTTATTAGTTGCTGAACCTGAGCAATTAGTATACTTAGAACAACCAGAAATACATTTACACCCTCGCGCCCAAGCAAACTTAGCACAGCTACTTGTTGATGCCGCAAATCGAGGTGTAAGAGTCGTTGTCGAAACCCATAGTGAATTATTAATTAGACGAGTGCAATCACTGATTGCCGAAGATAAAATTGCGGCTGAAAAAGTGAAATTGCATTGGTTTAGTCAAGACGATAATGGGTTTACAAAAGTAACTACAGCCGAACTGGATGAAACAGGAGCCTTTGGTGACTGGCCAGAAGACTTTAGTGAAATTTCGTTACAAGAGGAAAGTCGTTATTTAGATGCTGCTGAATCTAAATTGATGGCAGTCTAAATCATGCCGAAGAAAGCTAAAGTTTCCAAATTATTAGTGATTGATGCCTCCGTTGCGCGTTCTTGTGGCGCTCCGAGTGCCACTTTTCCCACATCTAAAAATTGTCGAGATTTTCTCAATGCAGTATTGACGATTTGTCATCGTATGGTACTCACCGATGACATCAAAGAAGAATGGGATAAACATCAATCTATCTACGCTAAAAAATGGCGTTCTAGTATGGTGGCGAAGAGGAAAGTGGAATATCGCGCGGCTCTAACGCCTAAACTATGCTATCCAGACCAAGTTCACGAGGAGAATCTTGCCAAATAATGGTTTGCGGTAGTTTCTGGCTAACAAGAACACATTTTCGGCTGAAATCTTTGCTCAGCAAAGGCTTCAGGGTAAGTAAGAGCCAAATCAGCATGGTTTAAACGATAGACCCTATCGCGCCAATATAGTTTTTGATCAAGGACTTAGGGACAAACTGGATAAAATTGCAGACAGCGATCGCCCACGAGAAGCTATGTGGAAAGATTGTCACCTTTTAGAAGCAGCGATCGCTACCGATGGGATAGTAATTTCTTTGGATGAAAAAGCAAGGGAGCCGTTTAAAAAAGCGGCTAAAACAATTAAGGAATTAAGAATGATTATGTGGGCTAATCCCGACAAGCCAGAAGAAGAGGTTCTTATATGGTTGGCTGATGGTGTAGCAATAGAGACGAAAAGACAGTTGGGGGATTAATTTTAAAGCCCCTTGTAAACCCGCAAAGCCTTATAATAGTAAGACAACTTAGTAATAATTGCCTATCTCACGCGGGGCAAGCAATGCCAAGCCATGCAAGGAGAATTTGATTAGCCGTATGACTGAAATCTTAGAAGATCGGATTATTCCCACAGACCTGCGCGGCGAAATGTCGCGATCGTATCTGGAATATGCCATGAGCGTGATCGTCGGTCGCGCCCTTCCCGATGCCCGTGATGGACTCAAACCCGTACACCGTCGGATTCTCTATGCCATGCACGAATTGGGCTTGAGTGCCGAGCGCCCCTTTCGGAAATGCGCCCGTGTGGTCGGTGACGTGATTGGTAAATATCACCCCCACGGCGATACGGCGGTATATGAAGCATTGGTGCGGATGGCGCAGGACTTTTCGATGCGCGATCGCATGGTCGATGGTCACGGTAACTTTGGTTCAGTCGATAACGATCCACCCGCCGCGATGCGATACACCGAATGTCGCTTGACCCGAATTTCTCAGGTAGGGATCATTCAGGACATTGAACGCGATACGGTCAACTTTGGCGATAACTATGACGGTTCGCAGCAAGAACCCTTAGTTATGCCAGCGCGGATTCCGCAACTTTTGCTGAATGGTTCATCAGGAATCGCCGTGGGGATGGCGACAAATATTCCGCCCCATAACTTAGGTGAATTGGTCGATGGCTTAATTGCGCTCATTGCCAATCCGAGTTTGAGCGATATCGATTTGATGCAATATATTCCCGGCCCTGACTTCCCCACAGGCGCGTTGGTGCTAGGTACAGAAGGCATTCGCGAAACCTATACGACTGGGCGTGGTTCGGTGACGATGCGATCGGTAGCTAGTTTTGAGACGATTACGGCTCCAGGACGGCAGGATCGTGAGGCGATTATCATTACCGAAATGCCTTATCAAACTAATAAGGCTTCGTTGATCGAAAGAATGGCGGAGATGGTCAATGAGAAGAAACTAGACGGTATTTCGGATATTCGTGATGAAAGCGATCGCGATGGGATGCGTTTGGTAATCGAACTCAAGCGCGATGCCTATCCCAAGGTAGTGTTGAATAATCTTTACAAATCAACACCATTGCAATCGAATTTTAGTTGCAATATGCTGGCCCTAGTTGATGGCGAACCGATTACGCTGACATTGCGCCACGCTTTGCAAGTATTTTTGGACTTCCGTTATGAAGTGATTACTCGCCGTACTCAGTACGAGTTGCGTAAAGCCGAAGAACGCGATCATCTATTACAAGGTTTATTGATTGCGCTTAATCATCTGGATGCGGTCATTGCTTTGATTCGGGGAGCCGATGATAGTGCGGCAGCTAAGGCTGGATTGATTGAAAATTATGGACTCTCAGAAGCGCAAGCCGATGCAATTTTGGCAATGCAATTGCGCCGCTTGACTGCTCAAGATGCCGACAAAATTCATGATGAGCATAATCAGTTAGTTGAGAAGATTGCTGATTTACAACATATTCTTGCCAATCGCGATCGCATTCTCACGATTACTCGCGAAGAACTAGAAGCAATCAAATTAGAATTTGCTACACCGCGCCGCACAAGGATTCTGCCGAATGAAGGCGATATCGATACTGCCGATTTGATTGCCAATCGCGAGACAATTGTGATGGTGACGGAACAGGGCTATGTGAAGCGGATGCCTGTGGATACTTTCACGGCTCAACATCGTGCTACACGCGGTAAAGCTAGCGCTAACGTTAAGGATGACGATGCGATCGCCCATTTCTTTGCCTGTCGTAGTCACGATAAAGTTCTCTTCTTTACCGATCGCGGTAAGGTCTATGGAGTCAAGGGTTACGAGATTCCCGAATCAGGTCGAGCCGCGCGTGGTACAGCCGTAGTCCAGTTATTACCGATCGCTTCGGGAGAGAAGATTACCACTGTTTTACCAATCAGCGAGTTTTGTGAAGATGAGTATCTGGTGATGCTCACGGCTGGTGGTTACATCAAAAAAACGAAGCTCCCCGCCTTTGCCAATATTCGTTCCAATGGACTAATTGCGATCGCCCTTGAAGAAGGTGATTTATTGCGCTGGGTACGCCGTGCCAAAGCCGATAACACGATTATTGTCGGTTCACGTCAAGGGATGTCGATCCGCTTCCGTACTGACCATGAACAGTTGCGCCCGATGGGTCGTGATACTCGCGGTGTGCGATCGATGCGTCTCACTGGCGATGATTTGATCGTCAGTATGGATATTATTCCCGCAGGGCTTGCGGAAGTTGAGGAGGTTGAAGATTCTGAAGAAGATACTGATTTGACAGTAGCTGTCAATGAAGATGAGAATTTGGAAGCTGAGACGACTGAAGTTGAGAATGAGAAAGCTCAAGGACCTTGGGTATTGGTGGTAACTAGAGGCGGCTATGGTAAGCGGGTTCCTGTCAATCAGTTCCGTATTCAAAAACGGGCTGGTAAAGGCTTGCGTGTGACTAAGTTCAAATCTGGACAGGATCAACTCGCTTCTCTCTGTTTAGTCGATGATGGCAATGAGTTAATGATCGTCACCAGTCGCGGTATCGTCATGCGTCAAAGTACGGATGCGATCGCTCGTCAATCACGGACGGCTCGCGGTGTCAGACTACAAAAGCTCGATTCTTCCGATGCGATCGTGGGTGCAACTTTAGTTCCTCCTGCTTTGGAAGAAGAGATTGAAGAAGTTGAAGTCCAAAGTGGTGATGTAGCGATCGCTGCTTCTGAAGTTATGAGTGAAGTAGTTGCTGAAGTGACTGACGAAGTGACAGAGCCAGAAACTGAAGAATAAAAAAATTCTTTAAATAAAAAACAGGTTTGATGAGATTGGCTTATCGAACCTGTTTTTTTAAGTACTTTCCTGAATTCGCATATCCGCCATAATTGTGTCGAAAGCCAAGGGAAATTTTGTGCTGACGCTATATTTTGCCTGTGAAAATTTGGCTGAATGTCTCGAAGGTGTGTGCGGTGCTGGCTATCAGCTTCACAAAAAAGTCGTGTAATCTTACAAAAATTTGTGTAGTAAACTTAAGAAAATCAAACTCAATTCGCTTATAAAATTAATATGAATTTTAAAAAGGCTTACCTTAGTTATAAATTCAATACTCTCATTATTAGAAGTATTGGCATATTTGTTGCGATTCTAGTGATTTTTGCAATCTTTGGACAGGTTAATTTTGGGATAATTATTGGCTTGATAATCGCAGGAAGTATGTATAAAAATAGCTTCGATTCCGCTGATGAAAAAATGTGGATCGTTTTAGGTAATATCGGCATTCAGCATTCCACTTATTCGTCTAGATGGTCTAGAAATTTTTATGAAATGAAACCCTTTTACCGATATAAAAACTCAGTAGGTTATCCGAATTATTTGTTGAAATGCGAATTCAAAAAAAATTTTGTACAGCTTATTTCTAAAGCTTCTGAGACTAAAAATATTAATAAATTTGGTGAGGTATCAATAACAAGAAATCCAGAAAGATCATATCAAGGAGAAGATGGAGTTTCGATAATTATTAATTCTCCTACTTCAATCACCTGCGATATTAGATTCGTTCTTACACCAGTTTTTGCAATAGATCGTAGCCTTGTCACAGAGTATGATTTTGCGATCAGATATGTCAAAAGAGGAGATTCTATTGTTCGGTTTATTAAACCTGGGCAATCACTTGAGTTTAAGTTTAGTGATTGCCATAGTGGCGAAGGAAGATATGAATATCACTCTGCATATCTCTGTTACAAAGTAGATTTACAATTTACCGAAAAATAGATTTTTTATATTCTTTTTCAATGGCTTTTAACAATTATACACCCAAACTCTGACGACAGGTGACATCGACTAAATCCCAGTTATTTATCCATTTAGTATGTTTATGTTTAAGATAGAAAGAAACGATTTCTTCGCGCCTAACAGGATCAGCTTTAGGGGATTGATAGGTGAGAATTAATAGGCAAGGGGCTTAAGCCCCTTGTTATAGACTTTTGCCTCTCACGACTCATTTAGGATTGCTTCTAAGTCTGGCTATTTGCTCAATACTTAATCCAGTAGAGCGACTGATGGCAGCATCGTCTAAAACATCAAGCAGTTGTTGAGCGATCGCTAGTTGAGTCTCTAGCTTTCCTTGCTCAATGCCTTGCTCAATGCCCTGCTCAAGGCCTAGTTCAATGCCTTGATTTAGAGCTTTTTTGATGACATTACGTTGATCTTGAATAAAGATTTCTTGATGTTCTAATTCATCTATTTCTTCAGAACTGAGGTTAGCTTGGTTAGCGATCGCAAAAGCTTGTTTTATCTCAGGTACAGATTCCATACTCGGCGGTACAGACTCAAGTTTTCTGGCAGTTTTCAAGAAATACAGCCATTTATCCGCAAGGGTTTCCAGTTCTACAAGTTGTTTTTGGAATTTTGGTAGTTCGATGAATACTAGCTCAATGTCATAGATCGGGTAGTCGGTGAGGTAGGTTTTTTCTTTAAGAATAAAGCGTGATATCAGTTGATCGAATTCGGGAAACATTTCAAAGTCGGCAATGGTAAGGGCAATCACGGGTTGGAGATCAGTGTACTCGTCCCCAATTGCAAGTTGATTAGTATAGGCTTTGGCGGCGTTATAGAGAATACGTTTCTGAAATCCTTCTACATTTAACACTTGCATCTCGATAATTACAGTGCTGTTTTGGCGATCGCGATCGGCGATCGTCGCTTTGATATCTAGATAAGTATCTTTGAAGCCTCGAATGCGTGGGGTGAGATGCGGATTGAGTATTTCAATCTCAATAATCGTGTCATGGCTCTCGTAGAGCATGGCATTGAGAAAGCT
>JBAXTW010000132.1:0-13144 GCA_037129985.1 Pseudanabaena sp. ELA645 | reverse complement strand
TATTCCCCCTTCACGCTTTTTCCTAGGTATACCCACCTTTTCAAACAGCCTCTTAACTTTGCTGTGTCCAACTCAAATCATGATAAGTAAATAAACTGTGTGTCTATTCACCTTCAGTTAAAGCCATAGTAAAACGGAGCTATATTTTGACTACGATTGATTTGTTTAAAAATGACAAAAATTTCATTGTAATTCCCGCAGGTGAAGTGATTTTCCAACAGGGTGGAGTTGCTGATCGCCTGTATGCGATTGTTGAAGGCGAGGTCGAAATTTGGATAGATGGCAAATTACTAGACACAACTGGGGCTGGTGGAATTGTTGGCGAAATGGCTCTCATCAGTGCATCACCAAGAAGCGCTACAGCGATCGCCAAAACCGAATGCAAGCTAGTTCCTGTCGATGAGAAACGCTTTACTTTTTTGGTACAACAAACCCCGTACTTACGGTTCGCTGATTTTTGAAATAGGTCAAAACATTTGACGGGACAATAAGGATCTCAGGCTTTATGAACTTTTTTTACGAAGTTATTGATTTTCACCTTCTTGTATGCATTACAAATAAATTAAAGCAATAATGACCTTTATTAGTATTAATTATCAATAGTAATGCCAAAAAGTGCAAATTAATGAATGTCATTTGCATTAAGAAAATCAGCGAACGGTAAGCCCGTATTTTGCGATTAGCGTGATGAAAATTATGGTTGAAAGAATCAGAAAGCTGGATGCGCTGGTTTTAGGCGCTAAATAACCAAAAGAGGGTTGCATTGCTTTGCGGTGTAATCCTCTTTTGGTTTTGAGAATATATTTTCGAGAATATAAAAGTTGTTTTTGTCAAGCTTTTTAATGAAAACATAACATTTGACTAACGGGGCAACGCAAAACTGTAAGATTGTAGCGAAAGCTTCACTTAATCATCAAAGGAATAGCTCAAGTGTCTAAAGGAACAGAAATCATTGCGATCGCTGCACGGGAAATTCTCGATTCGCGTGGCAAACCAACCGTTGAAGCAGAAGTCACACTTGCCAATGGCGCAATCGGTCTCGCTCAGGTTCCCAGTGGTGCATCTACAGGTAGTTTTGAAGCCCACGAACTACGGGACGGCGATAAAAGTCGTTACGGTGGTAAAGGCGTTTTAATCGCAGTCCGTAACATTACCGAAAAACTTCTACCCGAATTGAAAGGCGTTGATGCCCTCAATCAAGAATTAGTCGATCGCATCATGATCAAGCGCGATGGCACACCCAACAAGTCAGAACTGGGCGCAAATTCGATCTTGGCAGTTTCCCTTGCTACGGCGAAGGCAGCTTCGGCAGCGCTCGGGCAACCTCTATATCGCTATTTGGGTACACCTTTATCGAATGTCTTGCCAGTCCCCTTGATGAACGTTGTCAATGGCGGCGCTCATGCCGACAACAATGTTGACATCCAAGAATTCATGATCGTACCCATCGGCGCACCCACCTTTAAGGAAGCATTGCGCTATGGTGCGGAAGTATTTGCCGCCCTTAGCTCCGTACTCCATGACAAGGGTTTGTCAACTGCGGTCGGTGATGAAGGTGGTTTTGCGCCTAACCTTGAGTCCAATCAAGCGGCTCTAGAGTTGCTGATCGATGCAATCACCAAGGCTGGTTACAAACCAGGTGTAGATGTGTCTTTAGCTCTGGATGTTGCCTCAAATGAGCTTTTCAAAGATGGTAACTATGCGATCGATGGCAAGTCTCTCACTCCTCAAGAGTTTGTGAACTACTACGAAAATCTTTGTAGTCAATACCCAATTGTCTCGATCGAAGATGGATTGGAAGAAGATCAATGGGCTAGTTGGAAAGCGATGACCGATCAACTCACCAAGACCCAATTGGTCGGCGATGATTTGTTTGTAACGAATAAAACTCGTCTAGAACGCGGTATTCGTGAAGGTTGTGCCAGTGCGATTTTGATTAAACTCAATCAAATTGGTACGCTGACTGAGACATTAGAGGCGATCGCTACGGCTGACAAAAATCGTTATCGCTCAGTAATTAGTCATCGTTCTGGCGAAACTGAAGACACAACGATCGCCGATCTTGCCGTGGCGACTCGTGCAGGTCAAATCAAAACAGGTTCTCTCTGTCGCAGTGAGCGCGTTGCTAAGTACAACCGTTTGCTACGCATTGAAGCAGAACTTGGCAGTCAAGCTGTTTATGCTGGCGCTGTTGGTTTAGGTCCTTCTCGCTAAGCTCTAGACACTAAAAGTTTAAAAGTGCCGCGAAGCGGCACTTTTAAACTAAATTAAGGTGTGGTGTATGGGTTGCTTATCTTTTTTCAGGATGACAAGCGATCGCTTGCTCACCATCACAGTTGTCATTAATTGCGCCAATCAATTCATATAAACGCCCAAAATCATGCTGGTTAAAATGCATTGTTAAGCGTGGTAAATCAATTAAATGTGGTTCATTTACTTCGATTGGTAAGGCAACGCTACGCTGGATTTTCCCTCTAATTAAAATATCGCTAAAGCCTTGATTCAAACGATCTAGATGTTCATCGGTAATTTCTAGATGTAAGCGAATGACCAATAAATCATCAACCCAGCGACAGGAATGATAGACCGCATAAAATGAACTAATAAACCGACATGCCTCGTCAATATCATCAGTAATTTTATATAAACTGCGATCGGCTTTAATAATCAATCCTCGTTCTAATAGATGATTTTGGACAAACGCATCCCATTCTTGCCAGTAATCACCATCTTTTTTATCGATTAACACGATTGGGCGCGGCGTTGTTCTTCCTGTTTGGCAAAGAGTCAAACATTCAAAAAATTCATCCTGTGTCCCAAAGCCACCAGGGAATAAAGCGATCGCATCACTTTCTTTCAGGAAATATAATTTGCGGGTAAAAAAATAGCGGAATTTAACTAGCCGCGAAGCATCAGCTAACGCTCCATTACTAGACTGCTCAAAGGGCAAACTGATATTTAATCCCAAAGAATTACTACCCGCACCTTCATTACCTGCGGTCATGATGCCGCCCCCAGCGCCAGTAATCACCATAAATCCTTGATCGGTTATTTTTCGGGCAAATTTATAAGCTTGCTCATACTCAGGCGCATGACGATCCGTCCGTGCCGATCCAAAAATACTCACCTTACGATTAAAGCGATAGGGGTGAAACATAGCGATCGCCTTCTGCATATCCTGCAAAGAGCCTGCCAAAATTTTCCAATCTAGTCGCTCTGTATCTCCCTGACTGATCTGGGCGATCGCCTTTAATGCGTTATAAATTAGATCTCCATGCTCGGTTGATTCTAAATTGTCAACCAGTTTATGTAAATCTTGCGACAGTGATTCAATGTCTGAATGAGTTGGAAATGTTGCCATGAAAGTTATTTTACGGCGCTTTGCGCTGTAGTTGACAGAGGTGTTTTCTGTGATGGGAATGCTGCCCCTCAACGGGCTAGAAGACGATCACACTATCTCATAATTTATGCCTAGCTACTTAACTTACCCTGTAGCCAGGCCCGAAATTCTCGACATAAGGCACTCATCGGTAGTTCTCCACTGCGTTCTAAAAATAGCGAAATCCCTTCAAGAATTGGAATCATTGGGAAGATTTGGCTAGCTGTCGAATTCACATACTTCCCATTTTGCAATAGGTTAATTTCTAATCTGCCATTCCTAATGCGCCAAATTTCGGCAACCCCAAAAGCTTCATAGGCGCTCACCTGAGTCTGAGAAGTTAGATCGACCTCGATCGCCAGATCAGGAACAGGATCGATATCTAAATTGATACGCTTCATCCCAGTCACCGCCCGATAGTTCTGAATATAAAAACAATCATCAGGTTCAATACCTGCTTGCATTCTGCGATTTTTAAAAGTTGTGGAACCCAGAGACTCCCAATCTAAGCCCAGTTCATTGAGCAAAATTTTTAGTAAGTCACTCACAATTACTTTATGTCGTTCGTGTTGTGGTAATGGCATTCTAAATTCTAAAACTCCTCTGTAATAGGCAATGTGAGAATGACGATGTTCACCTAAATCTTCTAGAATATCTTCAAATTCTTTCCAACCAATCCTATCGAGGACTATTCGTTGACCTGCTTCTAATTGGATTTGTGCGATCGCTACTTTTACAGTCATAAAGCCGATTTCCTTTTTTGATTAATTGTTTCTAGGATAGGCGGCGCTTCGCGCCGCCTATCCTAGATCACTACCTTTTGATACTTTTGCTGAAATGTCAAAATTGAGTCTAATTGAGACTCGATTAATAAACACTGCTCTAAATGCTCAATATCTAACTCAGGCAACCATTCACTGCGATCGCGTTTAGCATATTCGCCATTAACTAAGCGATAGATGCTAATTTCGCCATCTTCCCAAAACCACACTTCGGGTACACCGCGCAACTGATACTTCCGTAACTTCTTCACATTGCCGCTAGTAACTACCACTTCAATACAGAGATCGGATACCTCTTTCTCCGTATTAAAGCAATAGGATAAGTCAGCCTGATATTCAACTTTGGGTTCGATTTTTTGAGTGTAAGCTCCTGTTGCGACGAAGCGAATACGATTGCTGACAAAGTAAAAAATCAATAAGGCGGCTAGTAAACTACAAATCTTTTCATGTCGCAAACCAATACCCATAATTTCCACTATTCCTTCACAATAACTAAGCCGCACACCACCAATTTCATCAAAGGCGGATTGCAAAGTTTTAAACTGCTCCCAAGTGACAGCCCATTTAACCAGATATTGATTTTCTGTCTTAGCTAAAGTTTGGATCATCGCTTTACCTTTGCTGCTGAATATTTTTAGTATAACTTGCAATTATTTTGAAGCAGTTAATTGTGATAAACAGCCATTTCATAAGATACTTAATTAAGTAATAAAAGTTAACAAAAAATTAATAATCAGTTATGGCAAACATCAAGTTTGTAAATGAGGACAAAGAGGCGATCGCCATGGATGGCGCAAACATTCGCATCAAAGCGCTCGAAAACAATATTGACATTTACAAGTTTGTGGCGAAATTGACTAACTGTAATGGTTATGGGCAATGTGCCACCTGTGTTGTTGAAATTGTCGAAGGGCTAGAAAATCTTTCACCTAAAACTGAATTTGAACTAAAAAAGCTTAAAAATAAGCCTGACAACTACCGTTTAGCTTGTCAAACTCTAGTAAATCAAGGCAATGTCAGTGTCAAGACAAAGCCATAGTTTCGATTTAGAGTGTCGCTCGGCGACCCTCTAAATTATGGTATGTGCGGTAAAACGTACTTCTTGCTTATATCCATAAACCAGCGATAAGTGCTAGGTTAAATTAGAATAATTGTCTATGAATCCTTTAGGCGACAGAGAAACCCCCTATGGCGCGTGATTATTACGAAATCCTTGGAGTTGAACGCAGTACTGACAAAGAGGAAATCAAACGAGCATATCGACGTTTAGCTCGAAAATATCACCCCGATGTCAACAAAGAAGCGGGGGCAGATGAACGATTTAAAGAAATTAACCGTGCTTACGAAGTTCTGTCAGAGCCAGAGACTCGTGCGCGGTATGATCGCTTTGGTGATGCTGGCGTATCAAGCGGTGGCGGCGGCTCGCCTGATATGGGTGATATGGGCGGATTTGCCGATATCTTTGAGAGCTTCTTTAGTGGCTTCTCGAATACAGGTCAACAACAGCAAGCTCGCCGTCGTAGCGGTCCGACTCGCGGCGAAGATCTGCGATTTGATTTGAAGCTGGAATTCCGCGAGGCAGTTTTTGGTGGCGAAAAACAAATTAAAATTTCACACCTTGAAACTTGCGGTACTTGTGCGGGGACTGGCGCAAAGCCAGGAACACGACCACGCACCTGTGGCACTTGTACTGGTACTGGTCAAGTAAGACGCGCTACACGCACGCCTTTTGGCAGCTTCACCCAAGTTTCCACCTGTCCGACCTGCAATGGCACGGGGCAAACCATTGAAGACAAATGCGAAAGCTGCAACGGTTTGGGACTGAACCAAGTTACCAAAAAGTTAAAAATTACCATTCCTGCGGGTGTCGATAGCGGCACAAGACTGCGCGTATCGAACGAAGGCGATGCAGGTTTACGCGGTGGTCCATCGGGCGATCTTTATGTTTATTTGTTTGTCCAAGCCGACAACGAATTTGAGCGTGAAGGTATTAATGTTTTATCAGAAATCAAGATTAGCTACTTGCAAGCGATTCTCGGCGACAAGATTGCGATTAATACTGTCGATGGTAAAAAGCCACTCACAATTCCCTCAGGTACGCAGTCAGATACAGTGCTGACTTTAGAAGGATTGGGCGTGCCGAAACTAGGTAATCCAGTTGCTCGTGGCGATCATTTAATCAGGATCAAAATTGATATTCCCACCAAGCTTGGCAATGAAGAACGCGAAGTCCTAGAAAAGCTCAAAGAAAGTCTGATGGGTAATACTTCTAAGGGTGGTATTGGCGATATTTTTGGTAGCATATTCGGCAATCAAAAGTAAAATTTAGCAATCAATTAAGCGCACCCCAAGGGTGCGCTTGTTGTTTTTAATGATAGATTTATAATAAAGAAGCAAGAAATATATGTGCATTCAGACGATTAAATCGATAGATTTACGCGGTGTTCCCTGTCCGCTTAGTTTTGTTCGCGCCAAACTACATCTAGAAAAATTGGAAACAGGGCAGTTACTAGAGGTGCTACTTGATGCAGGTGAGCCAATTGAGCAGGTTCCGAATAGCCTTGTTGCCGATGGACATCATCTCAAAAGCCTTGAAGAGCGCGATCGCTTTTTTGTAATGACAGTCCAAAAAGCATGATCGTAATATTATGTTGGCTCTAATGGGTACGGTCTTGGCAGTCCAAGCCAACTATTATCGTGTGATGTTGGATCAGTCTTTCTGTCTAGAATTACTTGACGAGGCGGGTCAGAAATTTAGTCAGCTTGTTTCTGAACTGCTCTGCACCAGAAGGGCGCGACTCAAAAAAATTGGTCAGCAAATCTGTGTCGGCGATCGCGTCACGATTGAGGAACCCGACTGGCAAGGTGGACGTGGCGCAATATCAGAAGTAGCGCCGCGCCGTAATCTACTCGATCGCCCTACAGTCGCTAATGTCGATCGCATTTTATTAGTTTTTTCATTAGCCGAACCCAGTCTCGATCCCCATCAACTTAGCCGCTTTTTAGTTAAAGCCGAAAGTACCGACGCTGAAGTTTTACTGTGCTTAAATAAGCGCGATCTGGTTAGTGATGAGATCTGGCAAACTTGGCGCGATCGCCTGAGTTCTTGGGGATATGAGGCGATCGCGATTAGCACCTATAACCACACAGGCATTGATGAACTTGCTCAGTATTTACAAACTGGTGTAACTGTGGCGGCAGGGCTGTCAGGGGTGGGTAAATCTAGTTTGATTAACCTACTAATTCCAGATTTACAAGTTCGGGTTGGTGAAGTTTCGCAGCGATTAGGGCATGGTAGACATACCACCCGCCATGTGGAGCTATTTGCATTGCCTACGGGTGGTTATCTTGCCGATACCCCAGGATTTATGCAGCCAGATTTGACGGTGACACCGCAAGAGTTAACCGATTGTTTTCCTGAAGCTAGATTAAAACTTGCATCAGGAAATCGCTGTCATTACAATGATTGTCTGCATCGCCGCGATGAACCTGATTGTGTGGTGCGTGGTGATTGGGAACGTTACGATCATTACATCGCTTATTTAGAAGAGGCGATCGCTTATCAACAAAAACTGACAAATACGGCTAATGTGGAGACAAAAACCAAGGTTAAAGATACTAGCGATGGTCAACAGCAACAGGAACCAAAACTGTTAAAAAAGCGATATCGTCGTGAGTCTCGCCGCAGTGAACATCAAAACTTAGACGAAGATTATGATTGATTAAATATCATTCCATTATTAGGCATATAGGAGAAAGTAAATGGGAACAACACTGTGGGTATTGAGTAAATATGAAATGGCAGATGGTGATGACTGGGATCATTCCGCCATGTTTAGTGCTTTAGAAAAGCTTGATTTTATATGCGAAGATCTCGGTTTAGGAGCGCTCTCTTCATTTGTTGATTGGACGGACTTTGAGCTAAATATGTCTGAAGAGGAAGATGAGTTTCTGGTAGAGGAAACCTTAAAATCTGAAACATCTTGGTTCGAGCCCGCCGAAGCTTTACCCATAATGAGAGCATTATATGAACGTTTAGCCAATGACAAATTGGAATGTGAAAATCTTTTTGATGCAGATCAGAAATATCTCTCAGAAGAATTAATTGAAGAGTTATCCGATTGCATCACAAAAGTGGAAAAGATTGGTAGTAGGGGAGATCTGTTCCACTTTTGCGCCGTCATGTAAACGTACAGCGCTTTGCGCTGACTTAAAAACTTTCTTGTATCCCTTGAAGTCTAAATAGGCTGTATTTACTAAAACTATATGGCGGCGAACTATCCGTCGAAAGTATTATCGGCAAACAAACCTCTGTTTGCATTAAGTTCCCTCTCTAAGAAGGTGAGGATAGGCGGCGCGAAGCACCGCCTATCCTTAATTAAAAAAGCTAGACTTTTTCCTTTGCCGCCATAATTATGCGAATGCCTACCAGTAAATTATTAATCTCTTTGAGAATGACAAAATCTTCTTCAGGTAAATTTACTGAACTTTTGAATTGAGAATCTTTTTCTAAAAAGCTAAAGGCTTGTCGAAAATCTTGCGGAGTGGCGACGATCGCATTATCAAAGTGACAGGGAATAATTCGCTCAAAATCCCAGCTTGCCACCTTATCAGCCCAAGCGATCGCCCCTTGAGGATCACGATTGAGAATTAATGTCTGTAGAATTGGCGCGACAAAAATGCGCCCATTACCGCACAAAGCCGTAAATGACTGATACCAAGTTTCTTTCCATTTAAACGGAAATAATCCCCAAAAAGCTTTACGCGATCGCTCAGGTGCATGGGCGCGATCGCGCAAGGCTTGCATAAATGGAACCGTTTCTAATACCTGTGGGCGGAAATAGAACAAAAAGAGGGAAGTCCGTTGCCAGCCACGAATGCGATTAGCCTCTGTATCAGCGATCGCATCAGCCGCGCTATCTCTTGCGTGAAATAGTAATGGATAGGGATCAATCTGTAAAATTTCGGGTGGTTGTTCAGGGATTGACATGACCGTATCCGTGACTAGCAAAGTCCGCGATCGCTTATCAACCATCGCTACCTCAGCAAATCGACCTAAACCAAGTTCAATGGAACCGAGAATTGCGTAATCAAACTGACCAGCAAAGGGAGTTTGCGTAATATCTTCAGGTAGAACAAATGTACGTCCCCAAGGCAAGCCTAACCAACTAAGGGGAAGATTAAACGGGAAACTCCATTGATGTGGTGACACATACACCTGAGCTTTGGGAAAGCATCGCGCAAATGGTCCCACAAATACTTTGTGTTCGATTCCTGAAACTGTCGGCAGAATTATATATTTAACTTCCCCATGCTCCACCACAAGCTCATTTACGAGACGGATACATTCTGGCGTGGGCGCAACAGGTGCATATACCAGCAATCCCCCTGACTCCAGCTTGACGACCGTCATTCTAATCGGCACAACCACATAAAAAATGCCTTGAATTTGATCAAATGTCCAGATCGCATCTTTGACTATTTCCTTGCGAATTGTACGTCTTTGACTATAGGGATAGAGCGGCACTACTTGCCAAAAATTCCACGCCCAATCTCTACGTTTGTGTTCTATGTTTTCTGACTTACCATCCATATCTTTGCTGGGCATCAAGCTCGCTTTTAACTAATTTCTTCTGTTACTGTTTTTAATAAACATAGAATTGCTAAAGTAGCATAGCAAAATTGGGCTGATCTTTGAAAATTCTAAGAACAAGTACTTGGGAATTTAGGTATAGATACATGAAAAATTGAGTTTAAACTAATCAAAGTGGCGTGAGTGACAAAACGAGTTTTTATGAGACGACCCACCAATAAACCAATTTTCGACAAAGAAATGGTCCTTGTCGTGGCTCACCGTCTTTCCACAATTTCCCATTTAGATCGTATTCTTGTCTTTCATCATGGAGAGATAGTTGAAGATGGTTCCCATGCAGATTTGCTAGCGCTAAAAGGTGCATACCATCGACTATGGCAAATGCAAGACGCGATCGCCCAATCAACCCGTCAAAACACGATCGCCCAATCATCCCGTCAAAAACGCGATCGCCCAACTACTCACCAAAAAGTACAGCGCGATCGTCCAATCACTCACCTCACCCAAATAGCGATCACATATAATCTAGGATAGAATAAGTGTATTGAGTTGAAGAGGTACTTCAGTGAAAGCAAAAAGCATAACTAAGCGCGTCACAGTGTCTTTGCCCTCAGATGTTTTTAGTAGTTTGCCTTCATATGGGCGAATGAATTGGTTGCGTGAAGCGATCGCGGAGAAGTTACAAAGAGAAAATCGATTAGTTTTGATTTCTGCTGAGTCTAAGGCAATTGAGCGTATTGCTAAACCTATTAAGGAAGATGAGTGGGTAACGATGGGAACTCTAGATGAGGAGTTTGATTTGGAACAGGTGAATAGGGAGATTAAGCTGCGTGGCTATACGCGCTAAGTATTTTTTGCAGGTGCATCCGCTTGTGATATCAGAAGATTTACCAATTTTGCCGATGGTTTTGAGGACTGATTTTAAGGGTTTGTTCAAGCCGATTTTGCAGTCATGTCCTGATACTGGTGGGATTTTGAGTTGCCATAAGTTAAAGGGTGATTTGCGTGGTTATCATGCTTTGGAGATTCCCTTTGATGATGCGGAATATAGGTTGGTCTATCGGATTTTTGAAAAACCTGCGCCGAAAAGGGTAAGAGTGATTAGTTTTGATATTCACGATCCTGCTTATGAGAAGGCAAAAGAAAGGGTGATGGGTTAAGTTTGTTTCTCATATCGCCCAATCACTTACCCAAAACACGATCGCCCCCTCATCCACCTAAAAACACGATCGCCCCCTCATCCACCTAAAACACGATCGCCCAACCAATCACCCAAAAAACGATCGCCCATTCATCCCCTTCATAAAAACACGATCGCACAATCACCTACAAAAACACGATCGCCCAATCATCCACCTAAAACACGATCGCACAACCGCCCACCAAAAACGCGATTCATTAGCACAAAATAAAAAATATCAACCTGCGAGTTTTTGACTCATATAACGATTTAAGCTAACGTTTTCTTCTGCGGCTTCCATTGCTAATCTGCGATGAAGAGATGGAGGAATACGAACTTGAAGTTTACCGCTATAGACCTTTTCGGCTATTGGTTCTGGAATCTTTTCTCCATTTTCTTCCATATCTTTGACTACATCTTTGACCAGATTTGTAATACCTTCGAGAGCATCCGAACGATTTTCATCAAGATAAGACAAACTAGGAAACTCTGCACATAATCCTGCGAATTCTTGATCTTCAACCGACCAAATGATTCTATAGCTGTAGTGTTCATGGTTAATCATCTTTCATTCCCTCAATTTTTTCGATCGCTGCTAATACTTGTTTGACTTGATAAACTTTTGCTTTGCCATTCTTTTCTTGAATGTTAACGCGAGGGTCGCCTTGCCAAGGTGTTTTGTAGACACAATGACTTGTCCCTTGCTGTCGAGGTTCTCCAAAATAATGATTGCAAACTTTTACTAAATCAGTGAAGTTAACATTTTGAGAATTCCTTTTTAGCTGAGCAACTATTTTTTCTACTTGTGCCATAAGGTTAGGTTTATATAGCAATCCGAAATCATTTGTAATTGGATAACGATTATCTTGAGAGTTTTCAGATAAGTCAATTAAGCTATAACTCACGTCGGATTGCTATAGTAAATATTAGTATCAATATTAGTACTATGTCAAGCGATCGCCCAATCACCTAGCCAAAACACGATCGCCCAATCTCTCACCAAAAAACGCGATCGCCCAATCACTCACCCAAAGCACGATCGCCCAATCACTCAACAAAAAAGCGATCGCCAAACCACTCACCCAAAACAAGATCGCCCAATCATTCACCAACAACGCGATCGCCCAACCACCCACCAAAAACACGATCGCCAAACCACTCACCAAAAACACGATCGCCCAATAACCCACCTCACCCAAAACGCGATCGCCAAATCAATCTCACAAGAAAGATTTTAATTTGATTGACTTTGAGTAAGTTCCTCCCGCAATACTCTACGCAATATACTCTCTAGCGGTTCTTGTGATTGTTGATGGATATGTTGACGTAAGGCTTCGTTGATGGATGTCTGATAATTATCGCCGCCTTTGTTGTTAGCTTCTGATCGAAACCATTCTAAAATGTCATCGTCTAGCCGAATTGTAATACGAGTTTTACCTTTAGTGACTGGCTCGATCGCACCACGTTTGCCTTTGCTGAAGTCATATTCTGGTTCCATGTTTTTAATCCTCTTCATATTGTTTACGTTCGCGGCGCTCTGCTAATCGTGCTGAAATTAAGCGAATGTCTTCACCGCGCCACGTGAAAACAACAACTAGGATTCTGCCAAAAGCATCCATGCCAATAGTGACAAATCGCTCTTCGTCAAATCTGTTGTCTGGAATTGTGATGGCGAGATCGTCTGAAAATACGGATACTGCATCGGCGAATTCAATGCCATGTTTTTGAAGGTTTGCTGCGGCTTTGTTTTTGTCCCATTGATACTTCATCTAATTATAGTGTGTACAAGTGTACATACAACTCTGCCATAAATTTGTATCAATGAGATCGCCCAATCACCCACCCAAAACACGATCGCCCAATCCTCCACCTCACCCGAAACACGATCTCGCCCAACCACTCACCCAAAACACGATCGCCCAACCACTCACAAAAAACACGATCGCCCAACCACTCCCCAAAAACGCGATCGCCCAATCATCACCCTCATAAAACACGATCGCCTTGTTACAGTTCCTGAATAGTCACTCTCAATCTGTAGAGATCATTTAGAACGTGAATTAAGCATTGTTCTGCCAACTTCATAATTTTTTAGTGCCTTACTAATAAAAAAAGATAACAGTACAGCAAAGATTACTCTCACAATAGGATTGAAAATTATGGCTCTTCTGGGTTTGAGGGGATAAGCAAAACTAATGGGAAAGGCAGGC
>JBAXTW010000131.1:0-13165 GCA_037129985.1 Pseudanabaena sp. ELA645 | reverse complement strand
TTGTCCCGTCAAATGTTTTGACCTATTTCAAAAATCAGCGAACCGTAAGTAGATATAGCATAGGTATAATAAATTTGAGATAGTTTTCAGTTAGTCAAAACATAGCTTTACAGGAAATCAAATATCGACAACTTAATATCAGGAAATGCTAGAGGAGAAATTACCTCACCATCAGATAGGACTTGGCGGGAGAGATAACCATCTGAACTTGGCAATCTAAAAACATATAGCTGACGATTGTTGATATCTAACACCCAATAGTCCTCAATACCCCCTTGAGCGTAGAGCCTAGCCTTATACTCACAATCTTGTCGCAGAGTCGTATCGGATATTTCAATAATTAAATAGACCTCTGAAGGCGTGGGGTGATGATCGGCATAAAAAGAAAGATTGGGAACTACGATCGCAACATCTGGCTCTGGCTCCGAATAATTGTCCAGTCTAATTGGATCTTGTGTTCTTACCAATACGCGATCGCCTAAGAGACGCTCTAAAACTTTTTCTATACGTTTATTTGTGGATGTATGCCGCGTTCCCTTCATAGATTTTTTGACAATCTGCCCCGCTAACAGTTCCACTTTCTCATCAGGATTTAGAATACCTAGCTCACCCATAGAATGATATTCTGCAACTGATATTAAGCGGATATCTAGCAACATCGTCATCACTAATAGCTATCTGTTTATTACATTAATTATCATAGCATTTCGATGTTTTGGTCATAAATTTCCGTAACTGCCAATCGCTGACATTCTTCGGCAAGATGTGGGAAATTAGCGATCGCGAAATAACGAAAAAATCATAAGCCAAACCCTACCCTAATATTTTGCATCATATTCAACTTCAACATTGGATAAGGAATGAAAAATAAATAACCTATGAGAGTAGGGGCGGGTTTAGTCGATGATTTGACCATGCAAAGCAAGGTTATCAGCAAAACCCGCCCCTACGGCAAATGATGATTTTATTAAATCCCCAATCCTAAGTATATTTACTTGCAATGAGTATATTTACTGGCGATCGCCTCAAAAGAAATTACAGATCCTTATAGTCCTGTAAACCTTTGCAACTTTTTGCCCCATCTCTAGGTTTTAGTCAATATAGTAAAGACAACTAACTTATCGATCGCCATGCGATCGCCCATTTCCCCAACCATCACATGACTCAGCCCTGCAAAACTTAGGGCGGGTATAAAAACGAAACATTAGGGATTTAAGCCCCAAAGGAGAGCAAAACATGGCTCTAGAGCCTTGCACGGAAGTTCCTAATAACGAAAAAATTATAAGCCAAACCCTACCCTAATATTTTGCATCATATTCAACTTCAACATTGGATAAGGAATGAAAAATAAATAACCTATGAGAGTAGGGGCGGGTTTAGTCGATGATTTGACCATGCAAAGCAAGGTTATCAGCAAAACCCGCCCCTACGGCAAATGATGATTTTATTAAATCCCCAATCCTAAGTATATTTACTTGCAATGAGTATATTTACTGGCGATCGCCTCAAAAGAAATTACAGATCCTTATAGTCCTGTAAACCTTTGCAACTTTTTGCCCCATCTCTAGGTTTTAGTCAATATAGTAAAGACAACTAACTTATCGATCGCCATGCGATCGCCCATTTCCCCAACCATCACATGACTCAGCCCTGCAAAACTTAGGGCGGGTATAAAAACGAAACATTAGGGATTTAAGCCCCAAAGGAGAGCAAAACATGGCTCTAGAGCCTTGCACGGAAGTTCCTATTCAAACATATAGTCCTAAAGCGATTCCTAGGTCGCGCTTCGCTATCGCTGATACCCCCGTACTCAAAGAACGAGGACAGAGAGAGGTATTTTGTGGCTTGACAGGTATTGTCTGGCTGCACCGCAAAATGCAGGATGCTTTTTTTCTGGTGGTGGGATCGCGTACCTGCGCCCATTTGATCCAATCTGCGGCTGGCGTAATGATTTTTGCGGAGCCAAGATTTGGTACAGCCATTCTCGGTGAACGGGATTTGGCAGGACTCGTGGATGCTAATGACGAATTAGACCGTGTTGTTGATCAGTTACTAGAGCGCCGCCCTGACATTGGCACATTATTTTTAGTGGGATCATGTCCCTCTGAAGTAATTAAGCTTGATCTTGCCAAAGCTGCGGAACGACTCAGCCAGAGATTTTTTCCTAAAGTTCGGATTCTTAATTATTCAGGTAGTGGCATCGAAACCACCTTTACCCAGGGCGAAGATGCCTGTTTGGGATCGATGGTTCCCGTACTACCCCACAGCGATGAGCCAAGCCTGATGGTGGTTGGTAGCCTTGCAGATGTGGTAGAAGACCAATTCCAAAGGCTATTTGACAAAATGGGTATTGGTCCGGTTTATTTCTTTCCACCGCGCCGTGCTGCGGATTTGCCACCGATCGGCAAGGGTACAAAATTATTATTAGCCCAACCATTTTTAAGCGATACCGTGCGATCGCTGATTTCGCGTGGTGGAACATTATTACCATCGCCTTATCCCTTTGGGATCGAAGGGACGACTGCTTGGTTAAAAACCGCCGCCGATGCTTTCAATGTTGATAACGATAAATTTGAACAGGCCATCGCCCCCGCCGCTAGTCGTGGCAAAGTTGCGCTAGATCGCTATCGTCAAGCCCTGACAGGTCGCAAGGCTTTCCTATTTCCCGACTCACAATTAGAAATACCTTTAGCCCGTTTCTTATCGAGTGAATGTGGCATGGAGCTAGTCGAAGTTGGCACACCTTATATCGATCGCCTATTGATGGACAGCGAAATTAACCTGTTGCCAATTGGGACAGCTTTATCAGAAGGTCAGGATGTGGAAAAGCAACTCGATCGCTGTCGTGAGGCGAAACCCGATATCACAGTCTGTGGGCTTGGCTTAGCCAATCCTCTCGAAGCTGAAGGGATGGCGACAAAATGGTCAATCGAGTTGGTATTTTCACCGATTCACGGTTACGACCAAGCCGCCGATTTAGCCGAGTTGTTTGCGCGTCCGCTTGAGAGACGTAGAAGATTAACAGTCTAAGAAATAGAGCGCGAAGCACTCTATATTCTTATTGATTTTTTTATATTGACATATACTAACCACGGCTAAAATATGGACTTTTAGAGAATCACAAAAACCCTAGATGTGCAGGGGTTTAGCACTACTAAACCCTATAGAATCAAATAATTAAACCGTGTTCAGTATAACTTATGGAACTAACTCTCTGGACTTACGAAGGTCCTCCCCATGTCGGGGCAATGCGAATCGCGACAGCAATGGAAGGAGTACATTATGTGCTTCATGCGCCACAGGGCGATACTTATGCTGATTTACTATTTACGATGATCGAAAGACGCGATCGCCGTCCGCCTGTCACCTATACGACTTTTCAGGCTCGCGATCTTGGCGGTGACACTGCCGAAATGGTTAAGACTTCGGTTCGCGACGCTTACGATCGCTTTAAGCCACAAGTGATGCTCGTTGGTGAAAGCTGTACTGCCGAACTGATTCAAGATCAACCAGGCTCATTAGCAAAGAGCATGGGATTGCCGATCCCAGTCGTGAGTTTGGAATTACCTGCCTATTCCAAAAAGGAAAATTGGGGTGCTAGTGAAACGCTGTATCACCTAGTTCGCACGCTACTATTACCTGTGGTTCCGCCACCGAATACACCAAGACCTAAACGCGATCCCCAGATTCGTCCTAAAGCGAACATCATTGGTCCCACAGCACTAGGATTTCGTTGTCGTGACGATATTCGCGAAGTCGTGAAGTTACTTGCTGAGATCGGCGTAGATGTGAATGTGATCGCCCCGATGGGATCGACTCCTGATGACTTGAAGCGGATTCCTGATGCGGATTTTAATATTTGCCTCTATCCCGAAATTGCCCTGACAACTTGCACTTGGCTTACCCGTAGTTTCGGACAGCCTGTGATCAAGACCGTTCCCATTGGTGTCGGTGCAACCCGTGATTTCATTGCCGAAATTGGCAAGGTTGCGGACATTGATGTGAGTGACGCTCTAGCACGATCGCAGTCTGACACGTTGGGAAACTGGGATGCAGCGCGTATTTCTACTGCCGCTAATCCTAACGCTTCTCGACTTCCTTGGTATTCGCGATCAGTTGACTCTACCTATTTAACAGGTAAGCGCGTTTTCATCTTTGGTGATGCCACCCACGCTCTCGCCGCCGCCAGAATTGCTACGGAAGAATTAGGCTTTACCCTTGTCGGGATTGGAACCTATAGCCGTGAATTTGCGCGGGAAGTACGCGAAGTTGCCAAGAAGCATGGACTCGAAGCCGTGATTAGTGATGACTATTTAGCTGTCGAAGCCAAGGTTGCTGAAGCTGCTCCAGAACTAGTGCTTGGCACTCAGATGGAACGACATATTGCCAAACGCTTGGGTATCCCTTGCGCGGTAATTTCTGCACCGATTCACGTTCAAGATGTGCCTGCGCGTTACTCACCCCAAATGGGTTGGGAAGGTGCGAATGTGATTTTTGATAGCTGGGTACATCCCTTGATGATGGGGCTAGAAGAACATTTAATTGGCATGTTCAAGGAAGACTTCGAGTTTGCCGAAGGTCACATGAGCCATCTGCATACTGCCCCCTCTCAAGAGTCACGCGCCGTAGAGTCCAGATCTCCCGAACAGGCGATCGCCTCTATCAGTAATCTCACCAATACTCTCTCCAATAATTCCGATCAAGTTATTCTCACGCCCCTAGAGGAAGCCCTTGAAGGAGTCTCTTGGAGTGCGGACGGTGAAGCCGAGCTAAAGAAAATCCCCTTCTTTGTCCGCGGCAAAATCAAGCGCAATACCGAGAAATTTGCAAGCGATCGCGGGATCACCTCGATTACTTCAGAAACTCTCTACGAAGCAAAAGCAGCGATCGGCAAGTAAAACCCTGACCCCCCAGCCCCCTCTCCCATAGGGAGAGGGGGAGCAAGAAAATTATTTATATTAGGAGTCTATTTTGGCAGTTTTAACAACACATCCACCATCAGTTACCAAATGCGAAGAATCAGAAGGTAGCGTTCAGGTATTCCAAGATCCATCAATGGTAATTGAAGGTGCTTTAGTTATCGCCGTTTATGGCAAAGGCGGTATCGGTAAATCGACAACATCCTCCAATCTATCCGCAGCATTCTCACACCTTGGAAAACGTGTACTTCAAATCGGTTGCGATCCTAAGCATGACAGTACTTTTACCCTCACCAAAAGAATGGTTCCCACGGTCATCGATGTTCTCGAAACCGTTGACTTCCATTCCGAAGAGTTGCAAACCGATGACTTCATGTTTGAAGGCTACAACGGCGTGATGTGTATCGAAGCTGGTGGACCTCCCGCAGGTACTGGCTGTGGTGGCTATGTCACAGGACAAACCGTAAAACTTCTCAAAGAACATCATCTACTGGAAGACACCGATGTTGTGATTTTTGATGTACTTGGCGACGTGGTTTGTGGTGGTTTTGCTGCTCCTTTGCAACATGCTCATTACTGCTTAATTGTCACTGCTAACGATTTTGATTCCATCTTCGCGATGAATCGGATTGTCGCGGCGATTCAATCAAAAGCGAAGAATTATAAGGTTCGTCTCGGTGGCATCATCGCTAACCGTAGCGAAGGAACCGATCAGATTGACAAGTTTAACGATCGCGTTGGCTTAAAAACTCTTGCCCATTTCCGCACCGTTGACGCAATTCGCCGCAGTCGTTTGAAAAAATGCACGGTGTTTGAAATGGACCCTGATCCTGAAGTTCTGGAAGTACAGCAAGAATATCTCAAGCTGGCGAAAGGAATGCTTGAAGATGCAACACCTTTGTATGCACAACCCCTCAAGGATCGCGAAATTTTTGACCTACTAGGTTTTGACTAATCATCAAAAAGCCCTTGCTGAGCGAGGGCTTTTTTTGAACTGGTTTGGGGACGCGATCGCTAACCAATACTACATTTAATTCTAACTAAATGAGAAAAAATAATGAGTTCTACAATTGACTTGTCACGCTTGAAATGGACTAAAAACGTTGACAATCCTGATGTGTGGGTGTATCGACATAATGAAATTAGTTATCCCTATCTAGTGCCAGAGTTTAAGCTGCACTGGGCAAAAGGAGAAAAGGCAAACTGTGGCAAGCCAGATATAGGGGATATTATCCTGCTCCGTCAACAGACGAAAGTAACCCACCTAGTTATGCCTTTGGATGACCAGATTGGCAATGTTTCAAATCCTACCCATCCGCTTATTCGCCGTGTTCAAGTATTGTGGATTGCTCCAGAATCGTTGCATACACCAGATGCTCAGATTTGGGATGATGCGCTTAGTCAAAATGATGTTTTTGGATTTAATGTTCGTTTAGAAGGTGGTGACGTTATGTTGCTAGAAAACATTAAGGCTTTGACTGAAACCTTCAAAGATCAAGGTGGATTAGATGCATTTCAGAAGCGTGTGGCTGAGAAATTGGGTTTGAAGGTATATGATTAAAGTTCCATTTTAAACAAATCATAGTTGTTTGAAGATGCGACACCGTTATACGCCACCCACTCAAGGATCGCGAAATTTTTGATCTACTAGGTTTTGACTAATCATCAAAAAGCTTGGCTAAGCGAGGTTTTTTTGTTTGAGAATTTAACTAAAGAATGCAGGTGCAATACATGAATTGTTCCTGCATTTTTTGTGCCGCACTAACTAAAAACCACTATAGCCGCCACTCGAACCCGCCATTGCAGCAATTTTCGATCAAACCATTAATCAATTGCTATATTAGTCATAAGCAGACTTAATGCCTAGTTCTTTTAATCGAGAATTGCTGTAACTTAGTTTTATGCCTTGTATATACAGGACTGCCTTTTGCCTTGTTTAAAATAAATTCATACTAAATTAATAATAAATTTTTAAAATCATAAAAAATAAAAAACTAAATGATTCCAGCCCAATTCCCCCCGAACGAGAGAGAAAGAGTCGCCGCTCTGCTTCAGTGCAAGCTTTTAGATACTGAGCCAGAGCAGGGCTTTGAGGATATTACTCGATTAGCTGCTCATATTTGCCAAACACCGATCGCTTTAGTTAGTCTGATTGATAGCGAGCGACAATGGTTTAAATCGAAAGTGGGATTGACAGCGACAGAAACATCAAGAAAGATCGCCTTTTGCGCCCACGCTATTCTTCAAGATGGTATTTTTATTGTTCATGATGCCCTAGAAGATAACCGATTCTCTGATAATCCGTTAGTTACGGGAGCGCCAAATATTCGCTTTTATGCAGGTATTCCCCTCAAAACTGCTGAAGAATATGCATTAGGAACACTCTGTGTGATTGACTATGTACCAAGAGAATTAAGCAAGGAACAAATAGATGCTTTCCACGCCCTCGCCGCTCAAACCACTTATCTAATTCAAACAAGACGAAGTTTATTAGAAGTTAATCGATTATCCATAAATAGACCATTAAAGGCTATCAAAGACCAATTTTTAACAAAAATTGCGGTGGTTACTGGATTAGCAGCCTTAATGACCGTAGCAGTAACAATTGCTTCATATGCAAATCTCCAGAAACTGCAACAGAAAAACATAGAATTTATTCAACAACAAGAATTTTCAACCAAAACTAAATATGCCTTTACGGATTCGGACATCCCATCCCTAACTCAAAATACTATAAATATTTCTCTGGTCAGATCGGCTGCGACTCTTGGGGTTTTAGGATTGTTATTTTATGCCACTTATGTTGAAACCTTAAAGCGCCGTAAGTTAGGAAGTAATCTTGAGCAAGAGAGAGATTTTACAGTGGCTGTGCTAGATACGGTGGGGGCGCTGGTGGTAGTCACAGATGCTGACGGGAAAATAATTCGTTTAAATCGTGAATGTGAGAAATTAACAGCTTATCACATTGAGGAAATCAGAAATCTCAGTTTTGTTAATGTCTTTTTGGCTCCTGAAGATGCCGAGAAATTCCAGAATCAATTTTCAAACTCTCATGATCAAGAGTTCAACTCTCACGAAACCTATTGGCGCAAGAAAAATGGCGATCGCTGTCTCGTTTCATGGAAAAATACAACATTACTAAATTCAGAAAATATAGTCGAATATCACATCATTACTGGTGTAGATATTAGCGATCGCCGAAAAGATGAAGATGAGTTGCGCTTCCAAAATTGGCGATCAATCCTATTTTCCCAGATCACCCTCAAAATCCGACAATCGCTGGATTTGTCTGAAATTCTCAATACGACCGTTAGCGAAATCAGGCAGTTTCTCAGCGCCGATCGAGTAATTGCCTACCGTTTTGATGGTAATTGGGAAGGAACAGTAGTTGTGGAATCCGTATTACCACCTTGGACTCCCTCTATTGATGTTGATATTCAAGATGCTTGTTTTCGAGAAGGGCTATGGGACACCTATCGCCAAGGTCGCAAGGTGGCGATCGATGATATTCCCAACTCAGATATGCCTGATTGCTACAAAGAATTGATGGCTCAGTTTGAAGTTCAGGCGAATCTAGTCGTGCCAATTCTGGAAAACGATCATCTATGGGGACTCTTAATCGTACATCAATGTAGCGCTCCGCGAATTTGGCGCAACTTTGAGATTGAACTAGTAGCTGAAATTGGCAATCAGGTTAGTATTGCCATCAATCAATCTAATTTATTAGAACAAGAAACACAACGTCGAGAACAACTCGCGCAACAAAATATTCTGCTAGCAGAAGCGCGTCTGGAAGCGGAAACTGCCACCAGAATGAAAAGCTCCTTCCTTGCGACCATGAGTCATGAAATCCGTACACCGATGAATGCTGTCTTGGGCATGACAGGACTACTCGCTGATACGGAACTTTCGGTTATGCAGCGAGATTTTGTGGAGACAGTACGAATCAGTGGTGAAAATCTTTTGACCTTGATTAATGAAATTCTTGATTTTTCTAAACTTGAAGCTCAAGAATTGGAATTAGAAGAATTAGATTTTAATTTGACTAATGCTGTCGAAGAAGTGACTGATTTATTAGCAATGCTTGCTCAGACAAAAGGGCTGGAACTAATTTATCATGATGTACCTGTATTCTTACGCGGTGATATTGCTCGCCTTCGCCAAGTTCTGACAAGCTTAGTTAGTAATGCCATTAAATTTACGAAGGATGGAGAAGTAATTATTAAAGTTTCTCTTCAGAATGAAACAGAAACAACAGCAAATATTGAATTTCGAGTAACTGATACAGGTATTGGGATTCCCATTGCTGCTCAACAAAAGCTATTCCAGCCCTTTACTCAAGTTGATGCTTCAACTACGCGCAAATACGGTGGTACTGGACTAGGTCTAGCGATCTGTAAACAAATAGTAGATTTGATGCAGGGGCAGATCGGCATAACTAGCGAAGAGGGCAAGGGATCGCAATTCTGGTTTACAGTTCCTTTTGCTAAGCAATCCGCAAGCGAGATTCAATCTACGATCGCCAGTTCTGCACATCATCGTGATATCAATCTTAACGGTATCCGTGTTTTAGTGGTGGATGATAGTGAAACCAATTGTAAAATTTTGACTTATCAACTCATCGGTTGGCAGATGCGCGTTGATGCAGTTCAACATGCGTCACAGGCGATCGCCGTTTTACACAAAGCGATTGAACAAGGCGATCGCTATGAGTTAGCGATTTTGGATATGCAAATGCCTGATATGGATGGAGAAATGTTGGGTAAGCAAATTAAAGCCGATCCCATTCTCAGTTCTACTAAACTAATTATGCTGACATCCCTTAATCAGCAAGGTGGCGTGAGTCGAGTCAGGGAACTTGGTTTTGAGGCTTATTTAATCAAACCAGTTAGACAATCTCGATTGCTTGATGCATTGATGGAAGTAGTTGCCTCTAATTATCCTGATTTATCATATGTTTCTAATAAAAGGCAATATGAACTAAAATCTCAAACTAATTTTAAAACAAGGTCTAAGTACGAACGATTTAACCTTGAACTTCCCGATTGTGCTACTACCTCTAAGCTGAAAATCTTAGTCGCAGAGGATAGTCTGATCAATCAAAAAGTAGCGCTCCATCAATTACGCAGTATAGGCTACGAAGCTGATGTTGTAGCCAATGGACAGGAGGTTCTAGATTTGCTCGATCGCATTAATTACGACCTCATTTTGATGGACTGTCAAATGCCGATCCTAGACGGTTATGAGACAACGGTGGCTATTCGTCAGTTAAATTCGACAAAACAAAAAATCACGATCATTGCCATGACTGCCAATGCACTCAAAGAAGATCGCGATCGCTGTCTTGATTGTGGTATGAATGATTATCTAAGTAAGCCTATTCGCAAAGAACTGCTCGCTGCTAAATTAACAGAATGGGAAGAACGTCTTATTGCCTCTAATTCAATTCTTTCAGATTTTACTGAACTACCTGAAAATTCAAATTCAGACCTAAACCCAGATATAAACATCGAAAACAAAACTATGTCTATACCATTAATTGACTTGGAATACCTTGAGACGCTCACAGGTGGTGATCAAGCATTTAAGACTGAACTTTTACAAACTTTTTTTGAAGCCATTCCTGAATACTTTGCCGCCCTTCAAAAAGCTATTGAAGATAATGATGCCTATGCGATCGAACGTGGAGCGCATTTAATCAAAGGAACTTCGGGTAGTATGGGTATTTCATCGATTCAGGCGATCGCCTCTGAGTTAGAAGAAATGGGACGCGACAAAAACATAGATAGTGCGAATAAACTCTTTGAGCAAATGCAGGATATTTTAAAACAACTGCAAGAAACCTATGGGTAGATTTAAAAGTGCAGCTTTAAGAAACCATTTTCTTTTTCCCCCTTTTTAAGGGGGATTGAGGGGGATCTCTTATAGCGCAAAGCGCTGTAGGATAGTAGAAAGTGAAACACTGAAATAAATTCATGGCTCCTCAACTGCGTGTATATGTCCCACCTCATCCAATTATTCGTCACTGGCTTACCATTGCACGAGAAAAACATACCCCCGTGCCATTATTTCGCACCGCGATGATTGAGATGGGCAAATGGCTTACATACGAAGCCGTACGCGAATTTTTACCCACCCAAGAAGTTAATATTGAAACTCCATTAGCTTCAGCAACAGGACACCTGATTGATGGTTCTATTCCCTTGGCTTTTGTGCCGATTTTACGCGCTGGATTGTCGATGCTCGAAGGCTGTCAAAATCTATTGCCAACGGCAAGTGTCTATCATCTTGGCTTGGTTCGCAATGAAGAAACTCTTCAAAATACCTGCTATCTGAATCGTCTGCCAGAGAGATTTGAGCCACAGACACATATTTTTATTGTGGAGCCAATGATGGCAACAGGTGGTTCGATTATCACAACTCTAAAAATGTTGACTGAACGGGGAGCCGATCCGTCTTTGATTAGAATCATTAATGCTTTATGTGCGCCACCCGCATTGCAATTAATCAATCAACAGTTTCCTGCGGTACAGATCTACTCAGGCTGCATTGATGAAGTTGTCGATGAAAAAGGATGGATAACTCCTGGTCTGGGAGATGCAGGCGATCGCTCTTTTGGCACTGAGTAAAAAGAGAACTGCAATTCATGAAAAGTAGAAGCAATTCATGAATTGCCTCTACTTTTTCTATTTTAGGAATTTAACTAAAGCTTCGGCTTTATCCCATGCTGCACCACTAGCAATAATCTTTGAAGCAAGGGTGACACCTTCGCCCCAAGTACTAGCAGCACCGCAAATTCTGAGGGCTAAGCCACTATTTAGCGCCACACAATCAGTTTGAGCTTGAGTGCCATTACCTTGCAAAACCGATCGCAAAATCTCAGCATTTTCTTGAACATTACCACCCTTGAGATTTTCAATTGGGGAGGCGGCTAATCCTAATTCTTGAGGAGCGATCGCCTCTTCGGTGACTTGACCATTTTGCAAAAAAGAAATATCCGTGAGATCACCTAAACCCGCTTCATCCATGCCTTCGCGGCTATGTAAAACTACTGCTTGTTGGCGATCGAGCAGTCTCAAGGCTTCCGCTAAGGTATGAGTCAACCCTTTGTTATATACACCCAAAACCTGTGCGGTCGGATGTAATGGATTAACCAAAGGACCAATCAAATTGAAAATAGTGCGAATCCCCAAACTTCTGCGAATTGCGCCTACCGCCTTCATTGCAGGATGCCAATTGGGAGCGAACAAAAAAGTAATCCCCACCGCAGGGAGCGCTTCATAAATTTTTTCGATGGGAGATGCGAGATGAATACCGATCGCTTCTAACACATCCGCCGAACCAGATTTACTCGATACGGCTCGATTGCCATGCTTAGCTACAGGTATCCCCGCCGTTGCCACCACAAAAGCTACGGAAGTAGAAATATTAAAGGTGGAAGCACCATCGCCGCCAGTACCACAGGTATCGATTAGTGGTTTAGAGCGATCGACAATATTTCCGAACTGCTCTTTAAATTTCTGACCTTCACTTTGAGATTGCAAGACCTGTGCCATCGCCGCTAATTCTGAAGCTTCCACACCTTTAAATTGCAAAGCCGTCAAAATTGCTCCCGATAACTCAGGGGCGATCGCGCCCTCTAGCCAACCTTGCATTAAGGCTGTAGCCTGTTCATTCGCTAGCTTTTGGCGATCGATAAGCTGTTTTAGTAGTTGAGACCAATTTTGTTCCATAACTTTAATTTTTTGTTGATTTGTTTGATAACTGATGTTACGTGGAAGAAATTCTTGCGATCCTCAATGCTGGGGGCTGGCACGGGGGCGCAGCCCCTACAGGACATGAATTATTCAGGTAGGGGCAATGCCCCGTGCTTGCCCTGTCAGGCTAGTAGCAGGAGATTCATCATCTGCGTTCCACGTAACTATACAGCCTTATTGTCCTGATCAAATAGAACCCAAAATGTTTGCCCGATCAGTTTAAGATCATACCAAATACTCCAGTTTTTACGATATTCAATATCATAATTAACAACTTCTGCAAAATTTCTCACACTCGAACGACCATTTACCTGCCAAACGCCCGTGATCCCTGGGGATCTAGCGATCGCAATCCCTCGCTGTTCAAAATCATCAGCTACTTCCATTTGATAATTGTCAATATATTCATGAAATCTCCGTAATCGTGGTACTAAAACGGCTCTTCTGGGTTTGAGGGGATAAGCAAAACTAATGGGAAAGGCAGGCTAA
>JBAXTW010000130.1:0-13281 GCA_037129985.1 Pseudanabaena sp. ELA645 | reverse complement strand
AGAATCAGGTAAGACGAGTGAAAGTACATAAACTCTTCTCCTTTAGTCAGGTCTATGACTCATTATCCCCTTGCTACCTCCACATCTGGCGGTAGTGAAAACACTACTGCTGCACTTGCTCAAACATTATGTAAGTCATTTTAGTCAGCAAAGTGGGAACATCCCGAAATACTATGAATACTGAAATCACGCATTGCTGCAAAACAGTGTTCCAGATGACAGTTTCGTGACTTGGCAGCAAAATTGAGGCTGACATTAATAAAATTTTGATCTTTTATAGATCAGATCTAGAGTGATCGCTGTATGCTTAAATTGCACTTTTTTATCTACAGGAGATTACTTAAGTTTTTTACCCCTTCAAACCAAAAAGCCAGTGACGCCAACCACTAGCTTTTTGAAAACCCGAAGGTACAAATTAAATTTTTTGGAAACGGGCAGAGCTGCTTTACAAGGGCAAGATTTGTTCGATGCTTTCTTATATCTTAAACGCAAGATACGAGTTTAGCAACACTTTTTGCTGCAAATTTTTAAATTTGTCAAAAATAATTATCGAACAAGTCTAAAAAGTCTATCCGTTTCCTGATTGAAAACGCTACAACCCTTACAATCAGGACAACCTAGATGTTATTAAATTTGCGAGACTTGACTCAGCAGATCGGGAAAGCGATCGCTGAAGGCAAGCAAAAAGGAGGTCGAGTAGCTTGACCTCACAGATAGATCATGTTTCTAATGTTGCGGATCTTGAATTTACAACCAAAGGCTTAGAGCCAAAATCACTAACCACAACAGAGCTAACAGCGCAAACCTTTGCGAGCTTTTTCCCATATTCGTGGAATTTTATCTATGCCAAAAACATAGATCGGACGAGTAAACCAGAATGGAAAACCGAAACGCGCTATCCGATTACAGGAAGGCGACTGTACGACTATTGGGCAGATAACGAAACGCTGATCGGCGTAAGATTTGACAACCAAACCGAATACGCCCTGATCGACATAGACAAAGGCAGCCCCTACCACCCCAGCAACAACCACGAAAAATTTAAAACCGTACTGCAAGCCCTAGAAGACATAGGACTAGTCAGACCCCTAATCGTGCAGAGTTCGCATAGCGAAGGACTGCATATCTACTATCCCCTCTGGCAAGAAGTACCAAGCTTCGGCATCGCCTGCGCGATCAAAAGCTGCCTGCAAAAAAACAACTGCGAAATCGCCGCAGGAGTAATCGAGAGCTTTCCGAACACAAAAAAATACGACTCAGAATACAACGGACATCGACTACCACTGCAAACAGGTAGTTACCAACTCAACAACGATCTCCAGATCGTTGGACGGGATTTAAATCAGTTTGTCGAAACATGGTTGACCGTACAAGAGCATCAAGACATCGACCTACTAAAACAGGCGATCGCCGAAGCCAAAGCCAACTATCAACCACCCAAAGACAACCGCAAAACGATCCAATGGCGAGAAGACCTCGAAAAACAAATCCAACAAGGATGGACAGGACAAGGACAATCCAACCAACTGTTATATCTAATGGGCAAATACGCCCGCGTCTTTTTAGGCTGTGAAGAAGACGAAGCGATCGCCGAATACATCACCAAAACAGCAAAAGCCGCCGCAGGATTCCTGAAATTTTGCGGCGATATTAAAAGACTCGAACAAAAAGCCAAAGACATCGCCAAATGGTGTATCAAGAATCATTTCCCCTTTGGCAGTAAAAAAGGAGAACAAACAGAAAACGAAAGTGAAAACACAGAAACCCAAAAAGCCCAGAAACAAGCAGAAAGGCTAGAACGCATCCGCACGAGTGTAAACGAGCTAAATAAAACAGGAGAAATGCCAGAAACAATCCGAGGCATGGCGCAAGCGATCGCCAAAGCAGCCAAAGTATCAGTAGAAACCCTATACGAAAACAAACAGCTATGGCATCCAGAATTCACCGAAACGAGTAACAGTCCAAATACAACCAATTCCGCCCCATCCCCCACCGCGATCGCCTCTGTGATCGAACAAGCTGAAATCCAGACAGGAACGACTGTTACAGAAAAAGCCCTATATAAAGCGTTGCCCGCCTCTGAAACGCCCCTGCGAGGGCAAGAATTGCCAAAATTTGCCGATGTTGATTTTCAGGGCGCAATGGACTTGCCAAAGTCGCCGCAAAAAACTAGCGATCCGATGTGGATCGAGACTCATGGCAGGCTAAGTCCACCAAAATCTGAAAATTCTAAGGTCGCAAGCTCTCAAAATCCATCTACCCGCACGGCTAATGCTGACTGTTTGCGCTCCTATGAACCACCAAAATATGAGCCTATGTCGGCGATTGGAAGCAGGATCGGCTATCTGAAAGCCTTACTAGAAACGCCTATTTTGCGTAGGGGTAAATCTGCATCGGAAATTGCTAGCTTGCAAGCCGAACTGGAAAGGCTAGAACGCGATCGGCAGATAACCTCCAGTCCCTATTAAAAGCCAGTTGATTTCAGCAATTCTCATTATGACTTTTGATTTGCCTAAGCCGTCAAATTTTCAACGAAGACATAGGCTTTTCAAGGACAGTTATTGCGATTATTCTCAATAACTGTCGCCAGGTCAAGGCAAAATTTCCATAATGAGAATTGCTGAGTTGATTTCTAGTTTGGGGCAACACAGACACTTTTGACCGATAATGCGCCAATTAAATCATCTTTATTCGGACAATACTTCGGACAGTTTTTAATGCTTGTATCACTTACCCCGTATCAAGCGTTATCTTTGGTTTTTATTTAAAGTCCAGTCAGCTAAAAGGCTAACAGCCAAATTTAATGATTTCTTCTAGGATTATTGCCCTGTAAGGCTTAGATCCTCGTTAAAGAAACTATCCGAAGTATTGGCAGAATTATCGAGTTCTTTGCCACTTGCATTCCGCTAGAGCTTCACATATGGGTAATGATGGCATTGTCAAACAAGATACGCCTGAAACTATTTGGACTCCTTTATGCAATTACATATAGGGTGTTTTTATCATTTACTTACTTGGCTTTGCGGCAGGTCTACCCTCAATCATGGTGATTAAGCGGCGCAATTTTCCAGCTTGTTTACGATCATCATAGCGCCGCTTTGCCTCTGTCACTATTTTTTTCATTGTTGATGGATTAGAGGCAGCATGAATCCACGCTGCTTCGAGAAATACCTCGATGGTGATCCGATTTTCTTTGCAATAGCGTGTTAGCACTTGATCGACTTCTTTTTCCAAAACGATCGCCGAGTGGCGGGTTGTTTCTGGAATTTTGGCTAGTTCTGCTTTTAGTTCGCCTAGAGTATCTTGTGCATTGTCACTAATTGTTTCAGTAGATGCATCAGAATCTAGAACATCCTCAAATATCTGCGTATTTGTGGATATATCAGTATTTACTGGTTGTACGCCAGTGATAAGAGAGTCATCTCTTATCGCTACCGCAGGTCGTTGGCGGTTTTGGCGAATACGGTCTAGAACGCTGTCAGACATAGCAATTAGGCGTTTAAATAATTAGTTTAGTTGTTAAATTTATATTTTATCTAAAATCAAAAAAGCTAAAAAGATAAATTTAGCTTTTTTGTAGATTAAAATTCAACTATACCATGAGAGCTATTGAATTCTTTTTTGTTAGAAAAATAAAAAACTAAAAACTTAAAAAGCCAAAAAGATAAATTTAGCTTTTTATTTTTAGTCAATTATAGTTTTGATTTTGTCAATTAAAACTTCAAAGGGATATTCCAAGTCTCTATAGCCCATTTCACCCAAAGTAGATCGACGGTTGATGGCTTGCTTATATCGTTCGGATTCGCGAATTGAAGGAAGAATAAAACTTTCTCCCACTTCTTCTCGCATCCCATCGACAGCCGATCGGCTCTCCTGTGTTTGAGTTTTGCCAATCCAACGATCTCGAAAGGGTAGTACTCCCATAACCTGAGCGTTTGTAGCTCCAACATCTTGGAGAGTTTTCAGTAAATCCAATGTTCTGACCAAAGAGCCATAGCCTTTAACTGAAGCCTCAGCAGGAATGATTAGGGCATCGGCAGCTCCTAAAACAGTGAGACAGATTTGAGAGCGTTGAGGTGGGGCATCAATAATACAGACTTTGAAAGCATCGGTAACTGGCTCAATTCGACGCTTCAAGAGCGTAGCCCCTACTCCACTATTCGAGAGGTAGTCTTGTACTGTATCAAGTTGGTCATCAGCAGGAATTAGAAATAAATTGTCGTTGCCCTCGCTGGGGTAAATCCCGTCTTCTGCAGAAACGGATTTTTTTAGTAGTTCCAGTAATGTTGGTTGATTTCCTTGAAGATCTAAGTCCATATAGGTAGTCAAGTTATGTTGCGGGTCAGCATCAATTAACAGGGTTGGATAACCTTGACGTGAAAGCAGACGACCCAACATTAGTGATGCGGTAGTTTTTCCTTGTCCGCCACTGAGAGAAGCGATCGCGATCGTTAGCATAGATATTAATTTTTAATTTAATTAGACTTTATCAAAAATATAATTAAATTAAAAGATTTTTTAGTAAAAAGCTAAATTTAGCTTTTTACTAAAAAATCTTTTAATTTAATTAGCAGTGGGTAAATTCTGCCATTCTATAGTTGGATAGCATTCTGGCAAAGAAAACACCTTGCTGATTACAGTGAGTTGTGAAAAAAAGAATAAAAAGCTAAAAGAATAAAAAGCTAAATTTAGCTTTTTATTCTTTTAGTATAAAAGTTTATTCAAATTGGACATTAGTCAGCTAAAGCGTGATCGACGTATTTGCGTTCATTTATCGTCATAAAATGTGAATTTCAGCACCCATCCCTCATTAACTGACTAGTACAAGGCGGCTAAAGTCTGGGACACCCATTTAATCGGCTAAAGCCTTGCCCTCGTTTTTCACAAGTAACCTCATTTTAGCCGCCTTGTACTAGTGCCTTTTCATTATTCGAGTTAACTTTGTTGTTAACATTTAGCCTATCCAAATTTCGTTTGAATTGTAAAGCCAGTAAACGCATAGGTAAGCTAATCGGCATTTATCTTTCCAAGCTACATCCCTTGATGTAAGCGTTTCACGCCCACTGTCATGCAATTTAAATGCCGATTAGCTTACATCATTAATCTTTAGCGAATAAGCGATCGCCTCCATCCAAGCTGAAACATTTTTAGTGTGAGCAGTACTAATCGCTCGTTCAAATTCTTTCTCCAATCTAAGCAAACTTTTCATTTCTTTTCTAAAGATTGACTTACGGTTCGCTGATTTTTCAAGTGCAAATAACTTTCATTTATTTAGCCTTTTGACCATTAATTATCAGAAATTAATCTTGTCTAGATGTTGATATCGACATAACGTATATTAAGACTTACGGTTCGCTGATTTTTGAAATAGGTCAAAACATTTGACGGGACAATAAGGATCTCAGGCTTTATGAACTTTTTTTACGAAGTTATTGATTTTCACCTTCTTGTATGCATTACAAATAAATTAAAGCAATAATGACCTTTATTAGTATTAATTATCAATAGTAATGCCAAAAAGTGCAAATTAATGAATGTCATTTGCATTAAGAAAATCAGCGAACGGTAAGTTAAGAGCGTAAAAATCAATAGTTGTATTAAGCAAATTACAAATCCTGAAAGCCTTATTTTCTCGTCAAATGTTTTGACCTATTTCAAAAATCAGCGAACCGTAAGTACTTATCCCAAAATTATTTGTTTAGTTCCCTGCACTGCTGTAATCAAGATATTTGCCGCACGATCAATTTCTGCATCGGATGTGAATTTGCCAATGCTAATTCGTAAGGCTCCTTCAATGAGGTTTGTGGGTAGGTTAATGGCTTGCAAAACATGAGAAGCAGACTCAACTCCTGATGCACAAGCCGAGCCTGTGGTGATCGCCAGTTGATCGCGAATTCTGGAAATGATCGCTTTATTCGGAATATTTGGCACGGAAATATGTAGATTTCCCGCCAGTCGGTTGATGAGATCGCCATTGATCGCTAGATCAGGAATACTCTCTAGTAACAAAGATTGAAGGCGATCGCGTTTAGCTGCAATTACTTGTTCATCTTCTAACATTTCTAGCTGACGCAAGCGGCAAGCTTCACCCAGACCAGCAATTCCTGCGACGTTGAGCGTTCCTGCTCTGATCCCTTTTTGCTGTCCACCACCATAGATAAGTGGTTGGAGATGATAGCCTTTACGCAAAATTAAGGCTCCGATGCCTTTAGGGGCATACATTTTATGTCCTGAAAGCGTTAGATAAGTAATGCCCCAGTCTCGAAAGTTAATGGGAATTTTGCCAACCGCTTGGGTGGCATCGCAAAGAAAGGGAATGTCATATTGTTGCGCGATCACCCCGATTTCTTGAACAGGGTAAATAGTGCCAATCTCGTTATTGGCTGCCATCACACAAATTAAATCTATTCCTTGAGAGCAAGTTGTTTCTAAATGTTCGAGGTCTAGTTTGCCTTGGTGATCGACGTTTAAAAAGATTATCTCGGCAAGTCCCTTTTTAGTTAGGGCATCACAAGTATCAAGAACAGCTTTATGTTCTATGGGTAATGCAGCAATTTTGAGCTTATGGGCGCTAGGTGATTTTTGAGGTAATCCTTGTAGAACCAGATTAATGCTTTCGGTAGCACCAGATGTAAAAATTACTTCTCTAGGTACGGCTCCGACTAAATCGGCGATTTGTTTGGTGGCTTGTTTGACTGCGCGATCGGCTCTGTCTCCGTAGATATGGTCAATACTGCTAGCATTGCCAAATTCTGTCAGCATATATTGCATGACTATTGCAGCCACACGCGAATCAACGGGTGTGGTGGCGTGGTAATCAAGATAAATCATTAATTCTAATTCCCAAGTAAAGATAATAGTAAGAATTGACTAATTTTTTCCTTTCTTACCAGTCATCAAGTCCATATACACCTTCCTCAATATTAGAAAGATTAGCAATTCAAAATTACTTTACCTCCGCGATAATTTCCTTTCCAGATTGTCTGAATTCATCATCAAGGTTATACATAATTGTGCGGATAGCTTGGCGCATTTGTAGTGCTGGCTTTAGGCAGTCACTCTCAAAGTCGGATAAGGTTAGTTCAAGATGGGGATAAAGAATTTTCAAAAATCCCGATGCGGATTTATAAATGGCATTTTGATCGCGAATCGTTATACATTCATCAAATTTGATGTGTTGTTGAACATAACTCATATAACGATTGTCTTGCCTCATAGCCAATAATACTTCCCCGAAAAAGTCCATTTTTAACCCTACTTGGGAAGCAACCATATCACCCCGAAATTTGGGTATTTCCCAGCCAGGAGAAATTCCTGCAAATCGATCTAGAAAAGCTGTTTCAGATAGGAAAGGAGGTAAATCGACAAGTAGATTATGTTCATTGCGGGGACGTAAGTTTGAGTCTAGTTCAATATTAGCAAGTAGTACGAGAGAACAATCACTACTAATATCTGCAAAACCTGAGCGATTATATTTATTACTTGCTAAATAGGTTTTTAATGAGCCAATAACTTCTTCTGGGTTGGTAAATACTAGGCTTTGGGCTTCGTCAAGGATCACGACATCATGTCTTCCTAAGAGTCCAACTTCTTTAGTTGATCCGTTAATAAAAAGCTGTGCTGGAGTAACTTTACCGCCGCTAATCAAAGAAACTTTGCTATTAATATTTTCATATATGTAGCTTTTGCCAGTCCCTTTGGGGGCAAGTTCCATCATGTGATAGTTCTGTTCAACAAGGGGTAAAAGACGAGCAAGCATCCAAGTTTTTGCTGTTGTCGTGTAACTGGGATGTTCAGGATTACAGCCCATTGAGCAAAGCATAAGATCTCGCCATTGTTCTGAATTGAACTGAGATCGGGTCTTAGCATATTCTGCTAAGTTTATACTGGAACATTGGAAAGGATCGAAGTCTATTACTTCGATCGCATCATCTGCACCTCTAGCAAGGCTGATTTTGCCCCAGACCCCTTGCCGTAAAAGCATTGTATTGTTTTCAATTAAGTCATTAGAGATTTGACATTTTTCCATTTTGAGAGATGGAATTCGTGCAACGGGATCGTGGATTTTGTTTCCCGCAGTATCTACTTTTACCCTTACCTGCATTAAGGAAATTAGTTTATAAACTTCGCCCTTATGAATATGAAAATTAATTAAATTGGCATCATCTTTACGAGGAAAAGCTTTCTGGACAAATTCGTTAACTTTTTCTTGTTCAGTTAGGGTTAACTTACCTCTTCCAGGGACTAGCTTATCGACTAGCCATTCTGTAACAAATTTGGGCGCGATCGCACTTATATTGGCAGGTAATCGACTTTTATCAACACTTAGGTTGCCAAAAACTTCGCTAACTAATTCACTGTCGTATGTCATAGAGTTTTACCAATCACTAAAAATATTTTTCTTAAAGCCGCTAACATACATCTGCTGGATTGTAATTGCAGATTTGCTGTCAAGTGTCGCATATCCTTTATCAGTATCAGCAAAATAAAAATGGAGTTGACCTGTTAAAGGTATGGAGGAATTCAGTGCGTCTAGGGGTAGTTCGGGATAGTTGCCGATCGCAATCGGATAAGATGCTTTTGTATAAGCAGGAACTGTTTCGAGATTGGCGTAGCCTTTTTGTAAGATCGGGATTTCATTGATATAGAGACATAATGAGGTCAAAGGGACTGAGTTAAGGCAATTATCAATTGTGATCGTAATTTCTCCTGATTGATTAGCTTTACCATTGCCATGACAGGATATAAATACTGACGATCTATTAACAACAGTACTTAGTACTGATACGCCAACAACGACCTCCTCTGGAAAAAGTCCCCCATGGGTTCCGAGAGATTCGCCAGCCGTATTTTTATTAAATGAGCCTAAACAAAATGCTCCTTTGACAATACTAATATCATGGGGCAGTCCAAAACGCTCTTTTTCTAGAACCATAAATCGAGGGTCATCAGTTTTACCGATCGCCATACGTCCTTTTGCTTCTAGGACTTCAGGATAGTCTTTTATTTGAGCTACCTCCCCCATCATTTGACCATGATCGCTGGCGATTACAACTTTAAGAGTATGAGGATTAGGATGTTGTTTGATGCAATATTTAATGTGTTCAGCAAGAGTTCTGAGAGTGTTGGGGCGCTCTACGTCATAAAGGCTGCCCCAATCTCGTCCTGAGTGATATAACTCATCCAGCTTTTCAGTGTCCCAGCAATAAAGTTGATATTTGTTTTGGGTAAGTGCGGGATAAAGTTGGGTTTCTCTTTTACTGTCGGTATATCTTTCGCCTACACCAACTTTTTTAAAGACTTTATTGAGGTCAGCACTAACGTTCCAACTTGTATCATCACAGGTAAGTTGAGCGTAGAGACTCCATTTTGCATATTCTGTTTTCGTTGGCAAAATGCTGAAACGTGGTGAAAGTGCTGTTTCGATCGCTAGTTGTTTGCCTTCAGTGAGATATTGCAATAACTCCTGATGATCTAACCAGCCTAAACCATCGATGACTACCCAAAGTACGGAAAAATTCTCACTTACTAAACTCTGAACGATCGCGGCAACATTGTAATTTAGTTGTGACTCAGCGACTGGTGTGACTCTGAGCGATGAATAGTGATTGTAAATCCATTCTTCAAAGCTACTGGCTAAACTGTCGCTTTGCCGTTGATCAATGGGTGATTTTTGGGTAACTGTTTCCCACTTACGGAAGGGTAAATAGTCGTTAGTGACCCAATCAAAAGCGGTTTGATAATCAGCGCCAATGGAAAGAGGGTTCGGCTGAGTTGGTGGGATCTTAGCAATTAACTCGCTGTACTGTTGTGAGTTGAGGTTAAGTTTCGCTATTTTAGATTTAGAGATGAGGCTAGGGCGATCGCCTAATAGTTTGTAAGCAACTCTCGATATACGCTCTAGCCCAACTTGATCGGTCAAGATTGACTCTAAAATATTGCCATCGCTCAGAAGGATTATTTGTGTCCAGTATTGGTCAAATTCAGAAGCGATCGCATCGGGAATTGCGAGAGGGTAATCTCCTAGATCGGGAATATTTGGTTTGACAATACCAAGCCACTGTTTTAAAAGTGTTTGTTTATCATGGGTATGGTAATACTGACCTAGTATATCATCCTGCTCTGCTTGGCGATGTTGCCATAGTTTTTCTATAGGTTGATATTCACTGGAAATTTGAGTGGTCAACCATGCCGCGAGATTTTGTGGGGATGCTGATTCATGCTAGATTTGAGGATTGGTATTGCTAAGGTCGGCTAGTAAAAATGCAATTGGATTATCTTTGGGGAATTGGGATAGCTTAAGTTCAAGGGTTATTAGTTGTTGGTCTGTCCAATCGTCAGGTAATGGAAATGGATCGAAAATTGATTCTAGGGCGCGACGTGGAGATTGTTTGGTTTTTACTAGATCGGTTTTGTCCCAGACTTCTAACCATTTAAGCGTCCATTCACAGAGGCGATCGCCAATTACCCAATATGGTGAGTTACTCACTCCAAAAGATTGTAACCACTCTACTTCAGTTGTAATAGCTATATATCCAGACTCAACTGGATAGAGTCCTGTACGATCTAACACGACTTCTTGAATATTGTCTGCCATTACGATTCCTCCTCAGCGTCATTGAGATAGTTGGCTAGACGCTCGTATAAGCTTGCACGTTGGGCTATGGGGAGTTCTTGAAATTGAGCAATAATTTTCTCTTCTCGATCTAACCTTTTGAACTCATCATCAAAAGCGATCGCTTCTTCCAGATATAGCTTCAGATATTGTTTTTCTGATTCGTCTAGTAAGTCTTCGTGTTTGGCGATTTCCTTGGTGATCTGTTTGATTAGATTACTCGAACTTGAAAATTTTTCACTCTGTTCGTTAGTTTCTCTCACAGTGACTATTTTCTGCTGAGTACGACTAAACCAAGATTCTGCCAATCTACGCCCAACTTTTTGTATTTCTTGGCGCTTACTTTCTAAATTTTCTAGTTTAGTTTCAACACGAGCTCGAACTGCTGGCGTAATTTCTGGATTATCTTGTTCCCATTGATTAAGTCTTGCAATTTCTAAGACACAATCTTCAGAAGTCTCTACTTTCTCTGATTCAAAAAGCTGTAAAAGAGATATTAATAAATCCGCTTCATTTGTAACAGTATCGTAATTCTGTAATTCTGTAGAATCTTTATAAAGGCTGGATGAATCGTTTAGTTGCTTACGAACTTGTCTAACTTCTTTTGCTGTCGCAGCATTATTTAGTCCATCCCTAAATTCTATAAGCTTGGATAGATAACTCTGTTTTCTCTGAGTTAGAGAATCCTTGAGAGATTGTATACTTAAAGCAAATCTCTCAGTTTCTAATAACGTTGGTTTAACGTGATCGATCTGGGCGATCGCATGATCGCAGGTAGCAATATTATAAGCACGCTCGACAGAAGCTAGATCCTGTATTTGCGTAATGACTTTGATATCTTCATCAAGGGTATTGATGTGAGATTCAAGTTGTTGATAGGCTGCAAATTGAGAAGAGTTTCTAAATACATAGTCTTGCTTGTTATACCTATCTCTTAATCGGGTGAGTTGACTAGGTTCATTGACTACTGATAATTCTTCTTGCAAAAATCCAAAACTTTGTATATAGTGATCTACTTTTTCTCTAAATGCTTGGATTTGACTATCGATTTCTTCAGCATAGTCTTCAGGAAAATTGATCTCTAGCCGTTTGACCTCAATTTCTATAATTGCTTCCTCACACAAATGCAATGTATTTGCTTTAGTTAGAGAGTATTGACGAATCAATAACATAATTTTTTTGTCATTGATTCGTTTTGTTAAATTGTCTTCCTGCTCCTTTAAAGATTGTGCTGCTTCATTTAACTTGTTCTTTAATGTGGAAAGTTCATCATGGCTAGTAATTAAACCATCTAATTTGTTAAGGATAGATCTCAGTTGGGATGAATTATTTGATTGTTCATCTAAAGGTTGCTGGCAAACTTTAGCAATTTGTGAAATACGTTGCTCAAGAATAGAAAGTCCATCAGCTTTTATTTTATTTAGAGTCTGGTGATCTTGAGCGTTACTGTCATCCGCAAGTTTTATCTCAGCAAGTTTTAGATAGTGATTTGTATAATCTAGAGGATTTTTAGTGGTGCGAATATCTCCAAGCTTAGCTTCTGCTATAGATAGTAAATTAGCTATCTTCTTTGTAGGATCTATCTTTTCACCTTTTTTAATGTCATCTAGTTTCTCTAAAAGTGATTTCAAACGAGTTTGGCTTGATTCATCAGTATAACGGAGTCTCTGAAGGTTGATTTTATCTTTAAGATTGGAGGCTTGATCGCTCGATAGTGCTTGGTTGCAGCTTAATTCCCATTCAACGAGTTGTCTGATCAGAGAATCTTGTTTTTCATCAATACTTTCAATAGCTATGCGGTAACCTTCTGATTGCTTGATTTTGGGCAATTCATTTGCAATAACTTCTATTTGCTCACGAGATTTAATATAGTCTTGCTGGTTGGCAGTATCGCTCAGACCATCGATAATTACTTGAATTTTTGCTTCTCCAGCTTTAATTTTCTTATTTAAGTCAATATCAGCAATAACTTTTTCTGTGCTTGACAGAGATTTCTCAAGGACTTGTAAAAATCTAGGTGGAATGTTCTCGATCTGGTTGAGTTGATTAATAGCTTGGGTTAGGTTTGCTTTGTGTACGCCGCAAGCTTCTTCGGTTGTTAGCTTTGTATGGCGATCGCCTTCGATTTCGATCGCTTCATTAATTTTTTCAAGAGCAGAGATTCCTGCTTGTTTATAGCGTCTGTCTTGTTCTGCTGAGATCATGATCGTTAGTCCACCCTTAGTCACTGGTACAAGATTGGATTGCAGGTTAGAGAATAGATCAAGAAATACTTGGATATCAGACCATGAGGAAATAGAAGTAGATTCTATTAGGTTTTCAACTCTGCCGACAGGTTCAAATTGTTGCTCTATAGCTATACAGGCTTTTTCGAGAGATTGGCACTGCTCAGATAAGGTTTGATATTTTTCGGGAGTAGCTGAGTTGTTGAGAAAATTAGATACTTCTTCAATTTTCTGTTTGGCAATGCTGTAGTCAGACACCTCGGCTATTGTTGGTTCAACTGATGCTTTACGGCGAATTAGTAAAGGAGATTTATCACCAGCGAGAATCCATTTATTTATAAACTCTTTGGGCTTATCAAAGATATTAGTGTTGGTATCACCCCAATCTTTTGGCTCTTCTGGGTTTGAGGGGATTAATGTATAATGAGTTACGAATATAGC
>JBAXTW010000013.1:0-56766 GCA_037129985.1 Pseudanabaena sp. ELA645 | reverse complement strand
CCAAACTGTATAAGCTAACGTATATTCTACTTCCTGTTACCTAAAATACTCCAAACTGTATAAGTTAAATATTTTTTTGTTGCTTTTTTGATGAGAAGTCGAAGCTGTGGGCGAATTTAAGATTAATCGCTTCTCAACGCTTGAATCGGATCTAACTTAGCCGCGCTCCGCGCAGGAATCACCCCTGCCAATAATCCCACAATCATCGACAAACCAAAACCCGCCGCCACTGACCAGATCGAGACTAAAAAGGGGAATTGAAAAATCGTTGCGGAACCATAGGCGATCGCTACACCTAAACCAAAGCCAACTACACCACCAAGCCCTGAAACCAGAATCGCCTCTGTTAGAAATTGATTAAGAATTGCGGCTCGCGTCGCACCTAATGCTTTACGGACACCTATTTCACGAGTGCGTTCCACCACTGAAACCAGCATAATATTGGCAATACCAATACCGCCCACGATTAGAGATATCGCCGCGATCGCGCCCACCATCAGCGTTAATAATCCGACAATACTCGTAAAGGCGCTCACAATATCAGTTTGGTTAACAATCCGAAAATCATCAGCCTGTGGCGGAAAAATCTTATGACGTAGACGCAAAAGATTAGTTAATTGGAATTGTGCTGCTTCAATTTCTGATTCATCTAAAGCTTGCACCCAAAACCCACTTACGGAAATCCCTTGCAGAGCATTGTTACCAACTAGCCGCGCTGACATATTTTTAAGCGGAATGTAAACGCGATCGTCCTGATCGAAACCACCTGAAGCGCCCTTCGGCTCCATCACGCCGATTATTTGATACTGTTCACCCTGTATGCGAATCCGCTCACCGATCGCTGTAGATCGTCCAAATAAATCAGAACGTACCTTTGCACCTAGTACCACCAAAGATTTAGCTTTATCAATATCCTCTTGCTCAAAATATCTCCCTTCCGATGGGAACGTATTTCTAATCGGCGAATAGTTGACATCAGTTCCTAAAACCGTTGTCGAGGTATTTTGATTACCATAGGAAACCTGACGAGTACGCTGCAAATAGGAAGAAACTAGCTTGACAGCAGGAGCTTTTGCCACCGCCTGTGCATCTTCTAACGTCAAAGTGGAAGCCGAGCCGCCACCCTGACTAATGCCACCTGTCCTTGCCGAACCTGTCAGCACATTAATCGAATTTGTGCCAAGGGCTTGCAGTTGTAGTTCCGTAGCTCTCTGGATTCCTTGCCCAACCGATGTAATCGCAATCACCGCCGCAATGCCAATGATTACACCCAGCATGGTTAATGCTGTCCGCAACCGATTATTCCACAGAGATTCCGCCGCCATAGCAAGAATCTCAGAGAACGGAACTTTTGCAACTTGGAGTCTTTTTCTATCTACGAGTTTTGGTTGGTGCATAAATTAAAAAAGGAAAGGAATTTAATTCTCTCCCCCCTTTAAGCTGCCGTGTACACACGAGTTACAAGCTATATCGTTAGTTGCTAATGATCCCCTCAATCCCCCTTGTAAAGGGGGAAGAAGAAAATTTAATTAATTCTCCCCCCTTTACAAGGGGGGCTGGGGGGGATCTACACCCTGAAACGAAGACAGAGAGAATTGTGTGTACACTGTAGCCTTTTTAAGAGGGGGTGGGGGGGATCTCAACCATGTTCTTAATCGCCATTCAATTGCAAAATCGCCATAAACGCTGCTTGTGGAACTTCCACAGTTCCGATTGACTTCATCCGCTTCTTACCTTTTTTCTGCTTCTCTAACAGCTTCTTCTTCCGTGAGATGTCACCGCCATAGCACTTGCTCAACACATTCTTTCGCAAAGCCGAAATATTCTCACGCGCTAGAATCTTAGTACCGATCGCTGCTTGGATGGGAATCTGAAACTGTTGCTTAGGAATTAGCTCTCTGAGCTTGGAAACTAGCGCCCGACCGATATTATAGGACTTGTCGCGATGGACAATACAGGCGAGAGCATCAACAGGTTCTTCATTCACCAAGATATCAACTAACACCAGATCATTAGGACGGTAGCCAATGACTTGATATTCCATACTCGCATAGCCTTTAGTGCGCGACTTCATTTGATCGAAGAAATCCGTTACCATCTCCGCCAATGGTAGCTCATACATCAAAGTAGCCCGTTCAGTAGTGATATATTTCGTGTCCAGAAATACACCACGCCGCGCCACACATAACTCCATTAATGTGCCAATGTATGTTTGAGGAGTCATAATTTCCAATTTGACATAAGGCTCCTCAATTTGCTTTCTCGAATTTGGCGACGGTAACTCGCTGGGATTGTCAATCATCAAGATCTGGTCATCATTCGTAGTCACGCGATAAATTACCGATGGAGCCGTAACAATTAAATCGAGATTGTATTCACGTTCGAGACGCTCCTGCACGATCTCCATGTGCAGCATCCCCAAAAATCCACAACGAAAACCAAATCCCATCGCGTTTGAAGTTTCGGGTTCATAGTTCAACGCCGCATCGTTAAGTTTAAGTTTTGTTAAGGCTTCACGCAATTCTTCAAACTGATCAGCATCGGTGGGGAACATCCCACAAAAAACCATTGGCTTAGCTTCTTCATACCCTGGGAAAGGTTCAGGAGCAGAGTCGATCGCTGAAGTAATCGTGTCACCCACCCGCGCATGGGCAACCATCTTGATCGCCGCCGCCAGATAACCCACCTCACCCGCATGTAATTCATCGACTTGGATTTGCCCAGGCGCTAATACCCCAATTTCATCAATGACATATTCCTGTCCCGAAGCCATGAATTTAACGCGATCGCCTTTTTTAACCGTGCCGTCCATCACCCGAAAATAGACGATTACGCCACGATAAGCATCATAGTAACTATCAAAAATCAAAGCGCGTAAGGGTTGATCAACCGTATCCTTGGGCGCGGGTACTTGTAAAACGATCGCCTCAAGAATTTCACGGATGCCGATCCCCTGTTTTGCAGAAGCATGAATTGCGGTTGAACAATCTAACCCAATTAACTGCTCGATCTCTGTGGCAATGCGATCGGGATCAGCCCCAGGCAGATCGATTTTATTTAAAACAGGCACAATTTCTAAATCGTTTGCCAAAGCTAAGTAAACATTTGCTAAGGTTTGCGCCTCTACCCCCTGTGATGCATCGACAACCAGCAGCGCCCCTTCACAAGCAGCCAAACTCCGTGACACTTCGTATGAAAAGTCCACATGCCCAGGGGTATCGATTAAATTGATCGTATAGTCTTCACCACTGAGCGTCGTATAGTTCATCCGCGCCGCCTGAAGCTTAATCGTGATTCCCCGCTCTCGCTCCAGATCCATATTGTCCAGAAATTGCGCTTTCATATCTCGATCCGCCACCGTGCCTGTAAATTGCAACAAGCGATCGGCAAGCGTAGACTTGCCATGATCGATATGGGCAATGATGGAAAAGTTGCGAATGCGAGATACGGGTACGTTAGTCATAAAATAAGAATTACTGTAGAGTTAGGGTACAAGTGCTAGTAAACTGAGTGAGATTTTGCCAAAGTTTGTGAGCTAAGTTTTTTAGCTGCTCACATTACTAGGTTGCATGAGTAATAATAGATATAGTAGCTTCATTTATAGATAACACTAAGTAGCTGGACATAATTAAAACCCAAAACCAAAAGCTGTAGGAACGGTGCGCCTGCGCTATAGCCTTTAGGGTTTTATATTTGATTACGCCTAGCTACCTGATATAGATAAGATTACTGTTAAAACCTACTCGCTAGCCTGTTCATCAGGAATAGCTATGCGCTTCTAAGATTAACTATGGTCAATGTAATTCAGTCAATGTAATTCAACCTAGCAAAAGATAGGAAGCAACTTCTATGTAAATCCAATTTCATCGTGTACAACAGTTACGCAGGGCAGAGTAAATGAGTATAAGCAATCGAGTTCGACTTTATGAACTCTCACGAGAGCTAGATCTCGACACCAAAGATGTCATCTCGGTGTGTGAACAGTTAAGTATAGTTGTCAAAAGTCATAGTAGTACAATTACAGAATCAGAGGCGGAGTTGGTTCGCGCCAATGCCCCTCAAGCAAATCCAAAAACTGCTAACCAAAAAACTAGTGAGCCTAAAACTGGTGATCCCAAGACTAGCGATCCCAAGACTTCCGAGAAAAAGGTTGCTGCTGCGGCAAAGACCAAAGAATCTGAAGCTCGTGTTGCTAAGCAGCAAATCCTTGCAGTTAGTAAGCCCACTATCCGCCTCAATTCTCCTCCTGCCTCCGATAACGTAGGCGAAACCCCGCCGCTTAAGCCACCACTCAGTCCATCTATAGATGCATCTACAAACGCATTTATAAGTCCATCTAGTGCGATCGCTGAGCCTAACCTAGAGCCTCCTGCCCCAACTCCTGTTATTAATCATCTCTCGCCCATGCCCCTTGCTTCATCGTTAGTTACACCCCCTGCCCGCCAATCTGTATCAGATAGCGGCAAGTCTATAAACAGCCCTGCGTCCACATCTGCATCTAATAAATTAGAATTGACAACAGAAACAGCATTGACCCCACCATCAGTCCCGCAAGCGATCGCCGTATCTCGACCAGAGCCTAAACCAGTAGCTAAGGTCGAACCCAAAGCAAAGATCGAGCTGGTCGCTCCGCCTAATGCAACTGCAACTAATACATCTCCGAGTACAGCTAAGATTTCCGAAAAAGTTGTACCAGTTCCTGTTAAAGCAGCTAATACTGGCGCTGGTAATGGTGCTGTTCGCAAAGATATTGCCAAAGAAGCTCTCAAAGAGACTAATAGAGACAGGACAGACCGTCCTCCATCTGAAAGAACAGAACGTCCAGCCACGCCGAAACAGTCATTGATGAGTGTGTCACCACCACCACTCCCTAAGCCCGTCGCCCCAGAACGTCCGAAACCACCTGTGGCGATCGCCCCTAAAGCTATTGTTGTACCTAAACCACCCGCAGCCAGACCGACCGATGAAACCAAAGGGGCTGCGAGAGTTGCGCCTGCGGCTGGGGGAAATGTTAGGACGGAACAATTCAAGACTGAAGCCAGGGTTAGTAAGCCCCCTGAGCAGGAGACAAAAGCTGCGCCTAAGCAAGATGCTGCGCCTAAGCAAGATGCTCCACCTAAGCAAGATGCTGTCAAAACTCCTAGACCAGAAAAACCAAAACTGAACAGACCTGTCGAACCGGCCGTAGCTCCTTCGGGCGGAAGACCACCGAGTCGCTCGCCTAAACTGGTCAAGGACTCGGTACTAATCGAGCGTGGGATCACTGCACCAACCGAACCTCCGCACAACTTGCGTCCACCGATGCCAACTTTGATGCGTGCGCCTGAGAAGCCCGTCATTGCTGACAAAAATGCGAAAAAACCAGAGCCTGGTAATGCATTCAATCCTGGGCTACCTGAACTTCTCGAAAAACCAACTCTTCCAGGTAAGGCAAGTAAACGTAAGGGTAAATCCAAGGAAGAGGAAGAAAAAGATTTACTAGAGCTTAAAGAAAAGAATCGCCTGAATAAGCCCAAGCGCTATCTACGCGACTTTGCTGACGATGATGATGAGGCGGATCTAGACGCTGCGGCTGAGCTAGCACAGATTAGTTTATCGCTAGCGCGTCCTGCGGCGCGTCCCAAGGCTCCAGCAGTGCCATCGAAGCCAACTATGGCGGCGGATATTAAGCCAACTCAAAAGGGCAAAAGATCGGCACCAAGTCGCGATCGCCGTCATCAGCAAGTCGAAGTCATCCCCGAAAAGCCAACATCGGTGGAAATCGAAGAGGGCATGACCGTTGCAGTATTGGCTAAGCGTTTAGTTCTTTCGGAGACAGAGGTAATTCGCACCCTGTTTATGAAGGGGATCATGGCAAATATCAATCAAACCCTTGATGTTGGTACTGCCAAAATGGTGTCAACTGAGTTGGGCTATGAGGTTCATGCGCCTGAAGTCATTGAGTTAGCGCTCAAGACTGAGATGATCGATGTTGGAGATCTTGATAAACTCGAACGTCGTCCTCCTGTGGTTACGATCATGGGTCACGTTGACCACGGTAAAACCACACTCCTTGATGCGATTCGTAAGAGTAAGGTTGCCCAAGGTGAAGCAGGTGGAATCACACAGCATATCGGTGCTTATCACGTTGATGTTGAGCATAATGGTGCGAAACAACAGATCGTCTTCCTTGATACCCCTGGTCACGAAGCCTTTACCGCCATGCGTGCGCGGGGTACGAAGGTAACAGACATTGCGGTACTTGTAGTTGCTGCCGATGATGGTGTCCAACCTCAAACTATTGAAGCCATTAGCCATGCGCGTGCAGCGAAAGTACCAATCGTGGTTGCCATTAACAAGGTTGATAAGGTTGAAGCTCAGCCCGATCGCATTCGCCAAGAGTTAACTGAATACTCTCTGATTGCCGAAGAATGGGGCGGCGACACAATCATGGTTCCCGTCAGCGCCATCCGCCGTGAGAACCTTGATACCTTGCTAGAAATGATTCTGCTGGTTGCTGAAGTCGAAGATTTACAAGCTAACCCCAATCGGACTGCTAAGGGTACTGTCATTGAGGCTCACCTCGACAAGGCGAAGGGACCAGTTGCAACATTACTTGTCCAAAACGGGACATTGCGTGTCGGTGATATCTTTGTGGCTGGTGCAGCCTTTGGTAAAGTACGGGCGATGGTTGACGATCGCGGCACAAGAGTTGGCAAAGCTTCACCATCCTTTGCGGTGGAAGTCCTCGGTTTGGGCGATGTCCCTGCGGCGGGTGATGAGTTTGAAGTCTATCTTGATGAAAAAGTCGCTAGAGCGATCGCTGATCAACGGACGATGGATCAACGTCAAGCTCGATTGGTTCAAGCGATGGCTTCCCGTCGTGTCACTCTCGGTACTTTGTCCGAAAAGGTCAAGGAAGGCGATCTCAAGGAACTCAATATTATCCTCAAAGCCGATGTTCAAGGTTCTCTCGAAGCGATTCTGGGATCTTTGGCGCAACTACCTCAGCGCGAAGTCCAACTCCGTATTCTCCTATCCGCTCCTGGTGAAATCACCGAAAATGACATCAGTTTGGCGGCAGCAAGCTCGGCGGTAGTCTTAGGCTTTAATACCACGATGGCTCCTGGCGCTAGACAGGCTGCTGATGAAATGGGTGTTGATTTCCGTGATTACAACGTTATCTATAAGCTTTTGGAAGATATCCAAGATGCGATGGAAGGCTTGCTCGATCCTGAAATGATTGAGGAATACCTTGGTCAAGCTGAAGTCCGTGCCATCTTTGCGATCGGTAAGGGTGCTGTGGCTGGTTGTTATGTCCAAAATGGTAAGTTGCAACGTAACTGTAATGTCCGCGTTAAGCGTGGCAATGAGGTTGTGCATTCAGCCGTGCTGGATTCTCTCAGACGGGTCAAGGATGATGCGAAGGAGGTCGCCTCTGGCTTTGAGTGCGGTATCTCGCTTGCCAAGTTCTCGACTTGGAAGGAGGGCGATATTATCGAAGCCTTCCGCATGGTAACGAAGCGTCGGACGCTAGCTACTTCTTAATTGGTAAAAAAGCGCCCCAAAGGGCGCTTTTTAATGCTTACATACTTGACGCGATCGCTTATTTAATTTTAAAACCATTACTGGATATGGTTTTTAATCCACAAAAGTGTGGTCAAACTTTCGTAAATTGGTATTATACAAATTCACTGAAACAGTTAGAGCGCTTTGCGCTGTAATCATTCTTAATCGTATTTACGCGGTGTGTAAACTCGTAGCCGATCGCCCCATTCCACAACCTTAGTTTTACTAGAACCAATAATAATCACGGTTTGCATATCCGCGAGTTCGGGAGCTAATTCTGCAAGCCTAATTACCCGCACATTTTCGCCTTTACGTCCCATTTTGCGACCTAAAATTACGGGTGTGTCTGGCGATCGCCACTGCAATAAAATCTCTTTAGCGGCGGTGAGTTGCCAACGGCGTTGGGTAGAAATGGGATTGTAAATGGCGATCGCAAAGTCGGCTTGGGCGGCGGCGGCTAATCTCTGTTCGATAATTTCCCAAGGTTTGAGAATATCAGAGAGAGAAATTGTGCAGAAATCATGTCCAATGGGAGCGCCAATTGCGGCGGCGGCGGCTTGGGCGGCGGATATCCCTGGGGCAACATGAATATTGATTTCATTCCAGCTAGGATTTGGTTCAGTATCTAAAACCTCAAACACAGCCGCCGCCATACCATAAATACCTGGATCTCCAGAAGAAACGATTACGACTGATTTTCCTTCGATAGCAAGATTAAGAGCTAGGCGAGCGCGGTCTAGTTCTACTCGATTATCAGAGGCGTGCATTGTTTTACCTTTTGTGAATTCTTTCACTAAATTAATATAGGTTTTATAACCGACAAAATCCGTGGCATCTTCTAGAATCTCCTTGACTTCAGGAGACATCCATTTAGCGGCTCCAGGTCCAGTACCAATCACTGATAGTTTCCCATTACTAATCGACTCTTGCATCGGAGCCATTTGATAAATTAGATAAGTGGAACTTAACTTTGAGGCAACAGTTTCCAGTTCAATTTTGCTAGAAATTATTTCAATTGTATGAGTCCCATGATCGACAATGGGAAGATTACTTTCACTTAGCCAAGTTGCCTCACCAATCAGTTGGACAGACTTGCCTGCCAATAAATCCGCTAAAAATATCTTGGTCTGTTCATCATCATTGATTAATCGATAGCCAGCAGGAGGATTTAGCAGTGATGTTTGAAATCGCAAATCACCTGTAGTCGTAATCGCTGCTTGAACTTGAAGCAGATTCGCAATCTCTTTCGCCATCTGGTTAGCTCCATTTAGTCCACCCCAAAGTGGAACCACCGCCGAACCATCTTCAGCGATCGCAATTACGGGTGGTTCGGCACGTTTATCTGACAGCAAAGGCGCTAGCGATCGAATTAAAATCCCTGCGGCGCAAATACCGATAATTGGATGTCCTTGGCTAAATAACTCGCTAACAGTTTCGCTAAATTTGTCATATTGGCGATCGGCGGATTGAGTACGAGAGGCGAGTCCATAGATTTTAGCGTTGGGAATTACAGTTTGGATTTGTTGAGCGATCGCAATACTCTTTTCTCCTAAAATAAAGACGGCAGGTGATTTCATGAATTTGCTGTTAATAAGCGGAAGAACAATTATAGTTTATTGCTATAGCAACCCGAAAAGATTTATGAAAGGCGCAGAGTGAATCTCTCGCAAATCTCAAAAAGCTGTATACTATCAGAGCATAAAGCTAACATAACCAGATGAAAGTTATGGTGACAATACCTTACGAATATCGGCAACTACCCACTGCGGAAGATCTACCTGACTCCGATGAAACTCCTGTGGATAACGAATTACAAAATGACATTCCGAATATGCTCCTAAACTTGTTGCGATCCATTTGGAGCGATCGCCAAGATTGGTTTTTTGGCGTGGATATGGGGATTTACTACGAACCGAATATTGAGGAGCCAGAAAAGTCAAAAGTAATTGTTCCCGATGGGTTTCTGGCTTTGGGTGTAGATCGTCGCACAAGTGAAGGTGGACGATTGAGCTATGTACTGTGGCAGGAGAAGGTATTACCGATTTTAGCGTTGGAAGTTGTCTCCAAGAAATATAACCAAGAATATGAGCGTAAATTCCTTAAGTATCAAGATTTAGGGATTCTCTACTATGTTATTTACAATACTTCTAGTGGTCGTAGAAAGATTTACAAGCAACATCAATCTTTGGAAGTCTATAAATTGATTGATGGTAAATATGAACTAATTCCATCAATTTCATTGTTGCAAGAAGGCGGAAAAGTGGTGTGGATGCCAGAAATCGGCTTGGGTATTGGCTGTGAGCGTAGTATTCATGATCATTGGGAGCGTGATTGGGTGTATTGGTACGATCGCAACAATGTCCGATATTTAACTGCTGACGAACGTGCTAATCAGGCTGCTCAGCTAGTTAATCAGGCTGCTCAACGTGCTAATCAGGCAGAGGAGATCGCGCAACAAGAACGCCAACAGAAAGAGAAGTTGGAGACTTATTTAAGAGAACTGGGGATAAACCCCGATGAAATTTAAGCAGAATATTTGAAGACTCCTTGATGTGATTTTATGATGTACTGATGCCACGATTTCAAAGCCGACTATTTAATTGGATCGATCAATCCTTGCCTGCAAAATTAGGACGCAGGACAAGACAAATGCTTGATCGCCAATTCAAGCAAATCCCTAACGTTAGTGAATTACCACGTTTGCTTGGCTACCAAGTTGCCAAAGCGGCGCTTTATCCTGTGTATCTGATCGCCTCTACTGCCAAGCGAAGATTTCCTGCGTTAAATGGAAATAAGGCAGATTCTAGTGAAAAATTGCGATCACAACCAGATTCAGGGGGACTTTTGCCAGAGGCTGATGCAATTGCTGAAAATTTTGAGTCCGTAATTGAGCAAGATCTGCCATTAGAAATTCCATTACTTTTGCGTCCATTGGTCAAATTTTTGAGTTGGATCGATCGCACCAAAATCAACATAGATCGAAATATTAACGCGATTATCAAGCGACGACCAGATAATTTAGTGACCTCAACAAGTTCAGAAATAAGTTCAGAAACAAATTCAGAACTAAATTCGGAATTAGCAACAAGACTGCTTGCGAATAGGATGTTTGCGGAAATCTGGCAGCAACGTTTGGGACAGCGTGGGGCGGCTCAAGGAGAAGGTGAACAAAATTCTCTAAGGGAAAATAATGGCTTAGCTGAAAATGTGGCTTTGGGGAAGAATACAAGGTTAGAGCAGTTACGCCGTTTAATCGAAGCTGCGATCACCTATTTTTTTGGAAATCAATCCGATATTGAAGATGATCGTTTAATTGATGATGAAGAACTTTTAGAAGATTTTTCTATCAATAATTCAGAGGTAAATGAAGCGATATCGGACAGTCCACAGTTACGCCGCAAAAAAATTAAGTCTTCAACTTCCCCAAAAAATCAACTTCAAAAAAACGCTGCTCAATCTTCTTCAACTAATGCAATAGATAATGCCGCCGCCAATACAACATCAAATGAACTGAAAGAAAATGCAACTTTAACCCAAAATTCAAATCTAGAGCGATTACGAGAATTAATTGCGGCGGCGATCGATTATTTCATTGGGAAGCGATCGCTGGATGGCGATATGGAGCAAGCCCAAGAGATTAATAACATCCAAGGTCAAAATCCCGAAATGCTTGCCGAAGAATCTAGTGCTAAAATCCAGACAGGCTCTCAAAATTCAACTAACCGCACTCAAAATTTTACCCCAGAAAGTTCTAATCCCCTCAAAGTAGACGATCAAATTGAACGATTGCAGAAACTCATCGAAGATGCGATCGCATATTTCTTTGGTAAAGAGAGAGCAAAACCAAGCCTAGATGAAACTTCTGATATCACTCCCAGCCAAGAAGCTTGGTTAACGATGGAACAAGTATTTGGTGACGATAATGGACCCTGGCCGCTTCCGTTAGAATATGAGTCTCATGCTTTTACCAAATCTCCTGATATGGACGTACTCAACTCTTCAGGCGAACTCCAAAATTTTGAAACCACGACCACTCAAATCTCTCAAGATCGATTGGAAGGAAGTCTTCTTTTTGGAGAAGAAATTGAATTTGAAGAAGAATTATTGTATCAAAATCAAAACCCTGACTCAAATAGCGATCGCCCACTTCGAGCATGGATTGAGGCAAATGCTGTGATTTTGGGCTATACCTATAATCCGATAATGACGGTGATTTTATGGATTGATGCGATCGTTCTCAAACTCGAAAATGTGGTCATTGCCTTTTGGCGAGCAGTTGTTAATTTCCCCAAGCATTTACTTCATTTTATTCGTTATGGCAATAGACGCTGAAATTAAGCATAATCGTGGTCGCTTGAGGATGCTGATTATGATTTGCCTTCGCTGTATATGTTGTAGAAAGTTGCTGGCGCTCTCAATCAGAAGGTTGAGATTAAGTTTAGCGCGATCGCTGAAATCGAACAACTCTCTCCAGAACAACAGGATGCGATCGCCTTAACTTCACTCTAGTTTACCGATCGCCTGTCGGTTGATTAGAATTTTGTTAGTCAGTAAATCGCTGACAGTGATAATCAAAACGCGGCGATCATCAATTGCAAAAGAGACAGCAAGGCGATCGCTACCCAGTTCTCCTTTAGGATTGAGCTTTGCAAGACAAATTTCTGAATCGCTTGGATTGAGCCGATTACTAGCCGAGAGGGAGCGAAAATCAGACTGTTTCAGTAATTGAGAACTGGTCATTTTTCCTGCTTGATCATAGGTAACTTCAGCTTGAGATATATCGGCAACTTCCCCAATATCGAGACAAATTTCTTCCTGCCCTGAGATCGCTGCTTGCAAAATGAGCGGCTCATCGCGCTGACATGGATATTTTGTGCCTTTCTCAAATAATGGATAACAAGAATATTGACAGAGATATGGTTCCCAAAGGCGGATTGCATAGCTGTGACGCAAATGGTCTTCGATCGCGATCGCCTGTGCGAGAGCCAAAGCTCCATGTGCCACCGCTTCAAAAGCCTTGCCAAACTTGACTTTGGATTTACCGAAATAGGAAGTAATCAATTGCTGGACAGCCACAATTTGACAACTACCGCCGACTAAGAGAACCTGCTCGATCGCCGCTTTGCTAGTGCCTCGATTTAGGGCTGTGACTAGGACTTCATCGATCGCTTCTCGTAATTGCTCAAGCAACTGATTTTGTTCTAGAATTTCAGCAAGTTCCCTTTGATTAAGTTGAAGTTGATGGGAAGTCATTTTTTCCTGATCAAACCAGTTTTCACAGACCTCCTGCTCCAAAGATAATTTAATCTTAATTTTCTCGGCAAATTCTAAAATATTTAGCCAAGTCGATTCGCTAATTTGCGATCGCATCGTTCCGATTTGACGTAAGAAATATTCGGCAATCCAACGATCAATATCAATCCCGCCAATATAAGCATCGGACTTAGCGATCGCTTCAGCTTTAGTAATTTGATTAGCATTAGCGATCGGCGCAGTTCTCACCAAACTAAGATCCAAAGTGCCGCCACCAAAATCAATCACCAACACAAGGGCATTCGGTCGCGTAATCCCATAACCCAAAGCGGCGGCGGTAGATTCATCAATTATTTGAAAATTTTGGAAGTTCAGCTTTTCCGCAAGCTGATGGAACCAATTAAGATATGCATCAAACGCACCCACGGGAACCGTAAAAATTAATTTAGTTGGCTGAATACCTTGCCCTAAAATCTTCTGCCAAATTTCCTGTAAAAATATTTCGGCGATCGCTTCGGCATCATAGAGATATCCATCAATCTCACGCGCTGGCGATCGGTAATTAGCAACAATATCCCTTTTAAATCCTTGAAATAAGCGTTTGGAGAGACTTTTGGCTTTTACTTGTTCTCCAATCAGGAATTCTTCTGGACTATTTCCATCTATCGAATTTACATAAACTAAACTCGGCACAAGCCAAGCTTTACCTTCAGGAGTGGTAAAGGCGACAGAAATATCATCGAATTTTATGGTTTTTGGACTTTCTTGATCGCTATCAAAAATGGCGATCGCGGTGTTACTGGTTCCAAAATCAATGGCAACAACTGTCATGAGCTAAATTATTATTCTAGTTGCTAACTAAACTAGCTAATTTTTCTGATATTGATACGTTTTTCGTCACTGTCCATATCAGCTATAGTGTTGCACAGGATATTAGAGTGGTGCGCCCATCAAGATAGAAGCGATCGCCTATGCACCATAAAAACGCAAAGGCGATCGCATTCACTTCATTGATCAAGAACTAAACAGATTTCTTACTTGTCTTGATCTTCTTGATTACCTTACGACTTGCCCAAATACCGCCTAGAGCGACTAAACCGAAGGATGGATCGAAGTCGAAGGGAACGGGGATTGCTGATGAAAAAGTTGTGCCATCAGTGACTGTAGTACCAGTGGTTCCGTGACCAAGGTAGTAGGCACCAATGTAAGCGCCAGCGTTGGGAGGACCAGCGAGGAGGGGGATGGAATAACTACTAGCATTACCTAAGAACAGTTCTAGTAGGCTAAAGAAATTTGGTCCATCGATATTGCTTCGATTGAAAATTAAACCTGCTGATGTAACAACTCCACCTGCTACTGTGATGTTTCCAACACTTACTGAGTTAAAGACAACTCCTTGATACTGAGCATCGGGAGTGACGAGTACAGTAGCAGTTACAGGATCAAGACCTCCCGCCGAATATATCTTATTGTCCTGTAAACCACTAATTGTTCCGCTTACGGTTCCAAGGGTGGCTCCAGACCCACCATTCGTGTTGGCATTAAATGACCAATTGAAGGTAAGACCCACTGCTTGAGCAGGGCTAGCAAGGGCTAGAGCGCTTACCAGAGAGGCGATTACCCCCCACATTTTCGTTATACAGATTTTAAAAATCACAAGTTTGTTTATTGGCTAACACTTAATATTAAACATTAGTTTAGTAAAATTTTCAGTAATTTAAACTACCAGTGTTGAGTTAAACGTAGAATGGATTAGCGATTCGTCCTACCCGCAAAGCTACCTTGTACAATAAGCACAACTCACAATCTCCAAATCACAGCCAATGCAAATAATCCTAGAAGTCCCCGATCGCCTCGGCGAAAAACTGCAACGATTGGGCGATCAACTCCCTGAAACCCTAGATCGTTTACTTCAAGACATTCCCGTCACAGAAACGATCTCGTATCAAGGCGATCGCCAAATTGTCGAACTGCTGGCAAGTCAGCCCAGTCCTGAAGCAACCCTCGCCATCCGTCCCACATCTGATTTACAAGCACGGATGAGCGAACTACTCGAACGCAATAAGGCTGGAAGCCTCTCCCGAACTCAAGAAGCCGAACTCGATCGCTACTTGCTCTTAGAGCATTGGGTAAGATTAGCTAAAGCCCATGCATATAAAAACTTACAAAACTAAATATAAAATGTGGGATGGGCATCTTGCCCGTCAACAGGCTAGAAGCCTGTTCCACTAATGCACCTCATAACCAATTTGTTTAGACCATGCCATTTTCTTCCGTAATTCGCTCATTAATCAAATCGCCTCTCACCGATGAACTAGAGAGCAAATTGACGCGATCGCATCAACTGACACTTTCGGGCTTATCGCGAGTGGGAAAAGGGCTAGTTAGCTCGACTTTAAGCCAAAAACAAGAAAAGTTGATGTTAGTCATCGCAGCGACCATTGAAGAGGCGGGGCGCTGGTCAGTGCAGTTAGAGACAATGGGTTGGCAGACTGTACATTTTTATCCCAATTCCGATGCGCTACCCTACGAGCCTTATCAACCCGAATCAGAGATTATTTGGGGACAGATGCAGGTACTTGCGGATTTGGTGAATTGGTCTGAGCGTGAAGGAGACAAGAAAAAAGTAGCGATTGTAGCGACAGGTCGCGCCCTTCAGCCTCATTTACCCAGTCCCGAAGCATTTAAAGAATACTGCTTATCTTTGGAAGTTGGTACAGAGATAAGCCTAAAAGATATGGCAGAAAACTTGACTTTGATGGGTTATACCCATACCTCAACGGTTGAGATAGAAGGGCAATGGGGGCGAAGGGGCGATATTATTGATATTTTTCCTGTTTCTAGTGAAATGCCCGTGCGGATTGATTGGTTTGGGGAAGAGATAGAACGGATTCGCGAATTTGAACCATCCACACAGCGACCTTTAGATAGTATTCCTTCAGTTTTATTAGCACCGATTAGCTATGGGCATATTTTAGGTAATTTAGATGCAGCAGATATCTCGACCGATGATGAATTTACAACTCAAGGTTTTGCGGTGCATCCCAAGTCCACAGCCTCATTGTTGGATTATTTACCCAGTAATGAGAATTGTTTAGTAGTCATTGATGAAATCGAACAATGTCAAGCCCATTGCGATCGCTGGTACGAATCCGCCGAATCAATTGCTCCTCACTCTCTCAATGGGAAAGAAGGTGAGGGCAAACTCCATCGCTCCTTCACAGAATGTCTAGAACAAGTTGCCAAGTTCGATCGCCTTGACTTATTGGAACTTGCCGAAGAAAATCGCGGGTTGAATATGTCTAGTCGCTCTGTACCTGCAATTCCCCATCAGTTTGCTAAGCTTGCCCAAACAATTCGTGAGTATCGCGAACAGAAATATAAAATTATTCTTGTTTCGGCGCAGCCATCCCGCACGGTGGCGCTATTGCAAGAACATGATTGTCCCGCGCAATTCATTCCCAATGTCCGCGATTATCCTGCGATCGAAAAAACCCATAATTTGCGAATTGCTGTCGCCTTGAAATATTCGGGCATTGCGGAAATTCAAGGTTTTGTATTGCCGACTTATCGGATTGCTGTGCTTAGCGATCGCGAGTTTTTTGGACAGCACGCCTTGGGAACGCCTAATTATGTGCGTAAACGCAGAAGGGCGGTATCGAAGCAAGTTGATCTGAATAAATTGGCTGTAGGTGATTATGTTGTTCACAAAAATCATGGTGTGGGTCAGTTTCTCAAATTAGAAAAATTGACCGTCAATAATGAAACTCGTGAATATCTAGTTCTCAAATATGCCGATGGTATATTGCGGGTTGTGGTCGATCAGATGTCGATTCTATCGCGCTATCGGGGAATGAATGAAGGTCAGCCCGAACTGCATAAGATGACGGGGAAGACATGGACAAATACGACATCTAAGGCTAAAAAAGCGATTAAAAAGATTGCCTTTGACCTATTGGAACTCTATGCCAAACGCGCTCAACAACTTGGGTTCGCATTTCCCCCTGATAATCCTTGGCAACAGGAAATGGAAGATTCTTTTCCCTATCAGGCTACGCCCGATCAATTGAAAGCAACACAAGACGTGAAGCAGGATATGGAAAGTTCGCGCCCGATGGATCGCCTTGTTTGTGGAGATGTGGGTTTCGGTAAAACTGAAGTTGCGATTCGGACTATTTTTAAGGCGGTGACAACGGGTAAACAAGCAGCCCTACTGGTTCCCACGACAATTCTCGCGCAACAGCATTATCACAGTTTACAAGAGCGCTATGCCGCCTATCCTGTGAATATTGCCCTACTGAATCGGTTTCGGACTACGGCGGAGAAGAAAGAAATCTTTAAAAAGCTGAAAACTGGTGAATTGGATATTGTCGTAGGTACGCATCAACTTCTATCGAAAGATGTGGAATTTAAAGATCTAGGATTACTCGTAATTGATGAAGAACAACGTTTTGGCGTGGCTCAAAAAGAAAAAATCAAATCCATGAAAACGGAAGTAGATGTGCTGACTTTATCCGCAACACCAATTCCGCGTACCCTCTATATGGCGATGTCTGGTGTTCGCGAAATGAGTCTGATTACGACACCGCCACCATCAAGGAGATCGATTATGACCCATCTCTCTCGCTATAATCTAGAATTAGTGCGATCGGCAATCCGTCAAGAACTCGATCGCGGTGGTCAGATTTTTTATGTGGTGTCGCGAATTGATGATATCGAGGAAGTCTCGGCGCGAGTGCATGAAATGTTGCCCTCAGTCCGCATGGCGATCGCGCATGGTCAAATGCCCGAATCGGAATTAGAGTCAACGATGCTGACCTTTAGCAGTGGTGAAGCGGACATGATGATCTGTACCACGATTATCGAATCTGGTTTGGACATTCCCCGTGTGAACACGATTATTATTGCCGATGCTCAGAGATTTGGACTAGCCCAGCTTTATCAATTACGCGGTCGAGTCGGTCGCGCTGGCATTCAAGCCCATGCATGGCTCTTCTATCAAGAAAAAGGCGAACTCACCGATATCGCTCGCAAACGCCTGAAAGCAATTCAGGAATTCACTCATCTTGGTTCTGGCTATCAATTAGCGATGCGCGATATGGAAATTCGAGGCGTAGGTAATCTCTTAGGTGCGGAACAGTCTGGACAAATTAACACGATTGGTTTTGACCTTTACATGGAAATGTTGCAAGAGGCGATCGCGGAAATTCGTGGCTCCGAAATTCCTGAAGTTGATGATACACAGGTGGATTTACCGATTACCGCCTTTATCCCTGCCGAGTACATTCCCGATGGAGATCGCAAGATGAGTGCTTATCGTGCTGTGGCTTCCGTGACTTCGCGCCGAGAACTTACCCAAATCGTGGAAGAATGGAAAGACTGCTATGGAAATGTGCCTGCGCCTGCGATGCAATTGATTAAAGTCATGGAACTAAAACTAATTGCTAAGCGGATTGGCTTCTCACGGATTAAGCCAGACGGTAAGCAGCACGTTGTTTTGGAATCAAAAATGGAAGAACCTGCATGGAAGTTATTGCATGAGCATCTACCCAGTCATTTGCGATCGCGTTTTGTCTATAGTAAAGGTAATGTCACCGTTAGAGGGTTGGGAAGTCTTTCCCATGATAAACAGCTTGATAGTTTGATTGAATGGCTAGATATGATGCGAAACGCCCAAAATAGCGATCGCCTCACAATTAATTAACTGTTATAATCATTCTGTCTTTTAGCTCAAAAGGATATCGTGATCGTGTTACTGCAAGAACTTAAAGAACAGTCTTATAAATTATCAACAAGTGATCGCCTCGAACTAATAAGTGCGATCGCACAGTCTTTACAAAAATTACGCGAAATATCTGTTGAACATGAGCCAATTCAAAATCAACGTCCTGCTTTTGGTGTAATGAAAGGCAGTGGCGAAATTTTGGGAGATATAGTTGCTCCAGCATTATCTGAAAGTGCTTGGGAAGTATTCCAATGAAGCTTTTACTCGATACACATATTTGGCTTTGGTATTTACTCGCAGATGCTCTGAGCAATTAAGTATTTTATATTTTATTTTCGTGTTGCCCTCGTTTGTGCTAACGTATAGGCGAATATGATGATTAAATAAAGCATTTATGTCAAATCAACCCAAAAATCAATTGTTTTACGGGGATAATCTTGAGGTGTTGCGGCGGCATATCAAGGATGAGTCGGTTGATTTGTGCTACATCGATCCGCCGTTTAACTCGAAGCGAAACTATAACCAGATTTATAACAATATTGGGAAGGAAGATCAGGCACAGGCTCAGGCGTTTATCGATACTTGGACTTGGGATGATATTGCAAATCAGGGTTTGGCGGAGATTCAAGAAAATTATTTAGGTCATTTTACTTCGCATTACTTCGCAAAGTATTGATCTAATTTCTGGTTTGGCTAAGGTTTTGGGGAAGGGGAGTTTGTTGGCTTATCTCGTCAGTATGACGTTGCGAATTGCTGAAATCTATCGAGTTTTAAAACTAACTGGAAGTTTTTATTTTCACTGTGATCCAAGCGCAAGTCATTATTTGAAATTAGTGTTAGACGCTATTTTTTGTGGTCAAGGTGGAGATTTCAAAAATGAGATAATTTGGAAACGAACGAACTCTAAGGGATTAGCTTTTACTAGATTTGCATCTAATCATGATGTTACACCAAGAACAAACAGTTTACATGGAATCCACAGTATAAGTCGGTGATTTCGATAGACTAACGTTTTGCTTCAAAGACTTGTGATACTCTTCAACTTTCCATCTTTTACGATAGATCGTTGTAATTTGCTTGTATGTGATTTTTAGGTCACTAGTGACTAGATAGAGGACACCAATACTGTCATCTTCGTTTACGAAAACTCTCTTAATCAGCGATAGGGGAAATTCAACTCCTTCAAGATAAATCTCTTTTTTGCTGTCTTCTTCTAAATCCACTGTTTCTAATTTCACATACTTGCCTTGGGATTTGTCCTTTTGGTTTAACGCTATCTTGCGATTTTCCTTCAATGGCATAATGAAATCTTTGTTCTGCCCTTGTTTGATAAAGTTCATATTTTCGGCTGAGGCAAACCAGATATCATTGAGGACATAACGAAACTGGATTTGGTTTTTTACCGCTTGTGCGACTAATTCCCGAAAATATTCGTTCTTGCCTTTCTCACTCCTACGGTTGGTTTTTCCTGTTTTTTGATCGACATAATATTCGGTCTTGGTAATTAGCTGATACCCCACAGGTATTGCTATATCTTGATTGCTATACAGGCTTGTCAAGAAGTTGATGCCTTTTACTTGCCGATCTTTACTATGGTCATAAGGCGCAGCAGATCTGCGCGTTTTCGTCTGTATAGGGTTTCTCTTCTATACTGTCATCAATGATTAGTACTCCTTCTTCACTTTCAATTTCGCGTACATACGGTTTCACTTTTACCCAGAATTCGGCTGGTGTTCTCGCTTTGTGCGCCAGCCATTGGGTCACTTCGTCATGATTTATGTCTCCTTCCAATAGTCGAGCTAATCCTGTAGCAGTTGTTGCTCCAAACGAACTTATTAGATAGTCACTGTAAAGATCTAACATATTCGTTTTCATTTTTTTCTCTTCTTTGCTTAGTTTCGGTTAAGCAATTACTCTCAAACCTATCTCCAGTATACATTCTCAGACTTTGTTTTGGACGCTTTCTATCTGCGTAAGGTGAGTGACTAATTCGCTACTAAACAAATATTCCCTCAAATAAACACCATTGGCTTATTCTTGAACGGCGCAAAAGCTTCTGCATCGAAACGATAAAGACTGGCGGGGCGACCTGCTCCCCGTGATGTTTTGATACCAGTATCACTGAGAAAACCGAGTTTCAATAATCTTGTACGAAAATTGGAATAGTCCGCAAAGTTTTCACCGAGAACACTGGCATAAAGTTGATAAAGATCGCTGAGAGTGAAAGCTTCGGGCAGAACATCAAAGGCGACAGGACTATACTCAAGTTTATTGCATAGTCGGCGATGTCCATATTCGAGAATGCGATTGTGGTCAAAGGCGAGTTCAGGAACTTGCTTGACTGGATACCATGCGATACCGCTTACACCATCAGCGATTAGCTCCGCTTGAGAGAAAGGAACTAGAGCAAAATAACTAACAGATAGATAGCGCACATCATAACTATCAGAAGCCTCGCGGGGATCGCGACCAATATTACCAAAGGTGAAGAGTTGTTCCAGATAGAGATTTTTAGCCCGAATTTTTTCAGACAGAATCCGATAGGCAGATTCCTCAAGAGATTCGCCTTGGCGCACGAGAGTTCCAGGCAGACACCAGCGATCGCAGTATGGCTCATGTTGGCGCATTACCAGTAACACCAAAAGACGATTCTGTTCCGTGTCTACAGAAAAAATCACATTATCGACACCGACTTTGAAATCTGCTAAGGGCTTCGGGGTTGCTAAGAGTTTAGGATCTATTGTGCGGGACTTTTCGACCATGCGTAAAGCGACTCTCGTTGGATATATGCTGCGACTGTGGGTATTATGACTGAATTATTGCGATTATTGCGATAATCAGACGAAGAAACATCGGGTATGGAGATCGATTCAGGCGCGATCGCTACGTCAGTCCCCATATTCACAAGGCGATCAATATCAGCTTGATTGATCGCCACGCCTTGACGTGGAACGACTAATAACTTAACTTGACTGAGTAAGTCTTGAGCGCGATACCAAGTGGGTAACTGGGCTACGAGGTCGCCACCGATGACGAGGCTAAAGTTTGCATAGGGCAGAAGTTGTTTGGCTTGCTCAACTGTGTAAATTGTACGCGGATTACTAATTTCGGGATGCAATGCGATCGCTTGAGAGGGTGGTTGAATGGCGGCAATAGTTAGCTCCATCATCTTGAGGCGATCGCTAAGGCTTGCCTGATGGGTTTTAAAGGGGTTATCGGATACCCAAACCAATACGCGATCGTAATGGTTATCGAGCCACTGCAAGATCTGTTGATGTCCAATACTAGGAGGATCGGCGCTAGTTCCAAAGAGAGCAATATTCATTTTTCTTATGCTAAACCATAATCGCGAACACACACATCGATCATGATAGGCTCAAATAAATAGCGATGAGAGCATCCAGTGGGGATTGATAGCTCGCATCAGCGAAAATAACAAGCACGGCTTTTTTGCTCTTGGTATTCAATCTATAGAATTTTCAATTACTCCCTATTAAAAAAATAAATTTTGCAGTTGGAGATCGCGTTCGTGTCAAATCACCTCATTTTTTGGCTGGGAAAGTTGGTGATCTGCTTTTATGCGATCGCGACAAAACAGAGGCATAATCACAGCTATAAACGGGGAGAAAATCACTGTAACCAATACTGTGCTTAAAAAAAAAGTGGGAAGTTGAGCCACACGAAGTACTGTATAAATCCCTGAATGCTTACGAAATTAAATAGCTTGCGTAAATAACCATTATCGCAAGCTTACTGATTTCGTAAGCTAGGAGGGGGCTTACCCAAAAATGAGTCTCTGACATATTAACTACACGAGATTCAAATTAATCTAAGCTTGCTTGCCCAGGCACAAGTTTATCGATAATCGGTTGAGTCGGCAGCGGTGTATTAAAGCTTCGTAATAATGAGCTTTTCTTAGAAGCGTTATCTTTCCACTCTTTTAGATCTAGGCGGCGGACAACTGGCGGTGTTGTGGAGTTAGGTTTAACTATAATTTCTTCACCTGTCAGCAAGACAATCTCCTTAGGATTATTAGCTAATTTCACCACTACCGTTCCCTCCCAAGAGAAAAATCTAATACCTTGGTTAATATCTTTAGGGATCTCCACAAAGGCAGTTGTACCGCGAATTGCTGCGGTGGCATAGGATGTAGAAATTTCTGTTGGTACTTTTAAACCTGGTTTCACCCAAGTAATCATTTTCCCTGATGTTAAATTAAGACGATTATTTGGCTGAATCTGCAAAACCGAATCCCCACCAATCCGAAATCCTACGCCATTGTTAAACTCAACCTGAGTTTTCCCCTTTCCCTCTGTGCGTATCGTGTCATCTACATACAACTCATTCCCAACTTTAGCTTCAGTTTCGTTTGGGTTAGTTTTTTTATGAGCGCGAACAAATACAGGCTTTTCTTCGATTAATGATATCTTGGCGATCGCTTGTTCTTTTAAAGTTGTGGTTGTAGAGCTAGTTACTGGAGAAGGAGGCGCAGAATTTGGTTGTGATTCACAGCCAAATATGAAGAGAGGAACGGAAGCCATTAACAAATAACTTTTCATCACAGTATCTCAACGGTCTAGACTTTAATTTGGGTATGCTGGCATAGTTGACCTAAGTCAGTCAAGCGTATTTTATGCTTATCTCTATTTCAATTTTGCCTAAGCCTTTACAATACGAACAATTTTCGGATCAAACAACATATTCAACAGAGGTCAATGAAATCACCAATTTCTCCATATCAGCCTGTCTTATTGAGGCTATTGCATAATGCGATCGCCTTATTGGTTTTCTCAGTCTTAATCACAGGCTACATAATCTATGACCGCTTCGATAAACGATGGGGAAGCCTGAATTTACCAACATTTAGAGATCCTCAAGGGCTTCACGGTACGATCGCTCTAGCATTTTGGATTTTGTTACCGATATTTGCGCTGTATTGTTTTCATATTGGCTATCGTCATCTAGTCCAAAAAGAATCTCTCACTCAACTCAAAAATATCGATAAACCGATATGGTGGATCTCTTTGCATCGTTTGACTAACACATTAACACTTGTGTCTGCAACCCTTGCTGTAGTTACAGGAAGGATGATGAAAGAAGATTGGCTACCCAATCAAGAGTTGAACCATACATGGTATATCGGACATTTACTATCATGGTTATTCATGATTGTTAGCATAGCTTTTCATCTATTGATGAGCGTAAAAATTGGGGGACTACCACTATTACTATCAATGCTCAAATGGCAAATTCAAGCCAAAGATATGCCAAACTCTTGGTTTCGCAAATTTAAGATTAAGCCTTCTAGTACAGTCCTATTTATTTTTGAATTTTTTGTGATTGGGGGAATCGCGATCGCAGTTTTTCTACCTGTGATTTCTCAAACCTAATTTGAGTTTGAGTGCAAAGTGATATAAACATGATTGGTAACGCTTTGCGCCGCCGATCATGTTTGAGTTTTATAATGATAGGAGTCCTTAATCTGAAACATAAATATGAGAAAACAAGACCTAACCCTACACAGTGATCATGGATGGAAGTCGGAAGAAGGCTATAAAATTTTTGTAGCCGATCGCGGTGCGGTGAGGTTTGACTTCCCAAAAGATTGGATTGTCAAGTTCAAAGAAAAATCAGTAAGTTTTCATGATTTAGAGCCAACCGGTGATACGGGCGCGTTAGAAATGTCTTTTAATCGTCTGCCCCCCAACGATTGGACAACCTTTCCCCTCAAAAAAGCTCTTCAGCAAATCCTTGATGACGACGATCGCGAGATTCTCCACAAAGGCAAGATTACCAGCGCCAATCGTGACGGTATGAGGCTGGTCTGGACTGACATCCGCTATATTGATGCCACTGAGAAAAGAGAGGCAACATCCCGCATTTTAGTTGGGATTGGTGGCAATGTGCAGGTGTTGTTTACCTTTGATTATTGGACAGAGGGGGAGGAGCAGATGCGCGAAGTCTGGGAGGCTATGTTGCGATCGCTACGCCTCGGCTTATTTATCCCTGATCCGACTAGAGGGCATGTAGTTAACCCCAGCTTAAACTAAACAGATAAACTTGTGAAAGCGGCGCTTTCACAAGTTTATTCGGGTTTTAAGTCAGCGCAAAGCGCTGTAAAGCGATATAAATTGTCAATCTACTGATAAATGCATGTAATAAACGTGTATTGTTGATTCACTTAAACAGCGATTCATCTATGTATGTGTTTTGAGGCAAATAGACAATGGCAAAAGTGATTGCAACAGTAAACATGAAAGGTGGTGTCGGTAAAACTACCTTAACTGTAAATATTGCCACTTGTTTGGCGAAAATTCATCGTAAAAAGGTTTTAGTTGTCGATTTAGATACGCAGATCAGCGCCACACTCAGTATGATTTCACCTGCCGAATTTGCGAAATGTCGCAAAGAAAATCGGACGCTGAGGTATTTGGTTAGCCAATCAATCAATCGTTATGGATTACAGGTTGATAATCCTGAAGAAAAGGTATATCAAGTCAAAGATCTCGTAATTCCCCATGTTTGCCAAGTCCAAGGCTTGGATCTGTTGGTAGGAGACATCGATCTATATGATGAATTTCTAGTTTCAGAAATGTTATACAACCGATCGCTGTTGTACGAAGAAAAACAGACTTTTCAGCAGACTTGGAGCAAGTTTGAGCAGACTTTAATCAAGGGTATTCTCGCTTCGGCAATGAAAAACTATGATTTCATCATTCTCGACTGTGCGCCTGGTTATAACTTAATTACTCGTAGCAGTATTATCGCCAGCGACTACTATTTGATGCCAGCTAGACCTGAACCGCTCTCTGTTGTGGGTATTCAGCTTTTAGAAAGGCGCATTGAGAAGCTGCGCGAGGTCTATCGGGAAGATAATTCGATTAACATTCAACTTTTGGGAATTGTCTTTAGTATGTCCGCAGGTTTCACCCTGAGTCGATATTATCAAAAAGTGATGGATCGGGTTGCGGCGGACTTTAGTGCAGCTAAGATTTTTAAAACCAAGATTCCCAATGATGTCAACATTGCTAAAGCGGTAGATGAGTTTATCCCTGCGTCTTTATCAAATCCTAATTCCGCAGGTTCAAAAGCCTTTGCTGAGGTAACTGTGGAGCTTTTGAAGAAGCTAGATGTTTCTTTAGGGATGAAAGAGCAAACTTCTAGATTGAGTCTAGTCGATTTAGAATAATCACTTTTTTACAGCTATAAATTTTCCTATCCAGCTTTTCGGAACTATCACCTATGAACAAACCGCAATCACCACCGCAATCACCTTTATACACTTCAACTGGCGAACTGTTTCAACTCGTAAGAGTTTATTATCGGGTTTTTAGTCAAGCGACCGTCCTCGGAGTCTTTAAGAAACTTCGCTGTATAGAGTTTGATAGAACACAAAATCGTTGGGTGTGGCTATTTGAACACGAGGCTAAGAAATTACGACTGGGAAAGCCTTACAGTGAGCTACCCAAAGAAATTCGACCTGTTGTCATTGGTTATTTTACCTTTCGTGGTGAAGATCAAATGCTCTTAGATGTAAGATCCGTGGAACGATCTACTCATGCGATCGAGTTCTTTGATAAACGAATTAATCGACGTGCGGCTCAGGTAACCAACCTCCGCATCGTGAATAAGTTGTTCGAGCCAACGCAAGAAAAAATTCAGGAAGTGATCAAGCAGTCTCCAGATAGATTCTTTGATTGTGATAATATTACCCGCTCCGCAGAAGTATTGATGGCAGGCTTTGAGCAGCTTAAAAAAGAGGAAGACATTGAGATTCGCAGGCAAAAAGCTTTTGCATGGATAGAGCAGCAAGCCCGATTGCCTCTGTCAGAAGTAGAAGAAATACAGACGCATTTCTATGAGAATGGCATTGAGGGTGGCATTGAACCACTGAAGATTGCCTTAAAGTTAAGGCAGCTAGAGTTGATAGAACGCTGGAACGGTAATAGGGACGCAAATATACTCAACATCATTCAAAACTACATTCAGTAGGTGTTTTTAGCTCTATTGATAATCAAATGATCGATGATCAAATAGATAAATTAGAAAAAATTCTGACGGCTTGCGATCGCCACACATTGGCAGGTCAGCGCAATTACGCAATTTTGCGATTATTGTCTGAAAACTCGCTAAAGCGACAACAAGTTTCCGACATTAATATTAGTGATTTTGATTTTGAAAAGCGATCGCTACAAATTCAAAATCACTATAAGCGACAAGCTCCCAAAAAACACCAATCAAACCAGCTATCAAACCAGCCCAAAAATATTAGTCTCAGTTTAGACACAGCCAATGCATTACAAGACTGGCTGTCTTCTATTTATATTCCCCATGAGATTGCCCAAGAAATTCCCACAGAAATTCCAAATCAACTATCTGAAACTCCCGAAGCTTTAGAAATACCACTATTTATATCTCTAGAACGCTCTAGCTATGGACATCGGCTAACAGGGACGGCTATTTATAACATTGTTAAACGGGCGGCGATAAATGCTGGACTCACCGAGGCGATCGCCCCCGAAAAATTACGTTGTGGTCAAGAAAAACTTACCTTAAACAGAGATAGTGAGACACTTAATAAGACTCGTTTTGAGACTGGCGAGACTCATGCGAGAAAAAGTGCTTTATCTAAATCAGAATATGAGACTCAATACAGGACTCAAGATAATACTATTGAGTCTCATGCGAGAACCGTCTCCTACACTGATAGTGAATTTAGTCCGAATATATTAACGGCGTTGCTAACGGACAAACGTAGTCTCAACACGCGCCGCGCTTATGAAAAAGACTTACATTATTTTTTCCTTGCCGCCTATGGACAAAAGCCAACTGAGTCTGTGATCGCGGAATTCCTGCAATTAGGTCGATTTGAAGCGATCGCACTTGCCTTGAGATACAAATCCGATTTGATTGCCAAAGGTTTAAAAGAAGCCACAATTAACCGTCGCCTGTCAGCACTTAAGTCATTAGTGAACTTCGCGGCAAAGTTGGGAAAATGTGGCTGGAATCTTGATGATATCCAAACTGAAACAGTGCAGTCTTATCGTGATACATCTGGGATAAAGCCCGATGGCATTCGCAAGATGTTGCTACAGATAGACCGCAGTAGCGATAAAGGAAAACGTGATTTCGCAATTTTGCGACTACTTTGGGACAATGCGCTCCGTCGCAATGAAGTCGTCAGCACTAATATTGGCGATTTTGATTTTGAAGGGCGATCGCTACAAATCTTAGGCAAGGGACGCGGCTCTCAAAAGAGTCTCATCAGTCTTAGTATGGGAACTACAAATGCAATCCAAGACTGGTTATCTCAAAATGAGACTAGAGATCCTAAGCACCCATTATTTACGGCGCTTGATCGGGGGCATCGCGGACATAGACTGACTGGCACGGCGATTTATCAAATTGTTGATCAACTAGCAAAAGAAGTCGAAATTTCTAAACAAATGTCGCCACACCGTATTCGCCATTCCGCGATTACCGCCGCCCTTGAAGCAACCAATGGTAATGTTCGCAAAGTCCAAAAACTATCGCGTCACAAAAAGCTCGATACCCTCATGCTCTATGACGATAATCGAACTAATATGCAAGGCGAAGTTTCTGACTTGCTAGGGGATTTAATTTAGAAAAAAGTAGTAACTCCATTAGGACGAACATCTTTATAATCGAGAATCTTCCGAACTACATCAAATGTAGACTGTGTATCGTTAATTGGAATCAGAGCGGTTAGCTGTGCTGGTAAAACTTGCATCACGGGAGGCATATTTCGAGTAAAGACATTGATTACGCGATCGCTCAATGAGTTATTTCCCATTGTAAAAGCCTTCGTGTAAGTAAATTGGCTAGGTGCTTGTGGCAAACCTGCGATGTTAAATAGATTGAGCGGAATACCCTGTGATGAAGTCAGGAATCGCACAGTGGTTTGAGCGATCGCACTAGAATTCTGGATCTGAGTAAAGTAGTCGTAGAACTTGCCATTGCGATCAATTTGTCCAATGCGCTGAGAATCAATACCCGAAACAGTTCGCAATAGACCATAGGCTGATGGATCGCTCGGTAAAATCAGGCTGATATTAGCAAAATCCTTCAGTAACTGCACTTCGCTATAACCTAAAGGACGATTTTGAAGGTCAAACAAACGTACGACGAGGCGATCGCCTGATTGCAGCCCACGAATAAAGGTCGCCCGTTGGTTAATCGCAAACTGATAGTCACCAACAAAGCGCTCTTCAATAAATCCTTTAGGACGTTTTGATTTGATGGAGAGACGAGCGACAACTGCTGAAAGTCTTGATTGAGATTGCAGAGCTTGAGATTGCAGAACTGCTAGACTAAAATGCCCACGATGAGGACTTTTGTTAGATAGCTCTGCACCTTCATGCTCTTGACGGCTTCTATTAGTCGAGATGGGTTTATTGTCGCCATCATAGGCTTCATCTTCATCCCTTTTATCATTATTTTTAGAAACGACAATGGATTGTATCGACTGAGTGGTATTGCCACTGGAACTCTGGTTAATCGATGTTTGAGAAGAAGTAACTTGAGAAGAAGTAACTTGAGAAGAAGTAACTTGAGAACTGGTAACTTGAGAACCTGAATTTTGAGTAGAAGATTGAGAATTATTCGTGCGGCTAATATTTGAGATACCCAAATCTCGATCAGACGGTTCAGAGTTACCAGAATAGATCGCGGTTGTTGTGGGTGCAGTGGTTATGTTTGGCGCTGAAGTATTGACTGTTGAGTTGTTACCAGAATAGACGGCAATTGTTGTGGGTGTAGTGATAGTCGGCGCTGAAGTGTTGATTGTCGCCGTTGTCGTAGCTGGGGTTGAGAGGATACGTCCTGCGATCGCGTCAGATGTTCTAAAGGAAGGAATCGATACAAAAGACTTGATCTCTTCCACTAAGAAACTGGCATCTTTAACACCATTGGGCAAATCGTAGCGAACGCTGGTAATAGCCTTGAGATCGCCATTGTAAATATCATCTAGAGAAATTCTCTCACTCAAGCGATCGAGAGAAATCACTTCTACTGGCAGCAAATATCTACCCGCATTTTTATTAAGAAGTCTTGCACCAGAATTGGTATAAACTTCCCGCCATTCACCCGAACGCCTGACATAGAGTTGATAGACCGCGTTAGCATATTTAGTAGTGGGTTTATTAGCTACATCAAGCAAAATACCAATACTAGAGAAGTTTCCATTGTTGTCCACCAGACGTAAAAGCCTGACTCCTGTTTGCCAATCCTGTGGAAGTTGAGCGATTTTTTTTGAACTTTGAGAATTTATGGCTTGAGAATTGAGGGGAGAGGCGATCGCACCTGATGGTAAGAAAAATGGCAAGACAAAAGAAACACCTGTGAGACTTGTCGTGAGAATCGCACAAGAGACTTTAAAGAAATTTTTAGAAGAGATATTCATCATCGTTTATTCCTATAGCTGAAACTGATGTAAAACATCAGACGATTTAATTTAATTTTTAGTTCCATGTTTTCATATAAAAAATGTAGGGGCAATTCATGAATTGCCCCTACATTTTTACAATCCTCAAAGCGACAGCTTCTGCGACCTTAATACCATCAATTCCTGCCGAGAGAATTCCTCCTGCATAACCAGCACCCTCACCAGTAGGATATAAACCCTCAGTATTCAAACTTTGATATTGCTCATTTCGTTTAATCCTGATTGGTGAAGAAGTTCGCGTCTCAACACCCGTAAGCATCGCCTCGTCCATCGCAAAACCATGAATTTGTTTGTTAAATGCAGGTAAAGCTTCCCGAATCGCCGCGATCGCATATTCTGGCAAACTCTCACTCAGATCACCTAAAAGCACATCTGGAGCATAGGAAGGATTCACGGTTCCCAGAGATTTTGATGGGCGATTAGCCAGAAAATCACCGACAAGCTGAGCAGGTGCGGCATAGGTTCCACCACCCAATTCAAAGGCGCGTGATTCTAAGCGGCGCTGAAAATCGATACCCGCAAGAGGATGTTCGGGATAATCTTCAGGGCTAATGCCAACAACAATTCCACTATTAGCATTTCGTTCATTACGGGAATATTGACTCATACCATTAGTGACAACATGTCCTACTTCTGAAGTAGCTGCCACGACTAATCCCCCTGGACACATACAGAAACTATAAACAGAACGTCCATTTTGGCAATGATGAACCAATTTATAATCGGCTGCTCCTAAAATTTTATTGCCTGCATAAGCGCCATATCGAGCGCGATCAATTAGCTCTTGAGGATGTTCAATCCGAAAACCAACCGAAAAAGGTTTTGCTTCGATATATACGCCGCGATCGTAGAGCATTTGAAAAGTGTCACGGGCGCTATGTCCCACGGCTAAAACAACATGATTACTAGCAATATATTCTCCATTAGCGAGCGTTATTCCCTGTACCTTCCCATTATCAATATCAAGATCGGTGACTCGACTTTGGAAGCGAATCTCACCACCGAGGGATTCGATTTGAGCGCGAAAGTTTTGAACTATGCCGACTAATTTAAGAGTGCCGATGTGGGGTTTATTGATATAGAGAATTTCAGGAGATGCGCCCGCATTCACAAATTCAGTCAAAACTTTACGCCCATAGTGCTGCGGATCTTTGACTTGGCTATAGAGCTTACCGTCAGAAAAAGTTCCAGCGCCACCTTCCCCAAATTGAGCATTGGATTCGGGATTAAATTCGGCTCTTTTTTTCCAAAAATTAAAAGTATCCGCCGTGCGATCGCGTACTGCTTTACCCCGTTCTAGAATTAAGGGACGAAAACCCATTTGCGCCAACATTAACCCCGCAAACATTCCTGCTGGTCCCATGCCAATAACGATTGGGCGAGTTTTGAGATTATCACTAGAAGCCTTAGCGACATAGCGATAACTCATATCTGGAGTTGTTAAAACATGGGGATCTTTTTTAAAGCGATCGCTTAGTTGTTGATCGTGAGTCGTCTCAATATCAACGATATAAACTAAATAGATATCTGTTTTTTTACGCGCATCATAACTACGTTTAAAGATGGAATAACTAATCAGTTCTTCTGGTTTGATTTGTAATTTTTTGAGAATGGCAGTTTTGAGCGCATCTTCAGGATGATCGAGGGGGAGCTTGATTTCGGTGATTCGTAACATAATCGATTCGCTGTATTCTGATGATAGTCAAATAATAAGTTCAAATGCAAAATATCTTTTTAGCAGGGTCTAGTCGAGGTGTGGGGCGAGAGATTGCCAAGCTTTTATTGCAAAATGAGCCACCTTTGGTAAATCTTACGGTATTACTACGCAATCCCACCCATGTCGTGGAGCTAGAAGCTTTGGGCGCTGAAGTAGTTATGGGTGATGCCCTGAATTATGCATCCCTAGAACAAACCATGTCCCAAATTGCAGCGATCGATGTCGTAATTACCACTATGGGCGGTTTACCAAACGATCAAGGCGATCGCGCTGATTGCATAGGAAATAAAAATTTGATCGATCTCGCAGTAAAGGCGGGAGTCCAGAAATTTATTCTTGTTTCCTCTATTGGTAGTGGCAATAGCGTAGTGGCTCTTTCACCGCAGGTTTTACAAACTTTTGGGGCAATTCTCAAAGAAAAAGAAAAAGCGGAACAGCATTTAGTAGATAGTGGCTTAACTTATACAATTGTTCGTTCTGGGGGATTAAAATCAGATTTGGCAACAGGTCACGCAGTATTAACCGAAAACCCTACGGTGTCAGGTATCATTCATCGTGCTGATGTGGCAAATCTCGTATGTCAATGTTTGAATTCATCTAAAGCCAATAATAAAATTTTCTCAGCGATCGATCAAAATATGTTATTTCAAGCATTAGAGTTTGAGTCATTCTCATTGTAAAAGTCAGTTTTGATTAAAACTCTATCTAGGGTTATCTTGATCTAAGCTGACTTATTTTTTCTTGTCCAACGGAACCACTATGCAAGAATACATCGTTAAATCTGGAGATACCCTGTCAAGGATTGCCACAACCTTTTTGGGACCAAACGGCGATTGGCGCGAAATTGCCCGTGTTAATAACATTACCAACCCAGCTAGTTTACAAATTGGTCAGCGTCTATTGATACCGACTAGTCCATCCATTCCCCGTCCTCCGCAAACTACATCCGAAATTGCGATGGTCAGAAATACCTTGCAAGGCTTATATCCCCCGAATAAAATTTCGGTTTCCTTTACCAATGTGGGCAATGATCTGATTGCTAAGTTGTTGAATACAGGACAGCAAGAAACCTTTGCCAAAACTAAAAACTCTGGGGCATATCGGCTCGGTATTTTTAAATTGCGGGACTTTATTATCTATGGAGGAGGTTTGCTGCAACAAGTGCAACTAAGCCCTTCCGAGATCAAGGTGATGCAGGTGACGGCGGCAAATGAAGGTAGCTTAGATGCGATTAATACTTGGGATAATCAATATTTGAGCTTTGGCATTTTTCAATGGACATTAGGCTCCGCAGGGCAACAGGGTGAGTTACCCGCGCTCTTGTCCACGGTGAAAAGACGCTATCCATCCGAGTTTCAATATTACTTTGGACAATTTGGTTTGGATGTTAATTCCCTTGATGGGATTACGGGTTGGCTCTCGCTGAATGGCACGCGCCTTGTTACCGAAGCTCATAAAAATCTCATGCGTCAACCAATTTGGGCGTTGCGATTTGCGATCGCAGGCATGGATGCGCTCGTACAGTCAGTGCAAGTCCTTCAGGCGATTTCACGACTAGATCGGTTTTATTTTAGTCCATCCCAATCATTACAGGGATTTGCTTTGTCTCAGCTTTTAAACTCGGAGTACGCCGTGGCGCTGCTGCTCGATCAACATGTCAATCGTCCTAGTCATGTAATTGGTTGTGTTGCTGATGCGATCGCGCGATCGGGTTTAACACCTACAAGAATCGCCAACAATTCGGCTGACAACGAGGCTGTAATTATCCAAAATTATTTGACGCTGCGTGAAACCTATGGCGGCGTAAATGCGATGACCAAATCACGCGAAAGAGCTAATCTGATTCGACAAGAAATTGTGAAGAGCAATCTATCCACCCAAAAATTTTCATTTCGCTCAAATCGTCAAGCAAGGCAAACAAGATAAATGGAAATAGCGTAAATAGCGGCGCTATTTCTCTTGTGGGTTTGCCATATATTACTCAATCGCTAATAATGAGTAAATACACCTATAGTACAAAAGCGCTACAAAAGTTAACAGTTTATCGGATATACTCCCTTAAACTTCTGAGTGCTTTACTGTCGGTGTCGTTATTTTTGATGTGAGGAGGACAAGGCGATCGCTACTATTATCAGTTCAACCAATGCAACCCAACTACAGCCTATGCAAGTTACGGAACAAGCTACAGAATCAAACGAATTAACCGTACTGGAATCTCTGGAAATAGCGCAACTTGAAGCTAACGCGCCATTCCTCCGCATTACTGGCAAAGCAAGATTATCTGGTCATGTACCCATTAGCGGCGCAAAAAATTCAATCCTCGCACTGATGGCGGGTACGCTTTTATCCTCCGATGGTTGTCGGATTCGGAATGTGCCTAACCTCGCTGATGTACAGCGTATGAGCGACATTCTCGAAGCCCTCGGCGTAAAAATTTCTCGTAACGGTGATGTCCTTGATCTCGACACTAGCAACCTCACCAAAAACTCGGCTCCCTATGAATTAGTGAGCAAGATGCGTGCGAGTTTCTTTGCCCTCGGCTCCTTATTAGCAAGGCTAGGTTCCGCGAAAATGCCTCTTCCGGGGGGCTGTGCGATCGGGGCGCGTCCAGTAGAACTGCATGTGCGTGGACTGCAAGCTTTGGGTGCAGATGTGTTGATTGAGCATGGGATCGTCACGGCTCAGGCGAAGAGTCGCAATGGGCGATTACAGGGAGCAAAGATTTATCTCGACTGTCCTAGTGTCGGCGCGACCGAAACCTTGATGATGGCGGCGACACTTGCGGAAGGTCAGACCGTAATCGAAAATGCGGCGCAAGAGCCTGAAGTTATCGATCTTGCCGATCTTTGTATCGCGATGGGCGCAAAAATTCGCGGCGCTGGCACGAATACAATCATCATTGATGGTGTAGATAAGCTGCATTTTGCGGACTTTACCGCTATTCCCGATCGCGTTGAAGCTGCTACTTTTATGATTGCCGCCGCGATCACCCGCTCAACCTTGTCCATGTCGCCTGTGATTCCATCTCATCTCACCGCCGCGATTTCCAAATTGCAAGATATCGGTGTGACTGTGCGAATCGATTCACCCGATACGATTACGGTGATTGGTGGCGATCGCTATCGCGCTGTGGATATCGAAACTCTTCCTTACCCCGGATTTCCGACAGATATGCAAGCCCAGTTTATGGCGTTGCTGACCATTTGCGAAGGCAATGGCGTGGTAACAGAGACTGTCTTTGAAAATCGTTTACAACATGTTGCCGAATTAAACCGCATGGGCGCAAATATTCGCCTTAAAAATAATGTGGCGGTGGTAACTGGTGTACCGCAGTTATCAGGCGCTCCCGTGATGGCGACAGATTTACGTGCTTCGGCGGCTCTAGTGATTGCAGGTTTAGCTGCTGATGGCGAAACCACAGTCATGGGTTTACATCACCTCGATCGCGGTTATGATCGCATTGAAGAAAAGTTACGCAATGTTGGTGCGAAGTTATACCGCACTACACAAACGGGAAATTAACCGAGCTTCGGTGAACCTTACACCTATTAAAAGTGCCGCATCGCGGCACTTTTAATGTTTTTTGCTGTGGCGATTGTTATAATTAAGATCATAAATTTTTTAAGTAACGGCAAATAATGGCGACTCCTCATCGGACAAAACAAGTAAATCTTCGGTTTCCGTTGCCCTTATTGAGCCAAATCAAAACCAAAGCTGATGCTCAACAACAGGCGATCGCAGATTGGATTTTGGCTGCTGTCAGTCGCGAGTTTGAACCAGAAGTATCATCACCAGAGCAAGCGAAAAATTCGCCAGCAGGAGATGCTTTCGTTCTGCATCCAGAGATTTTGGAATATGTGAAAAATTGTTTGGCTCCGCTACAGTCAGAAATTGTAGAACTGAGGACAGCCTTGGGGGAGTCCGCAGCCTGATTGATAATGGGAAATCCAGTCAGGCTCATGTGTCAGTCCCTAATGAGACAGGTGAAGATCACGCCCACAGTCAAACAAGTACGACTAAAGGCGTTTATGCTTCACCAAACACAAAACCTTTGTTTAAGTCATTAGTCGGCTTTGCATTAGAAGTGGGCGATCGCCTATTAATCAATGATCTTGAAGTAGTTTTTAAAGGTTGGGTGGATCAATCTCAAACTGCGATCGAGGTCGTAGTGATCGCGGATGGTGCAGAGACAAAACAAATTCGAGCTAAAGAAATCAAAAGTCTAGCGCGATCGCAGGATATTGCTAGCAAGTCAACTGGACATGATTCTTATGATTCTCAGGATTTTGATGATGAAATGGGGCGTGAGCAAGATGTTGCTAAGTCGGGCGATCGGGTAAATGGCGATCAGGATCTTGAGGAAAATAAGAATAATCAACATGATCACAGTGGTTCTGATGCTGAGGTCACACCTGATCCTATAGCTGAAGACATACCTGAAATCCCCAAAGAGCCAGAATACAATGCATGGGAGGTTTGGACATATCTCGAACGTCAGCGCGTCAAAACCTTAAAATTGCTAAATACCTTTCGGGCTGAGTGGGAGGCAAATCGATTTGTGCGTGAAGCCGAACGTAGCGCTCCATCAAATTTGCGTGTGCATTATGAAATTCGCCCAGTTTGTTTAGATGAATCCGAGATTAATGTTTCCTATCAAAATATTCATGCCCCTAACCCCAGTACTGAAGAAATTAATCCTGATGCTGAGAATTATGCCGATGTGATTGATGTTGAGGTCATTAAATAAAAAGATGCGATATCCACTGAGCCTGTGACCTGTCTTTTACTGTAAAATTCCTAAAGCAATATTATTTAGTTATTTAAAGAAGTTTGGAGAAATATCATGGGAGAAATGGTTAACGCAATGGTTTTGTGTATGGTACTGATTCCTGTCGGTATTGCATTTGGTTTCTTTTTACTAAAGCTACAAGGCGAAGAACAAGAAGAAGCTTAATTTTTGCGGTAGCGGCGCTCAGCGCCGCTTTTATATGCATATTTATCTAGCGCAATTGAGGGTAAAGCAATCATGAGCGAAAGTTACACTAATGCTAAAGAATGGCGAAAAGCAAACTATCAAAAGCTAAAGAAATATCGCGGCGAATGGATTATATACACTAAAGATGGTGTCATAGCCCACGATACCAATTATCGAGCCATGACTCAGCAGGTTGACTTTCGCCAGCTATCACCTTGGGACTATATTACTGAACGCATCTACGAAAATGAATTTATCGAGCCACTGAAATTTCTGCCCGTAAGATTTAGAACTAAGCCTTAGAATCTGATTTAAAACTTAATTCAGTACCGTTGAGCAGACGCTCAATATTTGAACGGTGTAGCCAAATCACGAATGCACAGCCCACCGTGACAAAACCTGAATAAATTACATTTGCCTGTAATGTCCACATCAAAATTGGCGAGATCGCAGCAGCAGCGATCGAACTAATCGAAACCGTGCGCCAGATTGCCATCGTTACCAACCAAAAGCTAAGAGCCGCGATCGCCACACCCCAATTCAACATAAATAAAATTCCTACGCCTGTGGCGACCGACTTACCACCCTTAAATCCTAACCAAACTGGGCGACTGTGGCCAATTAAAGCGAGCATCCCTGCACTGATCACAAATATTGACAAGTTCGGGATATTAGTGGTTGCTAAGCCAAAATAAGTTTGCAACCCATTCGCTTGCTGCATTAAATAAATAGCGATCGCCCCTTTCGCAAAGTCAACAACAAAAACGCTAATTCCTGCAAATTTGCCAACATTGCGCCAGACATTTGTGGCTCCCGTCGAGCCAGATCCATGCTCACGAATATCAAGCCCAGCCAACCGTCCAACTAAGTAACCTGTGGGGAAAGAACCCAAAAGATAGGCGATCGTCAGTAAGAAATAGGGAAACCACATAATCTGCATTAAAAATCTGGATTTGAAAATTGTTATTAAATAAATGTTATTAAACAAATTTTAAGGCTCGCTAGCGAGCCTTAAAATTTATTTGGATTTGTTTAGTCAATAGAGATCGATTGAGGACCATCTTTAGCGCTATTGCTAGTAGCAGGACTAGTGGTAGGCGTTGCCCCTTGCTTTTCTAGCCAACCCTTTAGAGGATCTTGCCCAAGATCGAGCTTGAGAAAGCCCGAAACGAGTCCACCAAAAAATGCAACGGGTTGCCCTAAGAACTCATTGAGAATCGGTTTTAGCTCGTCCATAAATGCAAAGATGTAAGTTTATTTTGGTAATGTTAAGAAAAGTAGCATTAGTAGCTCCTTCTCCTAATATATAGCCAAAACTATAATTTCTTCGCTATCTGGTAATTTCTAGCCATATCATAGTTAAATCGATCAATGCATTCTTACAAATTTTCTAAGAAATTTTGTGAGAGTGGCTAATCTAGAGAAAATTTTCGATGACCACGCTAAACCCATCTACTCTTCGTCGCCTCAAAAAGCTCAAGCAATCAAATGCAGTTTGGGAGGGGGATCGCCGCGCTTTGCCAGCCAAGATTCGCCAAACCAAAGACAGTTCCAACATTATTCCGCTTCATGCCCCAGATGGAGAAACTAAGCCCCACTGTATTTTGTGGGTAGATGGCTCTCAGGGAATGGTGCGTGCTATGGATGTAGTTGATTCAGGCGTGGGCAAAGAAGCTTTTGTCCGTGCTTTGCTACAGGCGATCGAGCATCCCCAGAGTCCTTCGCTGCCATCGCTGCCTCAAAAGATATTGTTGTGCGATCGCGAACTTCAGTTTTATTTGCGCGGTGTTTTGCAGGATCTCGGAATTTCGGTCGAATATGTCGAGCGTCTGCCCTTGATTGATGAAATTTTCTCCCATATTTTAGAAAGCTTTGTCGAAAATCCGCCGATTGTGCCAGAGCGATTTGCCCCCGCCCTCAAGCATCAGTCCGAACAGTTATGGCGCAATGCCCCTTGGGACACGCTTTGGGATCATCAAGTAATTTCAATCAAGCTGAATAAGTGGGATCTGGAAACGGTATATGCGATCGTCATGGGCAAAATGGGCTTGGAGCAGGGCGTAATTTTTTACCGCACGCAGGATTCATTAGTCAAATTTCGCCAAAGGATTGTCTCAGGAGAATCTGAGGATGAAATTGAGGAGACTTTTTTACATCAAGACTGTCTGTTCAATTTGTTTGAAAATCCCGAAGCGGACATGGAAGATGAGTTACCACCATTCCCATTTCGCGGCAAAATGCGTGCTATAGGCGCTGCACCTGCCTCGATCAAGCCAATCTACGGCGCTTTGCATCCCCTTGAAGGTGGTAGACCATATTTGTACGATGAAGAGGCGATCGCTTTGACCGTGGCTCTAGAAGCGCTAAATAAGTTTTGGGAGCAAAATCATAAGCGTTTGCAAGCAAATTTTGGCAAGCTATCTGGCACTTACACAATTTATGCCCCAAATTTAGACAGTGATAATGATGTAGAAGAAAAGATCAAGATTGTGGTCAATACCATGCCTGATCTTGCGGAAGAACTACATCAACTGGTCGAAGAAAATGAAGATTATGACGACGACGATGACGACGATGATGATCCTGTAATTTGTGAAGGGCTTTGGCCAGAAAATGCCTTAATCAATATGCTGACTATGCCATTCAGTCAAGTCGATATGTTACGCAGGGCAAATATTCATAATCAGCTTTTAGAGAAAATCCCTGCAATTATCGCTAACCCCAAGGGTGAAGGTTTTCCCACGCTAATGATTCAAACTTCAAAGGTTAAAGCCTTGGAATTGATCGAAGAAATCGATAGTTTTGATGGCATCAAGGGACTTTGTTTTAATCCTGCCGAAGATATCCTTGGCAACGCCTGTCAGCTTGGTTTGATGGTAATGAAGAATGAAGACATCCATCTATTTGGCGAGTTTGACAAGGCGACAGTCAATGCCGATCATTTCAAACGTTGGCAGCAGAGAACTAAAAATACCAAAGGTCATGTCTGCGTGATCATTGCGATGGGTGCGACTGGTGCAACACGCGGTAAACCTGCGCCTCATCATATCCTCGGCTATTACGAAGTCCCCTTAATCAGCGATAAGGAATTAGGACTAGGTAAGTTACGCGCCGAACCTGATTTTGATTTTGAATTCTAAGAAACCGTTTTTGCGGTCAAAAGCTCTAAGAGATCCCCCTCAATCCCCCTTGTAAAGGGGGAAGAAGATAATTAAGCCCTTGAAATATGCAAACCATCTATCGCATTCTTGATGCTAATCTCGATCGCGCTCGTGAGGCAGTCCGCACCATCGAAGAATGGTGTCGGTTTGGCTTAGAAGATCTCGATCTATGCGATCGCTGCAAACAAATGCGACAAGAACTCGCCCAATGGCATCGTGAGGAATTTCGCCGCGCTCGTAATACACCTGACGATCCTGCCACGAGTTTAAGTCATGCCAATGAAGTTAATCGCCCTGATGTGCAGTCTGTCTTGAGAGCAAATATGGGGCGCTTGCAAGAGGCGCTTCGGGTGTTAGAGGAGTATGGCAAAGTCGTTGATCGCGATTTCGCTGAGGCGATGAAACAAATGCGCTATCAGGTTTATACCCTTGAAAGCCAATTGTTAGCCTACTCAAAACCCGCAAATGGTTGTGCCGCGCGAAGCGCGGCACAACCATCATCCAACTTAATTAGTGAAAATATTGGTGAAGTTCGCCGTCAAAAACTGCGATCGGCACACTTATATTTAGTAACCATGCCTGTAGATAATATTGTCTCTGTGGTTGAGTCAGCATTACAAGGCGGTGTACAAATTGTGCAGTATCGCCAAAAAGAAGGGGAAGATGGAACCCGCTTCGCGATCGCCCAACAGCTTTGTGATATTTGCCATCAATACGAAGCTTTATTTTTGGTGAATGATCGCGTGGATATTGCGATCGCCGTGGGAGCCGATGGAATTCATGTCGGACAGACAGATTTACCTGTATCAGTAGTACGTCAAATCCTGAATGCTAGTGGTGGTAATGCGTCCGAATATATCATCGGACAGTCAACGACTAATCCACAAGAACTGGATATCGCACTCAATAATCAAGTCGATTATGTCGGGGTTGGGCCCGTCCATGCCACGCCCACGAAGCCCAATAAAGCTGCATCAGGTTATGAATACGTCAAATATGCTGCGGCAAATATCAATATTCCTTGGTTTGCGATCGGCGGTATCGATGAACATAATTTAGAAGCAGCGATCGCCGCAGGTGCAGAACGTGTCGCTGTAGTTCGAGCCTTGATGAAAGCGGAACATCCCGATCTGATTGCTCAACAAATGCGATCGCTTTTGTCAGGCTGTAGCGACTAACACCTTAAGAGGTTTTTGCTATTTATTTGCTATTTAACAATCGCCAATATAGTTTTCCCCGTTGTCTGCTGACTCCACAAGACGCAAGGGTTTATATAAATAGGCAAAAAAGGTCGTAATCAAAGAAAATAAGCCCATGAGGACAAACATTAAGCCAAAGCCGCGCCCCTGACCAACCCCAATGATTTGTCCCACACTATTAGCTAAGACTCCATCGGTTGCCATGACGGGTTCAAAAAATCTGTCAGCTAACGCGCCAGAGGTGAGGTAAGCAAGCGGTAGAAACCCCTGTACGACCGCACCACGAAAAGCAAATACTCTCCCCTGTATTTCGGGCGGAACTTTTTTTTGATAAATTACTTGAATTGAACCATTGACAATGGGAATAATAAAAAATATTAAAAAATTAGCGATCGTAAATACAATCGGTGAGGCTGTCAGTCCTGCCAAGACATAGAACAAACCCAAAAAAAACATCGATACAAATATGGTGTTGATTTGCCGATCGCTACTGCCCCAGATGCTCATCACAACACTACCAACCAACAGCCCCACACTCGCCAAGGAGTAGATTGTTCCTAGAGCCTGTGTGGAAGCGAAGGAGAGAACTAGCGGTGTAGTGAGAACTTCAGCACTACCAATGAGGAAATTGGTAATGGCAATAAACATGACCAGTCCCAGTAATCCAGTGTTTTCCTTTAAATAGTTCCAGCCAAAGCTCATTTGTTGCCAGAAGGAATTGGCACTAGCATCGTGATCTTCTGATGGTTGGATCTCAGGAAATTTAACAACTAACAAGCAAATTAGGGCAAAGGTTAAAGTCAATAAATCAATTACGACAATTCCCGTAAACTGCACTGTGACTAATAGAGCCGTCGCTAAGGCTGGAGAGAGGATTTCAGCGATCGCCAAGCGGATCTGGGTCATCGAACTCGCTCGCGCCAGTTGTTCTTTGGGAACGAGTAATGTGGTGGCGGAGGAATAGGCTAGTCCCTGAAAAACATTGAAACTGGCGCTAATGGCGCTCACAAAGCACAGACTCCAAATCTCTAAGTGATTCCCCACAAATAACCAAGCAATCAGCAAAGTACATAGTCCTGCACAAAAATCACTAACTATCATGATCCAACGCCGACTCCAGCGATCGACAAATACTCCTGCGATCGGTGAAATAAGAATGGCGGGTAATGTGGTGGCGAGAATCAGAAATGTAAATTGTGCTGTGGAATTGGTATGTTGATACACCCAGACACTCAAAGCAAAATTTGTCATCCGTGAGCCAACTAATGAAAAAACCTGCCCGATCCAGATCAAGATAAAATTTGCCATGCTGGGAGCGATCGCTGAGACGGGAGGATCTGCTTTTAAAGCAAGAGATGGTGTTTCTGGCATATTCGTTTTGACTAGATAAATTTAGCTTGATAGACTGCTGGTTGGATTTTGAATAATTTGCTCAAGCATTCTCGGATAATCGCTAAACAAAAGTTCAACGGTTTCATCGGTGAATAACTCCTGACTGCACAAGGCTTTAATTTCTATAGTTGGTTTATTTACTGAAGGTGAAGAAATATAAATCTCCACGGGAACTTCTTCATCCCACAGGCTGAGATCGCGTTCAATGGATACAAAATCCACATCTAACAGCCAGTTAGAGAAATTTTGTGGCGGTAGCCAAGTGATAGAGGCTAGGATATCTAGGGGGTGTTTACCTTTTGTTTGATTTTTGGCTTGATCAATAACTGTTTGAGAGGCAATTTCTTTATTGTTGATTGCTTCTGTGAGGGTTTCTTGGACTTGTTCTAAAAAGGTCAGCGCGGTTTGCTCAGAAGAGATATGCGATCGCAAGATGACATCATTGATGAAGCAACCAAGCATTTTTTCACTATTGACGCTACTACGATTCCCAATTGTTGTCATGACTAAAATCTCGTTCCTATGGGTGTACTTAAACAAAAGTATTTTTAGCGTCGCCAGAATGATCACAAAAGTAGTGACTTTTAGCGAACGACTGAGGGCTTCGATGGAGGTCACAAGATTCACGGGTAAAACGATAGAATAAAAGAGTGTATTTGTAATTTTGTTAGGCAGATCTAGTGGATGGTTAGATATAACATCTGTAGGGGAAGATATAGGGGAATTAAGCGCCAGTTTGTGTAGCCAATAGGTAAGCTGCTGCTGGATTACGCTTTCATGAAAGTGTTGTCGTTGCCAGAGGGTGAAATCTGCGTACTGAACAGGCAGTTCAGGGAGAGGGGAAGGTAAGCCATTAGTAAAAGCCCCATAGAGTACTCTCAATTCTTCCAATAAGAGCCCAAGTGACCAGCCATCGGTGATGATATGGTGAATATTCAGGATCAACCAATGTTCCTGTGGCGCTAATCGTAGTAGCGTTGTTTTGATCAGGGGGACTGAACTGAGATCAAAAGGCTGCTGATATTCCAACGCCGCTAGTCTTTGCGCTTCAGATGTTCGCTCTGACAAAGGTAAGTTTTGTAAGTCAATAATCGTCAATGGGAGCGTCAGGGATGGACTAATCACTTGCACGGGTTGCCCTTCTACGATGACAAAAGATGTCCGCAATATTTCATGACGGCGAATAATTTCATTGAACGCAGATTCCAATACAGTATTTGAGAGAGATCCAGAGAAACGTAAAACGAAAAAGCTATTGTAAGCACAACTTTCGGGAGCCAATTGTTGTAAATGCCATATAGATTCCTGAGCAAAGGAGAGGGGAATCGGTTTATCTCTTCCTTGCACGACCAGAGGTGGCAAATTCTCGGCTACCTCATCCGTTGAGTTCTGTTTCTCTGCGTTCATTGGTCGAGCCGTAATTACTTGGCTAAGTTCAGCGATGGTGGGGGCTGCAAATAGAGAACGGAGGGGAATTGCGATCGCCAATTTTTCTTGAATGTGCGAAATCAGGGATGTGGCAAGGAGCGAATGCCCCCCCAGTTCAAAGAAGTCATCATGGATGCTGATTTGCTCTCGATGCAGCACTGCACACCAGATTTTAACCAACTGCTCCTCTAGCCAAGTGCGTGGGGGCGCAAGAGTTGCTTCTGAACTTGTTGGTTCTGGTTTTGGTAAATTCTTTCGATCTACTTTACCATTAGAATTTAGGGGTAAAGCTTTGAGTATCACAAAAGCCGCAGGAATCATGTATGTAGGTAGGCTTTTTTTCAAAAATTGACGTAACTCTCTACTTGTCAATCTTTCTGTTTTACTCGCAATATAAGCGACTATATATTTACCGCCCTTTGACGCATCTTCTAAAGCCATTACTAAGGCTTGCCGAACTTGAGGATGCTGCCCTAAGATCGTCTCAATTTCGGCTAATTCAATCCGAAAACCACGAATTTTAACTTGAAAATCAATCCGCCCTACAAATTCAATATTGCCATCGGGTAAATAGCGTACTAGGTCCCCAGTTTTATAGAGCTTTTCATTATTAACTTGATTATTAAAGGGGTGATCAATGAATTGCACAGATGTGAGATCGGGCTGGTGTAAATATCCCACGGACAAACCTGCCCCACCTAGATAGAGTTCGCCAACTACACCAACTGGCACGGGCTGAAGATGGCGATCTAGAATATAAGTTTGGGTGTTGGCGATCGCCCGACCAATGGGGACTGTTTCGGTTACTAATTTTGTAATTGGATACCAAGTTGATAGGCTTGTATTTTCTGCTGGGCCATAGAGATTTAATAGATTCTGGGGCATACCTGTTTCTAGTAGTTGCTTAACTCTACTTGGTTCTACAGCTTCTCCACCAAACAACAAATATCTCAAACCTGAAAATGCTCGCGGGATCTCTTGCACCATTTGATTAAATAAGGCGGTGGTCAGAAATAAAATTGTAATTCCCTTTATTTTTAAGTTGTGCAGTAGTTCTGATGGTGAAAGAACTATTTCTCGTTTGAGAATCACTAACTTAGCCCCATTTAGTAATGCACCCCAAATTTCTAAAGTCGCCGCATCGAAAGAAATGTTAGAGGATTGAGCAATGATATCTGTAGTTTGGAAGCTGATGTAGTTCGTATTCAGCACTAGCCGAACTACTCCTCGGTGACAAATCATTACTCCCTTCGGTTGCCCTGTGGAACCAGATGTGTATATAACATGAGCCAGATGATTTAGCTCCGTATGACATTTTAGATTTTGCCAACTCTCCGCACCAATTTTGGCAGTCATTTCAGAACAAATTTTTGTCCAGTCTCTATCCAAACAAACTTCTTGAAGATCGCTAAAATGATGACCCATTAGCTTTTGTTCTGTCATTTGTTCTGTCAATAGCACAGGGACTTGAGCATTTCTTAGTATTAATCCTAGCCGATCGCTTGGATAGCTAGAATCTAATGTTAAATAAGCGCCACCAGCTTTGAGAATTCCTAACATGGCAATAATGACCAAAGGCGATCGCTCTAGGTAGATGCCCACCAAGGTTTCTTGCATGACTCCTAAGCTCTGGAGATAATGCGCCAATTGATTTGCGCGATGATTCAGTTCTCGATAGGTAAGCTGTTGCTGCTCATAGACGATCGCGATCGCATCAGGGTTACGCTCGACCTGTTCCTCAAACAATTGCTGAATCGATTTTTGCGGATAATCGGTTTGGGTACGATTCCATTCCACTAAGATCTGCTGCCGTTGCGATGCTGTTAATAGGGGGAGATAGCCAATTTTTTCTTCAGGGCGATCGGCAATTGCCTCCACCAAGATCTGGAAACTCTCGACCATCCTTGCAATGGTTTCAGGCGCAAATACATTAGCATTATATTCAAAGGCTCCTCTCAGCTTTTGATCGATCTCCTGCATTGACAGAGTTAGATCAAAAGTTGCCCCCGCCGTCCCTCTTACCAATTCTAGGGGCGTGACTTGTAAATCCTGTAACTCCAGCTTTGAGAGTGGAGAATTTTGCAATACAAACATTACTTGAAATAGAGGACTATGGCTAAGACTGCGCTGCGGTTGCAAAATTTCCACCAGTTGATCAAAGGAAACATCTTGGTGAGCATAGGCGGCAAGCGCCATCTCTCGCACCTGTTGCAATAGTTCTAGAAATGTAGGATTGCCTTCTAAACTCGTGCGTAGAACCAAAGTATTCACAAAAAAGCCGATCAAAGGCTCCAAAGCAACTCGATTGCGGTTACTGATGGGAGAACCAATGACAATATCTTCCTGTCCACTATAACGAGAAAGTAAAACCGCAAAGGCGGCAAGAAGGGTCATAAATAGAGAAGAACCCGATCGCTGGCTGAGGTGCTTGAGTCGATGGGTAAGCTGGGTATCAAATTGAAATTGCTGGAGATGCCCTCGAAAAGTTTGAACAGCCCCACGCGATCGCTCTGTGGGTAATTTGATCGCGGTCGGAATATCGGCTAATTGCTGTTTCCAATAATCAATTTGATCATCAATTTGAGTTGGTTGATGTTGGCGTAATAACCTTTGCCAATGGGCATAGTCAGCATATTGAATGACTAGATCTGGTAATGGTGAAGTTAAACCTTTTACCAAAGCCGAATAGATTATCGATAGCTCTTGAAGAAAGTTCGCGGCTGACCATGCATCGGCAATAATATGGTGCATGACGATGATTAAATTATGGGTTGCCGTTCCCAATTTCAGCAACACCACTCGTAATAGTGATGATTCTGTTAAGGCAAATGGGCGCTGAGATTCTTGATCGATCCAGTGTTGAGCTTTAGTATTTTGAATATCTTCTGCAAATGCTTGTAAATCTATTACAGGCAAAGTGGATCGCAATTTATTGGGCAATTTATCGGCAATGCATTGAACGGGTTGACCATCTATATTTTCAAACCGAGTACGCAGGGTTTCATGACGGTTAATCATGGTAGCGATCGCCTGTTCGAGAATTGTAAAATTAAGGTTTCCTTGCAGTTTGAAAGCCCTGACGATGTTATAAGCAGGATTAGCACCTTCCATTTGATCGAGAAACCAAAAGCGCTGCTGTATTGGGGAAAGAGGTAGATTTTGATTGCGAGAAACGGGGACTAAATCCGTGGAAGTGTTTTGAGAATCGGCAGGAATTTGTTCGCTAGTTTCGCTAATTTGTTGATCAATTTGTTTGCTAAGAATGGCGATCGTGGGTGCGGCAAATAGACTGGCAATGGATAATTCTATGGATAACGCTTCACGCAATCTCGATATCACTAAACTGGCTAAGAGCGAATGTCCACCCAATTCTAAAAAATTATCATGAAGCCCAATTTGGGGAATTCCTAAAACCTCTGACCAGATCTTTGCCATGATTTTCTGTGTGGGTGTCTGAGGGGCAACAAATTCTCTTTGGATTGCCGAAATGTCAGGCTCAGGTAAACGATTGCGATCTAGCTTGCCATTGGGTAAAACTGGCAATTTTTCCATGATTACTAGGGTATGGGGAACCATGTAATCTGGAAGTTTATTGGCTAGAAAATTGCGTAGTTCTCCTAAATTAGTATCTAAATCAACATCTAAATCAACATCTAAATCAGCGTCACGATCTTGAACGACAATATAGGCTACGAGCCTTTGTCCGCCTAAACCATCATCTTTAGCTGCAACCGCCGCTTCGTGAATCAGTGGATAAAGTTTAATGACTGCCTCAATTTCTTCCAGTTCTACCCGCATCCCCCGAATATTTACTTGGAAATCAATCCGACCTAAAATTTCTAAATTGCGATCGCTATTTAATCTCGCCACATCTCCCGTTTTAAACAATTTTTGCTGAGGATTAAAAGGATTAGAAATAAATTTCTCAGCATTGGCAGCAGGTCGATGTAAATAGCCCCGCGCCAAGGTTGCACCCGCAATATGCACTTCCCCCGATTCACCAATTTGCACTGGTTCTAGATGCTCATTGAGGATATACACCTGCTGTATATCTGTTAAGGGATGTCCAACGGGAACATAACCATCTTCTCGATCATCAGTTTCGGGAATAGCATAAAATCCATGTCCAATACTTTCTGTCTGTCCGAGAATATTTAAAAATTGGATGGGATTTTGGGAAGAGCGCTTAAGATGAAATAGGCGACGTAGTTTTTGAATGAGTTGATAGGGCAGTAATTCACCACCAAACACAATCATGCGTAATTTACTTGCGCTTAGAGCCTCTGTATATTTGTGATCGTATTTGCGATCTAAACTTTCTAAAGCAATTAATCCGTACCGCCATACGGAAGGTACACCATCAGAAATAGTTATCCCCTGTTGTTCAATTAATGTAAATAAGTCCAGAGGCAATCGCGTTTGCTCGCGGGTGGCAAGGATACTGGTCGCGCCTTGAGATAGGGGCAGAAATAATTGTCGAACCGAGGCGGTAAATGAGAAGGATGCTGTGTGGAGATAAATGTCTTGGTTGTGAATGGGTAATATTTTAGCGATCGCTTGCAAATAGTGCGTCACACTTGCATGGGGCATCTGCACCCCTTTAGGCTTGCCTGTAGAACCAGATGTATAGATTAAATAGGCAAGATTTTGGGAGGTAGTTGCACTAACCGAATTCCCAAGATTATGCTGTGCGATTTCTCTCCAATCTCGATCAAGGCAAATGACTTTAGTATTCTCTAAAATATTTTCTGAGGTATTTCTGGTGAAAAAGTCAATCCATTGTTGTTCTGTAACCACAAATTGCAATTGGGTATCCGCAAGCATAAAATCAATCCGTTCCTTGGGATAGGAGGGATCGATGGGTACATAAGCACCACCTGCTTTGAGGATGCCCAGAATACCAACGATCAGATCAAGCGATCGCTCCGCACATATCCCCACCATTACCTCTGCACCGACACCAATACTTTGTAGGTAATGCCCCAGTTGATTCGCTCTTTCATTCAGTTCTCGATAGGTCAATTGCTGATTCTCAAATAAGACCGCCAAGGCTTCGGGCGATTTTGCGACTTGAGCTTCAAATAAATGATGAATGCATGGAGATATTTCGTTACTTGATATTTTGTTGCCTGATGTTTCGCTATTATTCATTGTCACATTCCTGATTTGTCGAGATCTGATTGTTCGAGATTTGATGTTCTGAGAATAGCTTGGTATAGCCTTGCCAAACAGCCTTAAAGGGTTGTAAAAACAAATTAGTTGTAGTGTTATACATTTGTGATTCACCATTAGCTAAACCAAAGCTAATTTTTTCATGCCCTATTGGTATGTATAAAGTGCCAAAAATCCAGTCCCAAAAGGACAAAATATAACCAAAATTTTTGTCATAATGTTTAGAATCAACACTGTGATGAATGTGATGTTGAGCAGGACTCATGACAATATGGCTGATTCTAGAGGGATAGTTGAGCCAAATATGGGAATGTCGTAAATTAGAACCAGTCAGGTAAAATAGAAAAAGTTCACAACTAACCCCGTAAATTAAGATTTGAGATACTTGACTCCCAAATAGATAAACCCAGATTCCTGTGGCAAAACCAAGCATGAGCGTATTGATTAGCAGCGATAGCCCTAAATCGATGGGATGCCCCCGATAAATAGTCAGAGGTGTTAATACTTCCGCAGAATGATGTACCTTATGGAATTCCCAAAAAAGCGAGTTTCTATGGGCTAGGTAATGATAGCAATAATAGGCAAAGTCACTCACCAAAGCTAGAAAAACACTTAAGATAACATAGTCATACCAATGGGGATGGGCGATCGCAAAAGGCGCATTTGTATGCGTGATTTTTGTCAAATAATCACAAGTGATATCCGCAAGATTGGGAAGAGAAGATATTGCTGGTATTAACAAGAATATATTTAAGAGAGAAGCGGCAAAGTAATACTTATACTCGGTGATCGCCGATGGATGTAAATAAATCTCTTTGGGAAAGAGATATTGAAGTAGATTTTGCTGTTGTGTCTTATTATTTGCATCCAGCATATATAGGAGTAAAGCGATCAACAAAGCTCCCAATATGTATAGCCAGTAAATTTCTGACGGAGGAAGAAACGGTATTCTCAAGGGATACAAAATATGCATCGCCGCCTCTAGTTGTGTCATCATAAAATCCAATAAAATACATTAAAGGAGGAAGTCAGTATTAAGAAAATCTAGCCCACCCGTGGATATATCCCTATTTTAACCCAAGTTGCTACCTATTTTAGATTGTTATTTAACGATCACCGATATAGTTCTGCCTGACTGGGGCATGACAGCATTCCCAAATATCGGTGTGGGATCTAAGCCTGTAATCAGTCGAAAATGGACAGGCGAGAGATTCGGCGCGATCGCTTTGGATTCCCATGACTTTAAAAGTGTGTGCGATCGCTTCAGAAAGTCCACACCGCGAATGAGCGGAAAATCTCGCCAACCTGCAATTAAAATTTCCACAAGCGCTAATTCAATCTGTGGCGGTGCGTAGGCTTGGAGTAAATCTTCTAAATATTCATAAAAATCTTCATCGTCATCACCATCTAACTGATAGCTATCGACGATGTACTTTACTCGTTGGCGACTAATTTGTTCCCATATTTCCATAACTCCCTCGGCTTGAAGGTAAAAGTATAGTAGTTTTTCTTAGTAGGGGTAATTCATGAATTACCCCTACTAAGTTGGACAGATGCACTTTTGTTAGACAATACATTATTATGATAATTAGATAATAATCAATATAATTACACAAGAAAGGTTCTAAGACAACAAAATGATCCCTCAGAAATTAAGATTAAAAAATTTCTTGAGCTATCAACAATTAGCCTTGGATTTTAGTGGGCTTCATGTTGCTTGTATTTGTGGTGCAAATGGGGCGGGAAAGTCTTCATTATTAGAGGCGATTTGTTGGGCGATTTGGGGTGAAAGCCGTGCTGCTAGCGAAGATGACGTGATCTATGTTGGCTCCAAAGAGACTCAAGTAGACTTTACATTTATTGCGGGTGGGGAAGTCTATCGTGTGATTAGAACCCGATCGCGTAATAGTTCGACATCCTTAGAATTTCAGGTGCAGAGTGAAGGTAAATTTAAATCTCTGACAGAACGTAAGGTGAGAGCCACACAGCAGACGATCATTTCGCATCTGAAGATGGATTATGAGACTTTTGTGAATTCAGCATATTTGCGTCAAGGTCGTGCTGATGAATTTATGCTGAAACGTCCCAGCGATCGCAAGCAAATTCTTGCCGATATGTTATCGCTGTCGCAGTATGACGAACTATCCGAACGAGCCAAGGACATTGCCCGAACTAGTAAGGCAGAATCGGCAGTTTTAGAGAATTTATTGCTGCATTTACGCGAGCAAATTATTGAAGGCGAAGCGATCGCGCCGCAGTTGGAGACTTTGCGATCGCAGTTAGTGGATTTGCAAGCATGGGAAAATCGCGATCGCGCCCAGTTGCAAGTAGTGGAAGATTTGCAGAAACAATATCAAAATGTCTCGCAACAACTAACTTGGCAACAACAGCAGCATAATTCGATTACAGGTAATCTCGCGCAAAGTTCGCGACAATTTGCTAATCAAAGCAAACAATTACAACAGTTAGAGGGATATCTGCGAGAGCGATCAACTATTTTGCAAGACCATGATCGCTATCAATTGCTCTCGACTCAGGAATCGGAGTTAGAGCGTAAGTTTCAAAAATATCAACACCTTAGCGATCGCCGTGGAGAATTTAGCCATAAACTCGCCAGTTTGCAAAGTGAACTCAAGGCGCAGTTAAGAGCTTATCAGGCGCAGTTAGAATCTTTAAAACAACAAGAAAATGATTTACAAGGTATTCTCAATCGCGCTACGGAAATTGAAGCAGCGATCGCGGAATTACACAAAGCAAGGGCAGTTTTGCAAGAATTCGATCGCCTACATGGTCAATCTACGCCGCTCATTCATCGCCATCAAGTTCTCAAACATCAGTTAGAACGGGAACAAACCAAACTCTCGGCAAAGTTAGATGAATTAATTGCTAAAAGAGAACAATTACATTTACAAGTCCAGAAGCACGATCAATTGCTAAATCATGCTCAGGAACTAGATCGGCAAATTGTGTCATTGCAAAAAAAACAAGTTTATCAACAGCGCGTTCACGAGAAAGGATTAGAGCGTCGTGATTTTTTGGAACGGTTAAAAACTCGCTTAGCCGATAGTGAAGCGGCTTTTCAGAAATTAGAAGCAAAAATGCGCCAGTTAACTGTCCCCAATGCTCCCTGTCCCCTGTGCGATCGCCCTCTCGATCCCAATCATTGGCAGTTAGTCCAGAAAAAACACAAGCAGGAATCTCGCGATTTGCAAGCGGATATTTGGGTGGTGAAGGAACAGCAAGCCGCCTCAAATTGTGAAATTCAGGTATTGCGCGAAGAATATCGCAGTTTATTGAAGGAACTCGCGCCCCTTAACGATTTGATTCAGCGTAAGGGAACTTTACAGGAGCGATTAAAAGCGATCGCTGAAGCTCAGCAAAGACTTGTGATCATTGAGGCAGAAATTAAAGATTTAAGCGATCGCCTCCAAACTCAAAACTACAGCCGTGAAGCATGGGAGGAAATGGAATTAATCGATAAAAATATTCATAAATTTGCCTATGATGAAAAGAATCATGCCCTTGCCCGTGGCGATGTCGAGCGTTGGCGCTGGGCTGAGGTAAAGCAATCGGAACTTAAAAATGCTCAACGTCAAGTCGATAATCTTTCGCAAAAAATTCCTGATTTCCAAACTAAAATCAATCAATTACAGGAGCGGCTTACCAAAAATCTGATCGATCTTGAAGTCCAGCACGAACTAGAACAATGCGATCGCTCTCTCACTCAACTAGCCTACGATCCCGATCGCCATCAACAACTTCGCGCTCAAAAACAGGAACTCACACCGTCATTATTGCGCTTTCAAGAACTCACTCGTGCCGAACAGGAATATCCCGAACTTCAAGAGCAAGTCCAACATTTACAACAAAATATCAGTTCCCTTCAACAGGAATTGCAAAATAGCACGGCTCAAATTAGTCAATTACAATCCCATTGCCAAAATTTACGGGGCGATCATGCGAGTGAAATCCAATCTCTAAAACAGAATTTACAAAATTGGCGATCGCAAATGGATATACTCCTCGCCCAAATTGGTAGCCTCCAACAATCTCAACAACAACTAGAGCAGAGCCGCCAACGCGAACAGGAAACCCTTATTCAAATTGAACAAGCCCGTCATCGTCAACGTATCCACACCGAACTCCATCAAGCTTTTGGCAAAAATGGCATTCAAGCGCTGATGTTAGAAAATGTCCTACCGCAAATCGAAATAGAAGCGAATCAAATTCTGTCTCAACTTAGCGATCGTCAATTAAACGTGCGATTCATCACTCAAAAATCTGGTAAAAAAAGCGATCGCATTATCGAAACCCTCGACATTGAAATAGCTGACACCAAAGGCACTAGACCCTACGAAACCTATTCAGGCGGTGAAGCCTTTCGGATTAATTTTGCGGTGCGCCTTGCCCTATCCCGTGTGCTAGCTCAGCGCAAGGGAAGTACTTTGCAAACTCTAATTATCGATGAAGGTTTTGGTAGCCAAGACCAATTAGGATGCGATCGCCTTGTCAGTGCCATTAATGCGATCGCGCCAGATTTTGAGTGTATTCTCGTGATTACGCATATGCCACAAATGAAGGAAGCTTTTAATACTTTAATTGAAGTATCTAAAACCGATGAAGGTTCCACGGTACAGTTGGTGGGATAATCCGCTAAAATTAATCAATGTTTGACAATATTTGCAAATTTCTTGCCGAAACTTATTCCACTGACATCGCCTCATGGCTGCTCGGTGAACCAATTCCGCTTACTCAAGTTCAACCTCAAGAGTTAGCGGTCGAGCCAATTCGTGCGGATAGCTTGATCTTGCTAGAAGCCAAAGATCTGCTACTACATTTAGAGTTTCAAACCAGACCAGACCCACAAATTCCGTTTCGGGAGTTGGACTATTGGGTACGCGGCAAAAGGCGCTTTCCTGATAAAAAGATTCTTCAATTCGTCATTTACCTAAAAGAAACAAACTCAGATTTGGTTTTTCAGAACAGGTTTGAGGATGAGAGAACTCAACATGAATTTGAGGTGATTAGGCTATGGGAACAACCAATCACTAATTTTTTAGAATTTACGGGTATGTTGCCGTTTGCTATACTTGTGAATGACGGTAACAAAGAGCAATTATTAAGTAACATTGCTCAAAAAATTGATCAAATTCCTGATCAAAATACTCGCAAAACTATAGGAGCAGCTACTTATGTGTTGGCTGGGCTGGTTTTAGAAAAAAATATTATTAAGCAAATTTTAAGGAGAGATCTCATGCGCGAATCTGTAACGTATCAAGAAATTTTGGAAGAAGGTCGTCTAGAGGGTGAGGTCAAGGGACGTAAGGAGGGTGAAGTCAAGGGACGTAAAGAGGGTGAGGTCAAGGGACGTAAAGAAGGTGAAATTAAAGGGCGTAAGCAGGGATTGTTAACTATTATTTTGCGGTTGCTGACGCGCAAGTTTGGTAATTTGCCGCCGAAGCTGCATACAAGGATTGCAAGGCTACAGATTCCGCGCTTGGAGAGTTTGGCTGAGGCGATTTTGGATTTTGAGAATGTTGGTGATTTGGAGGTTTGGTTTAGCAAGAAGAAATAGTTGCTTACGTTTAGCTGATGATAACGCTAAAAGTTTGGGCAACAAGATTAACAAAATCTTCTGGTAAAATTTCTCCAGTTGTTTTCCACCAGCGCTGATTGAGATCGAGCGTTCTTATTTGTTCGGCAATAACTGAACCCTGTATTTTAAAACCTTTGGGAATAGGAATCATCATTTTGATTTCAGGTTTAATCGTACTGGTAATGGGATGAACGATGACTATTCCTTGACGTTTTTGGTTGTATTGCGTGTTGCTGATGACCAAACATGGACGGGCATTTCCTGCCTGTTCTCTGCCTTGGGTGGGGTTAAGATTAATCCTGATAATTTCACCTCTTTGGATGTTCATAGAAGTTCGCGCCCTAGTGGTTCACTTTCAGTAAATTCCGTTACATCGTCAGGATATGTAAAGTTATTGGGAATAGTGGATATTAAGTCGTTGAGGGTTACTTCTTGATGTTGTTTGGTGATATCTGAGCTTTTGACCGCGATATTGGGAGAGCCTGTAACTGGGGCATAAGTTTGTTGCAAGAAGGCAATGAAGTTTAGGGCTTGGCGTTGGGCTTCGGTGGGTAATGACTCGAAGGCTTTGAATAGTTCTTGTTGTGTCATATTCATGGGTTAACATCTTAAATTCTCTAAGTCAATCTCTATTTTAAACTTTTTCCTTTTCTAACCTCCTAGTTCTCTAATCCTATCGCGAGATTGGTTATACAATTCCATATTCCCTTGCCGTTGCCAAAGTTCCGAAGCTTTCTGAAAATCTGCCAATGCTTCTTGTCTTTCACTTCGTTCTTTCTTTACAAGACCTCGATTATAGTAAGCAAGTTCATAATCAGGTTTAAGATTGATAGCTTTATTGAAGTCATCGATCGCTCCCTGCTTATCACCTAAAGCAAATTTAGCTACTCCTCGATTTCTATACGGATATGGAGAATCAGGTTCGACTAATATGGTTTGGCTATAGTCAGAAATTGCTCCCTGATAATCTTTTATCTGATATTTAATCATCCCTCGACTATTATAAGCATCACCATAGTCAGGCTTGAGACGAATTGCTTCACTATAATCTCCCAAAATATTTGTATACAAATTCTGGAAAATTCCTCTTTTATATCCTAATGCGACTGTTGCTTTTCCTCGACCAACGTAAGCCCCAGCAAAATCAGGTTTAAGGCGAATTGCTTCAGTATAGTCATCGATAGCTCGTTGTGGCTCTCCTAATTCCTGCTGTACAGATGCCCGATTGTTGTAAGCATAGGCTAAATCAGGTTGAAGTCGGATAGCTTCTGTATAATCCAATATAGCTCCATCTTTATCCCCTAAATGTAATTTTGCTATTCCTCTCCCTAAATAATCATCTGCCGTTTTAGCTTCCAAAGTAATAGCTTTCTTAAAATCAAATTTTGCTTTTTCTTCTTCTCCTAATTCCTCCTGTAACAAAACACCTCTTCTAGAATAAGCTCTAATATATTCGGGATTAAGGCGAATTGCCTCACTGTAGGCGGATAAAGCACCTTGTTTATCTTTTTTCTCTTGTTTGACGTAGCCTTGATCAAGAAAATCCTTAGCCGTTTTCGGTGATTGTAGTAATAGGAACCATAAGCCCACAGCGCTAGTAACAAGAACCAAAACTAAGAGAGATTGCTTGATCGATGGAATGTTTTTAAATTTCATCTTTGTTGGTTCTTGCTCTTTTGCGTAAGGCGCGATAGCTCGCTCTTGAATACCCTGAACATCCTCATCTCTCAAGCCCAAAACTTCTTGCAAATCTTTAAACTGACCGATAATTTTTTCATTCAAAGGAAACTCCTGTTTACAAGCTTTCTCCAAGGATTTTTCATAGCGTTCTAAATTTTTCAAGCGCTTATGATCTGGCTCTAAGACCTCATTCTCGATCGCTATGGCAACCTCATCCGACAATCCCCACCTCTCACGCTGAACCTCCAAAATATCCTGAACCACAAAAGAAATCCCCCCATTTTCCGCATATCTCTCCACCAAACGGCGATACTCCAACTTCGTATCAACCTTAGCCCTAGACAAAACGATCTTAATCCCCTGCCTAATCCCATAAATCTCTGGCTTCATCGCAGGCTTCGCCGACTGCACATGACGCTTAGCATACTCATGCAACTCATCCGCCGAGATCATCCC
>JBAXTW010000129.1:0-13347 GCA_037129985.1 Pseudanabaena sp. ELA645 | reverse complement strand
CCCTAAATCCATCCCTATTTAACCTACTCTAAAACTTTTCAAACACTCTCTAAGAAGCAGTTAACTTAAGATTAAGTATTTGCCAATTATCTGGGCAAAATCAGGAACAGCCTCCTCAACATGTTTACTTGCCGAATTACGAAATTTTTGATAGATTCCTTTAACGATTTGACGCTGTATATTGTTCACTTTCTCGTCGGTCACACTTAGCAAGACATCTGCTGTCTGTGCGCTATTCGCTGTCAGATATCCCACTGGATCGCCTTCTTCGGTTCCCTGTTGCCAGAGCGGATCAACCGCGACAAAGAATGATGGCAGGAGTAACTCAACTACATCGCGGATATAATTTGGTTTGATTCCCTTAAGGGCAGCAAAGGCAGTTTTAAGCGCCATACCGCTCAATCCTGATTTGCTGGCTAGTTGTACATCGATCATGTCGCAGCAGTCTTGGACAACCAAGTCTTTGTTGTCTGTATTTAGCAGTTGATCGCCGATTCCCATGTCAATTATTCCAAGTGTCAAAATCCGCGATTTATCATCTCATGATTGTGGCAATTAAAACCGCGACCGCCGCACCGATAGTAGTATTGATCCCGTTTACGAGTTCATTGGTGAGCCAGTCATACTTTTCTTGTAAGGTTGCACCAATCAAGCTTTCGATATTTGTGGCGATAAAAGCGGCGATCGCACAGTAAAGCAAATCCCAGGGGCTAGTTAATAAACCCACCGCTAATCCGATCGCCGCGATCAAGAGCGAACCGATAATTCCTGCGATCGTACCTTCCAAACTTACAGCACCTTCTGTACCTGCGGGAACAGATTTGAGCGTGGTGATCAAATAAGTAGTTTTGCCGTAGGCTTTGCCAATTTCGCTAGCAGTTGTATCGGCGAGTTTAGTGCTGAGACTTGCCGTATAAGCCAATAGCCACATAGGATTGGGCGCGATCGCCTGACCAATCGCACAAACTGCTCCTGTCGCCGCCGACCCCCAAAGATTTTCAGGTCCTCTTGCGCCATCGCGCTTTTCGGCAATGCCCTTGGACTCTTTAATATCTTTACCAATCCGCGTTACCCCCGATCCCAGAATCAAATAGCTTAAAATTACAATATATCCCTGCCATCCTAGACAGCCCCAGATCGTGATTCCCAGCGCCCATGCATGATAAATTCCCGTGGTGGTCAAGACCTTGCGCGGCAAAATTAAGGCGATCGCACCGAGAATAGTATTTAGGACGATCGCAATTAACCAGCCTTGTGAAATAGGGAAACTATTTATCATAAAAGTTAATCTAAAGGTAACTACAAATTACATCTAGAACCTATGGCGCACGCGCAGCGTGCGCCATAGGTTCTAAAGTTAGCGATCAACATACTACACAGTAAAAACTAATGACAGAAGCATTTGAGCAGTTTTTTGATAACTTTCGGTGGATGGGCTGGAATTTGTTTTTAGCAATAATTCCCTATGCGCTTAGTTTTATCTTATTTGATAAACGATTTGCTAAGCGATCGCCTAAGCAATTACCACAAAATTTAATTTGGTGGTTCGGCATAGCAATATTTATTCTGTTTTTGCCAAATGCACCTTATATCCTGACCGACATTATTCATTTTGTCTATGATACGAGGCTGCCCGATATTTCAACTAACGGTGTAATTTTTGTGCTGATCCCACAGTATTTTACTTTTATATTGCTGGGGTATCAACTTTATGTCTTATCAATGATGAATCTCATCCATTATTTAAGTTTGATCAAACTTGTCAAAAATACAACTTGGGTGGAGATCGTCATCAATTTTATCTGTGCGATCGGTGTGTATTGGGGGCGGGTAAATCGCTTAAACAGTTGGTATGTGTTAACTCAACCACGTCGTGTAATTCAAGACGCAGTTAACAATCTCGAAAGTCCCAATTTCTTTTTGGGAACATTCATATTTTTTGTTGTCTTTACAGGGCTTTATTACATATTCAAATGGATAAATTTAGCGATCGCCTTCTACTGGAATAATCGCTTTAGCTCTTTGTCAAGGTAAGTAAATTAAATACGTCATCAACAGATAATTTCCAATCACTAAATACCTCTAACATGGGTAAAATATCACGACCTTGGTGACTATCAGGTTTAATTTCTGGCAAAATTAAAAATTCTGTCAGAGAAAGCTGATTAATTTTTAAATTCGTGGCTGGTAATGCGATCGCCATGATTTAGAACTCCATATCAATAGGAGCAATAAATAAATTCACATTAAAATTTGTTAGGGTTTATTTAGCAATCCTTCGCCAAAAACGCGAATCGTTGGTAATGTGTCAGTAAACCAGCCTAAACCTAGTCCTCCCCCTGCGATCGCCGCGAGGACAAAAAAACTCAATGTGCGATTATGCACTAACCACGATCGCAGTTCATTTCTTGCCACATACATCAACATCACCCAAGTGACACTGACTCCCAATGACAAGCCGAATTGTGCTTTGTTAAAAAACACAAAGACAATCGCAGCGATCACCCATCCCACTGAAAAAATCCATTCCATACCAAAAGCGATCGCCCCAGTGGGAATCCAAACGAGCCAATTAGCTCTATGAATGGATAGCAGCCATCCATAGGCAATATAACCAACTAATACTAGCGCTAGGGATAATAGCGGAAATCTTCTTAACATATACATATCGCAATTGTTTCCTGATCAAAATTAATATTCGCAACGTTTGATGTTAGCAACGTTTCATGCCAACGTAAGACTCTAGATCTACTGTATCAATCTTTTAGGACTTACGCAAAAATTGCTTAAAAGCTGCATTTTGTTGTAAGGACAATTCATGAATTGTCCTCACATTTTGTTCTTTTGTGTGAGTTCTATCTTTAATCCCTTTAATTAGATACATATCCACTTCTCCCATATTTTTAGCGACAATTTTGCCGCGATACTCAGCATCAAAAACTTCTTTGACTAACTCATACGTTGATTTGGATACGTTGACTCTTCCCGCCACTCCCGAAGATTCCATTCTTGAAGCAAGATTAACCGTATCTCCCCAAACATCATACAGAAACTTCTTTTTACCAATAACGCCACTTAATAATGGACCTGAATGAATGCCGATTCTCGTATTCCAATATGGTAAACCTAGGGCAGATTTTTGCTTTTTACGCAATTCCATAAATTCTTGAATTTGTAACGCAGCCAATACTACATAGAATGGATGGGCTGGACTAGGCATGGGGATCCCCCCACCGCACATATAACTGTCGCCAATGGTTTTAAGTTTCTCTAAATGATGGCTTTCGATAATTTGATCGAAAGCAGAAAAACAATAATCAAGTTCTTCAACTAAATCTTCGGGAGTCATTAAACCAGAAATTCTCGAAAAACCCTCAAAATCAGTAAATAGGATGGTTGCTAAGGGATGATAAACAGGCTTAACTTTGCCCGTAAGTTTTAGCTCCTGAGCTGTTTCGGAAGGTAAAATATTCAATAATAGGCTTTCTGATTTTTGTCTTTCTATCTCAAGGGCTGAATTAAGCGAATTTAAATCTTCAAAAGAATTAGCATTGTAAATTGCCGAAGAGAGTTGTAAGGCAAGTAAATAGCCGATCCGCAGATCTTCTTGATTGTATATCTGTGGTTTTGTGGAAGCAAAGATAATTACTCCCAGAATTTTTTTGTAACTTTCAAGAGCTAATATGATTTGAGAACTATACTGATGGAGAAATTCTTCGCTCGAAGCTTGCTTGACTAGCTGAGATTGACCAGTTGTAAGCGCTTTGTGGAAACTGCTATTTGAGTGAATATCATATTCATCAAATTCAACATAAGCACCAGATAACCTAATAAAACGACCAGAATCATTCTTAATTAGATATACGCTAACATGCTCGAAATCTAGCAACCACTTAGCTTGCTTACCTACAACCCGTAATATTTCGTCAAGATTGAGCGATCGGTTGATAGCCGTTGCAATCTCATTGACCGCTGCAATCCTCACTGATAATGCTTGAGCTTCTGCTAGCAGACCGCGAGCAGTTAACAAAAGGTTATCGCGATCTAGACTATCAAGCTGTTTGCCAGTGAGAGATTCGGGTAAAGAATTCATTACATCTTTATTATTTTAGATTGCTATAATGCATCTATCTCCAAGGCGATCGCATCTGTATAACGATTAACGCTAGAAAACAAATCAGCCGCAGCCACAATCTCAAAAATTTCCGATTGGTCTAATCCTAAATCCAGCAAATTTTGATAGTGAGATTCATTTAGCTCAAGGGGATTAGTTCCCGCTAACAAGCCAAATTTAATTACCGCTTTTTCTCTAGCTGGTAATGGACAAGCATCGAAATTGGAAACTAAAGTAGATAGAACTTCTTCACTCATTCCCAAGGCTGACAGACCATGTAAATGAACTTTCAACGCATACATACTATTATTCGATTGCGAAATAGCAACTCCTACCATTTCCTTGAGAGTGCGTGGAACATCACCTTTTAGAATTGTAGAGCTAAATTTCTTCCAATTCGCCTCCAAAACATCAGGATTGATTGCCATTGACTTGAACAGGTTAGGAATAATGCCAAAACCCAACTCTGACAGAATTTCGTCGTACACAGCTTTGACTTTAGGATCAGTCGCTTGGTCGTATTCAACGATAGGAAAGTGAGTCATGATTTATCAATTTACGATAGTTTTTCTAGCGAAGCTGCAAAAAATTAAAAATAGTTTTAGAGATTAGCAGTCACAAAAAGACTATAGCAAAGTTAATGTTGCTTATGAACGGACAAAAGGCTTAGGATAAAGAACATAATTCCCGCAAAATTTACTTATCTAGAAACTTTCCTAAGCCCTGACGTAAAATCTGTGGATGCAGATCGTCAGTCAAGTCGAGAATCGTGGAAACCTCGTAATGATAATCCGAGCCGTCATCAACAATCAAATCGACTATCTTCTCAAAGTAATCAAACAATTCCATTTTCGGCAAATTATCGACATCGCGGTGTTTACTATTTTTATCGCGATCGCCAAAATCTTGCTCTTCCAGATCTTCTTCTTGCAGATTTGCCGATGTGGAAATAATCGGATTACCTAAAGCCTTAACGATCGCCTGTGAGACTAGGTGATTGGGAACACGAATTCCTGTGGTTTTGCGTTTAGGATTTAATACTAACTTCGGCACAAGTTTAGTCGCTGGCAAAATGAAGGTAAATGGGCCTGGAACCAGACTTCGCATTGTGCGATAGTTCACATCCGAAACATTTGCATATTCGGAAATGTTGGACAGAGAAGAACACAAGAATGTTAATGGCTTGTCGTTCGACATCTGCTTGAGTTTCCGCACGCGCTCGATCGCTGACTTAGACATGAGATCGCAACCGATCGCATAGACTGTATCCGTGGGATAAAGCATAATCGCGCCGCCACGCAATGCTGCTACGATCTGGGCGATCGTGCGTGGTTGGGGATTTTCAGGATGTAGTCGATGAATCGTAGCCATGATTGCGCCTCGCGCTAAGTTTTGTAATCGCTATTCGCTTATTTTTTAGGTTGGAGTTTCTCGGTGGCAGCTATTTATTGATTCAAGACTAAAGCGATCGCTTCATCAATAATTTTAGTGCGATCGACCATAGTCTCTAGTTGAGTCACCGTATAGCAACCACCAAAAGCCTCAGCCGCCGCGCCAGACAAAGCCACTCGATAGGACTCAGCCACGGCTTCTCTCAACTCTGTTAGCAAGAGATAAGTACCACCAGCCTTCCGTCTACGATTAGTTTTTTGAATTTCATAGATAGCATTCTCAACTGAAGCATCCCATGATCTCGTTGTTCGGGCTTCTGCGGATCGTTTGATTAAATGGAGCAGTAACACCTTGGCAAAACTAGAAATTTTGTTGAGCTTATCGTCTTTGCTCATTTCGGTCATTTCCTCCACCCACAAAAGTGCTTGTGGAATATCTCCACTCACCAAAAATTCCTTAAGCTCAAGTAATTCTTCCATTTTCAATTCTCCTAAGAGACTTTGCTCTAAAGGTGGTGGGGCGAAGCCCCACCACCTTTAGAGATATTGTTTATTTAGTATAGGCTGTAACACTTCAGGAATTAGGATTTGTCCATCAGGTTGTTGATAATTTTCGAGAATGGCGGTCATCGTGCGTCCAACCGCTAAACCTGAACCATTGAGCGTATGCAAAAACTCAGTTCCCTTCTTGCCTTTACTCTTAAATCGAATATTGGCTCGTCTCGCTTGAAAATCATGGAAATTCGAGCAGCTAGAAATTTCACGATAGGTATTAGCACTCGGAAGCCATACTTCAAGGTCGTAACATTTGGCGGCGCTGAAACCAATATCACCTGTACAAAGTTCAACAACTCGATAGGGAAGTTTTAAAGCTTGCAGAATCGATTCGGCATCGCGTACCAATTTTTCATGCTCTTCCGCCGAATTTTCGGGAAGTACAAATTTGACAAGTTCAACTTTATTAAACTGGTGTAGGCGAATTAAGCCTCTGGTATCACGACCATAACTACCTGCTTCACGGCGAAAACATGGTGTATAAGCACAGTGATGAATTGGTAAGGTTTCCGCATCAATGGTTTCATCGCGGTACAGATTTGTGACAGGTACTTCCGCCGTAGGAATCAACCAAAGATCATCTTCTGCACATTTAAATAGGTCATCGGCAAATTTCGGTAACTGCCCTGTACCTGTCATGCTGTCGGTATTGACTAAAAGTGGCGGCGCGACTTCGATATAGCCATTGGCGGTGTGGGTATTCAGCATGAACTGAATCAGAGCGCGTTCGAGCGCGGCTCCAGCACCAATCAGATTCACAAAACGAGCCTGAGAAATTTTGACAGCGCGTTCAAAATTAAGAATCCCTAATTTCTCGCCAATTTCCCAATGAGGGAGAATATCAGTACGATCGCTTTTATATTCATCACCCCAACGTCGCACTTCAATATTTTCGGTTTCATTTGCCCCAATAGGAGTTGTTTCGCTAGGCAAGTTGGGCAGCGTCATCAAAATCTTGTTGCTTTCTTCACGCAAAGATTTTTCCTGCGGCTCCAGTTCGGCAAGCAGTTGCTTGACTTCATGGGATTTAGCCTTAAGTGCTTGAATTTCTGATTCAGCCGCACCCGCTTTCATCTTGAAGCCAACTTGCTTACCGATGTCGTTACTTTCGGCTTGCAAATGCGATCGCTGAGTTTCGAGTACACGCACTTCTTGTTCTAGTTCAACTAGTTTACTAATGTCGTAACCTTTGCCGCGATTGTTGAGGCGGTTTTGAACCTCTTCGGGCTGCGATCGCAAGAGCTTAATGTCTAACACGGACTTTTATTTAACCTAAAACGCACTCAAAGGATCATACCCCACGAGATTACAGTTATAGATATAGCCAGTTATGTTTTCGATTTTCGGATTTTGGTTTTTATTAAGCCAAGGTACTTACTGATTGCTATAGTAGCTATCAAGCTTCATGCTTATCGTTTAACTGAAACTCATATCTTAAACAGAAATGAAAAAGTATATTTCCCTTGCCGCTGGTTTAGTAATGTTTGCTGTCAGTGCTTGTACCCCATCTACACCTGTAACTGAAAATCCTACGCCTAAACAAACCACGACCGTCAGCACTGCATCACCTACAGCAACAAGCGAAAAACCATCAGCATCGCCTGCAAGTACAACTAAAGCCGAAGAAAAAATAACAGGCAATGCTGCGGACTGGCAAGAGTATAAGTCGGCAACAGGGAAGTTTACGATTCAAGTACCTAGCAAGCCACAGGAACAGTCTCAAGACCAAACTACTGATGTGGGAACGATCAAGCTGAATATGGTGATTGCTGAGGCTAATGATTCGGGATATTTTGTTGGCTATGCGGATTTTCCCAATAAGGTCGCCGATCCTGCTGACATCCAAAAAGGTTTGGGAGATTCGGTCAAAGGCTCAGTGTCTAATCTGAAGGGCGAAATCAAGTCAGAAAAAGAGTATATGCTTGGTGATGTTCCCTGCCGTGATTTTGAAGCTGGCGGTAAAGTGCAAGCTACTGATGTATCAATGAAAGGTCGCTTCTGTTTAGCAGACAAGCGACTCTATCAGGTGTTTGTATTGGGGTCCAAAGAAAAATTCTCTACGTCTGATGTTGATCGCTTTATTACTTCTTTCAAGATCGAAAAATAACATACAGCGCAAAGCGCTTTATAAAAAAGGCGGCGCACTGCGCCGCCTTTTTTATAGGATATACAGAAGTAAGAACAAGACGATCCAGACGATATCGACAAAATGCCAATATATTGAAGCGGCTTCGATGCCAAAATGACTGGTGCTGCTGTAATGTCCCGCTTTAAGCGATCGCACTAACACTGTTGCAATTAATGACAAACCGATAATGACGTGTAAGCCATGAAAACCAGTTAACACATAAAAAGTGCTAGCAAATAGGTTAGTGGTCAAGCCAAATTCGAGATGTTGGTATTCATAAATCTGACCAGCAATGAAGATTGCACCCATTACAAAAGTAGCCAGAAACCACAGTTGGGCTGCCTTAACTTTGTTGGCTTTGATTGCTTCATCGGCTTGATGAATCACAAAACTACTAGATACGAGAATAATTGTATTAATTCCAGGCAATAGCAATTCTAGTTCGGGTGTGCCTTCTGGGGGCCAAGAGGTAGCCACGGAGCGAAAGGTCAAATAGGCGGCGAACAATCCGAAAAATAGCATTCCTTCCGAAATTAGGAAGACAATTAAGCCAAAAACCCGTAAGTCTGGGTGTTCGGCATGTCCTGCTTCGGCGCTATGACCATGAATTGCTTCTTCGGGAGTTGTAGCTGTAACTGGAGCGATCGATCCTTGCATAGATTAATGTTTGGATAAAGGGATAAGATTGCAGACAAGGGGCTTAAGCCCCTTGTTAAGAAAATTTAAAATTAAGCTGCGGATTGAGCAGCGATCGCGGCTTCTTGGCGAGCTTCTCTGTATTCTTCGCCGTAGTCATAGGGACCTGAAGCTAATACAGGTTCACCAACCCAGTTGTGAGGAATTGGTGGAGAAGATGTCGTCCATTCCAAAGTCAATGCATCCCAAGGATTATCGGGAGCTTGTTCGCCCTTAAACCAACTGTAAACAGCATTGATTACAAAGGGAACAGTGGAAATCGCCAGAACGAATGCGCCAATCGTGCAGATCACATTAATCGGCGCAAATTGGGGATCGTACTGAGCGACACGGCGGGGCATACCTTGTAGACCAAGAATATGCATCGGTCCAAAGGTTAAATGCATTCCGATGAAAGTCAGCACAAAATGCACCTTGCCCCAAAATTCATTCAACATCCGCCCCGTCATTTTCGGGAACCAATGGTACAGCCCTGCATAAATGCCGAACACGCTGCCACCGAATAGGACGTAATGGAAGTGAGCCACCACGAAATAAGTATCGTGAACATGAATGTCAATGGGAGCCGAGCCGAGCATTACGCCGCTCAAACCACCGATCAAGAATGTCGAGATAAAGCCCATTGCAAATAGCAAAGGACTTTCTAAGCGCAATTTGCCACCCCAAAGTGTCGCTACCCAGCTAAATACCTTGATCCCTGTCGGTACGGCTACAAGTAAAGTTGCAACCATGAAAAATACACGCAGCCAGTCAGGTGTACCACTGGTAAACATATGGTGCGCCCATACAAATAAACCCAACGCGCAAATCATCATGCTGGAATAGGCGATCGCCTTATAACCAAAAATTGGCTTGCGGCTATGGGGAGGCAGAACTTCAGAGATAATGCCGAATACGGGCAGAATCATCACATAAACGGCTGGGTGGGAATAGAACCAGAATAAGTGCTGATAGACAACGGGATCGCCGCCGCCCGTGGGATTAAAAAAGTTTGTACCGATTAATAAATCAAAACCTAGTAACACCATTGCACCTGCTAGTACAGGTGTTGCCAATAGTGCGAGAACCGAGGTTGCCATCATCGCCCAACAAAATAGCGGCATACTGAACAGATCCATGCCTGGCATCCGCATCGACCAGATCGTGACGATAAAATTCACCGCCGCCAAAATTGAGGAAGTGCCGACTAAAAGAATGCTGCCAATCCAAATCACTTGACCGACATGTTCGTTAGTCAAAATGCTCAAAGGTGGATAGGCAGTCCAACCCGTGGAAGCGGGACCAAAAAAGAAGCTGCTCATCAGCAACATCCCCGCAGGAATCGTCAACCAAAAGGCGATCGCATTTAAACGGGGGAAAGCCATATCTCGCGCCCCAATCATTAAGGGGATCAAGTAATTGCCAAACCCACCTGTCACCGCAGGGACAATCCACAAAAAGATCATGACCGTGCCATGCATGGTGAACAGACTGTTATAAAAGGCGGGATCTACTAAATCCGAATCAGGAGTAGCAAGTTCAGCGCGGACGATAGAAGCAAGTAATCCACCCACTAAATAGAAAATAAACGAAGTAACGAGATACTGAATCCCGATGATTTTGTGATCAACGCTAAAGGTGAAAAATTCCCACCAAAGAGTCTTTTGAGGTTCTGCGCCCATTGCGCCCGAACTTTGAATTGGCGTGAGAGTTTGGGTCATATGGCAATTGATAATTCGTAATTGATAATTCGTAATTTCTGACTAATGATTCATATGCATCATGTGCAAATCTGCGCCAACTTGAGCGATTTTACCCGCCAAGTATTCTTGCTCAGACATTTGACTCACAGATTGGGTTACGTCAGTTGAACGAGAAGCGACGATCGCTTCGGGATCGCTACTAGCAACTTCTTGCTGATCTTTTAACCATGTTGCATAGTCTTCTGGTGTATCAATTACCATCGTGGTTCGCATACCGCCGTGATAAGAGCCGCATAACTCGGCACAGACTACGGGATATTCGCCGACAACGCGAGGGGTAAATTCGAGATAGGTTTCGCGCCCAGGAATTACGTCCTGTTTGATGCGTAATTGTGGAACCCAAAAAGCATGAAGCACATCAACAGCCGTCATATTTAAACGGACTTTCTTGCCGACAGGAACATGGAGTTCGGCAGTAGCAATCTCATCGGTGTAGTTAAAAATCCATGCAAACTGCATCGCGCTAACGTTGATCGCCACGACATCGCCCGTACCACCTGGGAGCGTACCAGCCATCAGCGTACCGTCAGTATTTGCCGATGCAAGGGTAGCTTTTGACATTTGCATACCGCCTCTTTCCGCCTTAGCGACAGTTTGATGCATTCCGCCGTGAGCCATACCACTCATATCTTGCGTACCCTGCATAGCGGTATACACATCAAAACTATAGATGGCTACCCACATTACAATCACAGTGGGGATCGCTGTCCAAGCAATTTCAAGGCTGAGATTTTCGTGGATAGCGGGACCATCGGCTTCATCACCTTTACGGCGGCGAAACTTGACAATTGAGTAGATTAAGACTCCCTCAACGATGAGGAAAAATCCAGCGGCGATCGCCAAGATTGTATTGAATAGTCCGTCATAAAGCACCGCTTCATCACCTGCGGCAGCGGGTAACAAGCCATTGTTGCGACCGTACCAAATGCTGGCTCCAAAAATTAGCCCAATAATGACGACGATGGAAATTAAGTTGTTTTTTCTCATGATTTAGGTTTCCCTATCGTGCTGCTCCTGCAAAGTGGATCTAAGTCAATGAAACCTTATGGTTCATTATGTTACATGTAGAAAAAATTGCTATATGGTATCTATCTTGCATCCAATAGCTAAAAAACATTCCTATTGTTTGTAATTTTTTAGCAATTTCTTCGGGATCATTGGTAAAGAACTATAGATTTAGATAGTTTTATATATAATTTCACATAAAACAACTGTGACTATTTAGCTACAAAATCATTTGTGCTTTAGCTTTAGTATCAAGACATCACGCCTTATCAGAGATATTTATGCTTGTTCGCTCCCCTAAACTATCCCTTAAATTCCCCCTCTTAGTCTGCCTAAGTTTATTGACAGCGATCGCTTCCGTGATTTTTACTGTGGGTAAAGCGGATGCATTACAAGCGATGCTGAAGCCAAACAATCCAGCTTTGGGCGATACAGTATCAGTATGGATTGCCACAAACCAAGCTTCTGCGATCGCGCCAACGGTATCAGTGGATCGCAAGCAGTTTCCTGTTTTTCCGATGTCTCCCAATCGTTGGCGAGCATTTATTCCCACAACTCCTCTCGATAAAGCGGGACTGCGACAGGTGATTGTGACAGGTGAAGGTTTTCAACAAACTTTGCCAATGGTCGTAGGCGATCGCCAGTTTCCGACTCAGAGGATTTGGATCGATGATACAGGTGGTGGTTCGGAGCCAACGGATCATGAATGGGACAAAGTTTCCGCTTTTAAAAAATTAGTTACGCCTCAAAAGCTTTGGAAAGGTACGTTCTTAAGACCTAATGATGGCGAGGTTAGTTCTGTATATGGCGTGCGCCGCTATTACAATGGCGAATTTGCGGAGGACTATTACCATCGTGGTGTTGATTATGCAGGTGGCTATGGCTCACCTGTGATTGCACCTGCAAATGGCTATGTGCGTGTAGTAGGGACGGTGGCGCAAGGGTTCCGTTTACATGGCAACACAGTGGGACTGGATCATGGTCAAGGTGTAGTAAGCATTTATTTACATCTCAGTAAAATCTATGTCAAAGAAGGTGATTTTGTCACTGCTGGGCAAACGATTGGGGCGATCGGGGCAACAGGTGCGGTGACGGGGCCCCATCTGCATTGGGGTTTATATGTCAATGGTGAAGCGATCGATCCTGTAGCATGGCGCTATGAAGGCGTTGAATAAAAGAATCTACCGAAATTAGCAGACTTCTCAAGCGAGAATGGTGTTGAGCCAGTCATGCACCTCTCCTTGCTTGATATAGGACTTGGGAGTATTTTCTGAAAATGCGTCTTTTAACAGCAAAGGCACAACTTTTTGATAAATAGGATGCGATCGCTCCATCTCCTCTAGTTTTTCTTGCCCCAATACTTGCATATCAGACAATAAAATTGGCTCTTGAGATGCAGCTTTTGCAGGTAAACCTTTGCGAGCTTTTTTCCAAGGAAATTCTAGATGAGTCATATCACTGAGATAGTAAGCATGAAGTTCACCGAAGTATTCCCAAACTTCATCAACAAGATTTTGGACATCTTCAGGAATTTGAAATAAATCGTTTGCGTCAGGAATAGGCAACTGCTCAGCCTCAAACTTGCTATAAAAACGATAAGCAGGAGGACAAACGGGACCATAGCGCCATGCTTGAATTTCATCATCAAACAAAGGCTCATCAAATACTTACCGTTCGCTGATTTTCTTAATGCAAATGACATTCATTAATTTGCAC
>JBAXTW010000128.1:0-13418 GCA_037129985.1 Pseudanabaena sp. ELA645 | reverse complement strand
TTGTCCCGTCAAATGTTTTGACCTATTTCAAAAATCAGCGAACCGTAAGTCAGTAATTAATGATTATTGATAAAAAAGCTGAATCGCGATCGCCTCAGCAAGTCCCTCAGAGCCACCCTTAGCACCAACTCGTTCTAAACCATTTGCCTGACAACGTTCTAGATAATCGCGATCGCCCAAGGTTCTTTTTACACACTTAGCCGCTTCAATCAAGATTTCATCGGTAGCAGATCCTGTCCCAATAGTTTGAACAGATAAACCGAGCAGTCGTTCTTGCGCTTCTGCAAATCGATAGGAAAATTGCGGTCCATTGCCCATAATTTGGACGATAGGCTTACCCAGTCCGACCGCCTGTTCTACCGCTGTTCCTGCCATACCGATCGCGAGATCACATTGATGCAAAATATCGGGAAAAGCATCACTAAAACAGAGAACACTAATCCCTAAATCTGATTGATAAAACTTGCCATCGACATATTGCCAACCTGATGGGATCGCAAGTTCGGGTAACTGAGCCATCAGACTGGGGACAAGAGCGGCTCGAAATTGAACAGGTTCAGGGGCAAATTCGACGGCGATCGCTGCACATAAACGTAATTGCAGCAGCAAATTTTCGGCGGCTTCAGGTAAACGACTGCCAGCCAGCAAAGCGATCGCCGCTACATCAGGAATCAAACATAAATCCTTCCCTGTTGGTTCCAGTACATCCATAATTGGATAACCGACAAAACTAGTATTTTGATAACCTCTTTCTCTAATTAATTTCGCACTATAGCCATCGCGGGTCAAAATCTGGCGACATCGTGGCGATCGCATCATCAATGCTTGTTCCCAACGGGGAATGTAACGATTCTCATAAAATGCGGATGATGATACTAAAAACATGGCATAGGGTAAACCTGTTAAGTAGGCGAAAATTGCAGGTAAGACATCACCTGTCGCAAACACAAAATCGCAGGTTTTACCGCAGGCTCGCGCCGCTTGAATCTGTTGCCAAGTCAAAGCAATCAATCCCGATTGAAAATCCTCGATTTGTTTCCATAAACTCATATAGGCAAATCCGCCCGATGGCAGAGCCTTTGTCGGTGTTGCAATCTCCACACCCGCCCGCCGATAAGCATTACCATCCCCAACAAGCGGTAAAGCGATCGCCTCTACATCAGAATATTTACGCCGCAAAGCCTTAAGTACTTCACAAGCATTCAGGTCTTCACCATGACCATTGCTGATGAATAGAACGCGCTTTTTCTTGATTATTGAATTATTCATGGGCTGTAGGGGCGGGTTTTACTGATAGCCTTACGGTGTATGGTCAAATTATCGACTAAACCCGCCCCCACTTTTAATATGCTATCTAATTTGCGCTTCTAAGAGATCCCCCAAAGCATAGCGGCGGAACTTTTTGGGGGATTGAAAGACAGTCACAGCGTTGTAAAAAAAAATAATTTTGTTAAGTTAGCGCATTATGTAGTATTATAGGTATTCGCAACGGGATGTAGCGCAGCTTGGTAGCGCGCCTGCTTTGGGAGCAGGATGTCGTAGGTTCGAATCCTATCATCCCGACTTAAAAACAAAAAACATAGGCGCAATTTACGGATTACCCCTATGTTTTTTCGGGGCTTTAAGCGAATTTCGCAAGCCAAAATTTATGTCTGACATCGCTAACATAATGCCTCATCGCAACTTGCTTATGGTGAGATTTACTTGCGAATTGATCGGGATACATAAATTGATCGTCAACATTCATAATATACTTCTCCTGTGGTAGCGCGATTCCCTGATTCCGCTTGATCGTCAAATTGACAATGGTTTGTTCAGAAAAATAGTTGGGCGGTTCGGGAAGCTTTGCCAAGCGCTGTACGGATTCAGTCCAATCTAAAGCTTTTTTAAATAGAATAAATCCTGCATTAATCGGATCTTGCATTTCTAGATCTTCATAAATAAGTCGCTGATCTAGAGAGTTTTTACAATCAGGTAAATAGTACGTATGAGAGTCTTGAGCGATCGCTAAATCCGCTAAATGGGAAGCACCCTCAAAAAACAAAATATCGGAATCTGTATAAAGGGTTGCACCTTCAATGGGAATAGACATTAACGCGGCAAGTTTTTTACCCATCGCTTGCTGAGAGGCATACGCATAAACAGATGATGGTAAATCTTCTCTTTGAAATTTAGTCAAAAGCTGCACATCGACACAGGGATGAATCCGATGCAGTAATTCAATACTTTGATTGGTATAGCTACCATCGGACATAATTGTAAATACTTCAGGAATGCCGACATAGCGAATAAAGGAACGCAGGCTGGCGACTTGTTCGGGTAAATCACGCTCACAAGAGAGGGCATAAACTTTGATGGGAACTTGACGTTCTTGTTTAATTGGCAAGCTAACTAAACTTGAAAGATTCGATTTATAAAGCGATCGCAAGAATCTGCCTTGAATTTTCGCCGTGTGATAGCCAATATTTACCATTTATTTTTACTTTTTACTTCGTCTTGATGGATAGAGCCAGAAGTTGAGAACTTTGGTCAGGAAGGGCATGACGGGATAGGTTAAGAGTGCCGATACAAATATAACAGAAATTAATAACGCTAATAATGATGGAAGTCCTCGGAGAAATGGATTGAGAACTAGATTAGCAAGTATTATGAGCGGATATACGCTCATCACGCCGATGATTACTTGTTTGTAATATGCGGGTTGGGATATTTTCTGCGCGGTACTTTTGGGCAAGGTAAACCATAGTTCCAATACATCGGGAAGATGTTGTTGCGATCGCTTGGCGATAAATTCTTGGGATCTGAGCATCCATTGTTGATAGACCGATGAGGTGAGCCAGTTTTTACAATGCTCGTAATTATCAAATTTGACGATGACTACATATTCTGGGTGTTGATGATCCCTTGGGCGGATCACTTCAACGCCGATAAATCCATCAAATTGCTGGGCGGATTGGTTGATTCCTTTTGTCCAATCTTCATATTCGATGATCAAATTGGGGTCAACAACTTCGGAAATCACTAAGGTAATGGGATCTGATTGTCTGCTTGTTTGCCCAGTTGTCTGCATAGAATCACCACTTTATGAACAGGACTGATTGTAAAACAGGTTTATAGTGGTTTTTACATTTTTTTAAGTAGCTATAGCAATTCTAAATGAGTTGTGAGAGACTTCGACTTCGCTCAGCCAACGATATACGCTGGCTGAGCGAAGTCGAAGCCCTATTTTTCTCATAAATGATTAGGACTGCTATAGCTACAATCAAAAAAACGAAGCTAAAATCTATAACGTAAGCGCAGTATATGCTACAGCTTTTTTAGTTTGACATTTAATCGCCTCTAACTACTTAATTAGTAAAATTTGCAAATCGTTATGCTATTATAGGAAAGCGGTAAAACGCAACGGGATGTAGCGCAGCTTGGTAGCGCACCACTTTGGGGTAGTGGGGGTCTTGGGTTCAAATCCCAACATTCCGATAGTTTTGGACGTTTAGAGATTATAAATACAGATCAAAAACCCCTGTAAATTGGCGCAAAAAAATCTGCTATGTTATGATAAGCATACAAATCAAAATAATGTAGCAAAAGCTACAAATGTATCTTGATGCCATAGAGCTTGAATTAATTAGTCATGAATTCTCAATCTGCGTCTTTCATTACAGATCGTCACATACGCGATCGCCAAGTAGCGATCGCCCAAAGAGCAGAACGAAAATTACAAAGGGGTCTATCTCTGAATGAAATTGAGCTAGATATGGATATGCGTTGGAGTAGTCGATTTATGCCCAGAGAAATATCCAGAGAGCAGAAAAGGTCAATCTCAGCAAAATAGCGCAGCTATGCCTTGAAAAGCTTTAAGTATTGCAAAGCACCAACCCTAATCCATTCATGGGATATCTTCTAATACGTTGGGATAAGGATGTAGAGGGTGTAGTCGTGGATCTGGAAAATGATTTATTTGAGTTAGACTCAGAGCCGTCTGGGCATAAATATGAAGGATGGCAGGGTGCGATCGCCGATTTCTTTGAATTTGATGAATATCGCGCCACATTCCGTATTGAAATTCTAGCGGGGTTAACCACCTTCATGACAATGGCTTATATCCTTGTGGTTAATCCATTGATCCTTTCCAATGCGATTTTTTTGCAAACTCCTAAGGATTTATTTGCGGAACTCGTATTTTCTACAGCGGTAAGTGCAGCGATCGGGACATTGGTGATGGCGCTGCTAGCCAAGTATCCATTTGCGATAGCTCCTGGTATGCATTTAAATCGGGGAATGCTGCATTATAGTCTGGGCGAACAAATCAAGGCGCGTCAAGATTACGAAGAAGCGGTAAAATTTGACTCCCAATATGAAGGCAGTTATTTCTCTTGGGCAAATAACTCGGAAATTAAAGGAATGTCGGCATTTTAAGTCAGCAAGAGATTTTTGAAAGCCTCACAAAGCATCGGTTTGAAAAATCTCTCTGTAATTAACTGATGTTACGTGGAACTCTGATGATAAATCTCCTGCTACTAGCGTAACAGGGCAAGCACGGGGGCATTGCCCCTACCTAAATAATTCATGTTCTGTAGGGGCTGCGCCCCCGTGCCAGCCCTCAATCTTGAGGATCGCAGGAATTCCTTCCACGTAACATCAGTAATTAAGCTGCTAAGAAGGTAAACTAGAATTGCAAAATTTGAACTCTTGGATGTATGGGGTTTTTGAGCTATTGGCGATCGCCTATTCGATTCAGAAATTATTACTGGCGATCGCTGTCGCGTCGTATTCTGTATGGATTAATTTTTTGCGTTGTAATTGCCCTGATCGCCATTGGTGCGAATGGATGCCAAGCTCAGGCAGGAATCGTGCCAGTATTGCCGCAACATCCAAAAATCCAAGTTTTTTTCAATCAAAATCAAGCATCTCGCTATACCGATCCCTACCGCAACATTGAGCGTCTCGGCGATAATCTCGAAAGAATCATTATTGATAATATTGTTAAATCTAAAGTTAGCCTAGATATTGCTGTTCAAGAACTACGCCTACCGATTATTGCCAAAGCGATCGCTGATGCTCAAACGCGAGGTGTCAAAGTTCGTTTAATTTTAGAGAATAAATACAGTCTGGCTTGGAGTGAGTTTACCTCAGCCGAAATTGAGAAACTCAGCGATCGCGATCGGGATGCGTACAAGGAATTTCAAAAATTTGTCGATGTCGATAAAGATGGACGATTGAGTGAAGCCGAATTAAATAATCGTGATGCACTCAAAATCATTAAATCCGCAAATATCCCTTGGATTGATGATACGGCTGATGGTTCTAAAGGAAGTGGGCTGATGCACCATAAGTTTATCGTAATTGATAATAAAATCGTGCTGTTTGGTTCGGCAAATCTTACGATGAGCGATATTCATGGTGACTTTAGCAATCCTGAAACCAGAGGAAATGCCAATAATCTTTTAGCAATTGATAGCAAAGAACTCGCGACGATGTTTAAGAAAGAGTTCAATCTGATGTGGGGGGACGGATCTGGTGGTAAACCAGATAGTTTATTTGGAACCAAAAAACCTTCACGAAAGATTGATTACTTGATTATTGGTGGAGCGCAAATTCGGATCAAGTTCTCTCCTGAGATTGAGAGTGCAGCGCGTGAACAAACTAGTAATGGATTGATCGCCACAGCGATCGCTGGTACTAAAAAATCTATAGATATGGCGCTGTTTGTTTTTTCGGAAGAATTTATTTCGGCAATTCTACAGGAGCGTCAACAGGATAATGTGCAGATTCGTACCTTGATTGAACCGAAGTTTGCTTATCGAGATTATTCGGCGGCTCTGGATATGTGGGGATTGCAGTCAACACAGGACTGTAAAACAGGTAAAAGCAGTGCATGGAAACAGCCTCTCAAAACTGTGGGCATTCCCAATCTCGTTACTGGCGATATGTTACATCATAAGTTTGCAATTCTCGATCGCCAACTCATTCTCACTGGTTCCCATAACTGGACAAAAGCCGCTAATCATATTAATGATGAAATCTTGGTAGCAATTCAGAATGAAACTGTGGCAGCCCATTATCAGAGAGAATTCGATCGCCTTAATCAAGGTGCAACCTTTGGTCCTACGGCTAAGTTAGTACAAGCTACTTCCAAAAGTTGTGATCAAAGAGTCAAGGGCAGTCCGAAAGCAACTATTGAAGAGGCTGAATTTTAAAAGCTATAGCAGTTTTCAGTTGACTGGGACACAAAAAATGTAGGGGCGGGTTTAGAAGAAAATTCTTTACTGAGGCAAGATCTATATGCAAAACCCGCCCCTACTTTAGAAACTTCCACGTAACGTCAATTATAAGTTTTGTGCTGTATTCAAGCACCAATCAATCAACTCATAGCTTAAGTCAACCATGATGCTGTCATTGTGAAAACAGGAAGAGGGCAAATACTCATCTCAATCTCAATTAGACAATATCTTGGAAAATTTAAGACTATGCAAGAACTTACTTTAGGCGGATTGTTTACGACTATGGCGATCGCGATCGCTATGACGACATCAGTGACACCCGTTAAGGCTGAAGCTGTGGGTGAATATCTAGACAGTACGACTCCACAGGTCATAGAAAAGATGTCTGGGAATATTATTACCTTCCGCAATTCAATGGGTGAATCTCACAACTACTATGTGCCGACTTGGATGATTGAAAAATATAATCTTCAGATTGGGACTTCAGCGAATCTCTACAATCGCAATGTAATTCAAGGGATGTACCATGATCGCTATATCAATGTGGTCAGCCAAGGCTTGCCCACAAATATGAGCGCCTTCACAATTCAAGAAGTCGAAAGACATTGTACAGTTGCCGAAAACCCTGCTGGCGAAGGTATGTCTATGGGTGGACGAGTTTGGTATATGGCGGCTAATTGTCCTTCGGCGTTACCAATTGTGGGTTCTATGTCGTTTTACAAAGCAAAATTGGCTGCTGCTGAGCAACGCGATGTCAGCGTGCTTCTGCCTGATTTCATGGGTGAATGATGTAGGTGAATATTAGGTGCGCGGCGAAGCCGCGCACCTAATATTCACTGCGAAGAAGGAAGTTACATGATATTTTTAGCCGATATCGGCTAAAATTTGACATTGGGGTTAAAAATGTCAAGCTTATGGTTATCAGATTTACAACTGAATTGAAGTCCGCGATTGTGGCTAATCCATTGCTGGTTAAGCAGGAGATGCCTGTCCTTGAGGCGATCGCCCAGATGGCTAATGCGCGGACAAGTTCTATGGCTAGTGACATCGCTGATGGGGATTATGTGCATCAAGAGGCGCGATCGACTTGCGTATTAGTGATGGAGCAGGAGCAGGTCATTGGCATTATAACGGAACGGGAGGTGGTGAAGTTTTTCGATCAATTTAGTCAGGTTAACACCCTTGCAAATGTGACTGTGGGTGAGGTGATGCGATCGCCTGTAATCATGTATGAGGATGACTTTGATGATCTATTTATGGCGGTGAACCTACTTCAGCGAAACCATATTCGTCAAGTCGTCGTTTTGGATCAAGGCGATCGCCTATTAGGAATAGTCACCCACGAAAGTTTAATGCAACTGGTACAGCCCTTAGATGTTTTATTGGCGCAATGGGAATTAGACCTTCAGCATAGCGAGCAACGGTTTGCCGCATTGGCTGCTGCTGCTCCTGTGGGGATTTTTCGCACCGATATTGAGGGCAATTGTATTTATGTAAACGATCGCTGGTGTGAGATCGCAGGACTCAGTATTGGCGAAGCCGCAGGATTTGGTTGGGTGAATGCGATACATCCAAGCGATCGCGAACTTGTGGCAACAGAATGGAATAACTCCGTACATGAAAATCGACCTTTTCGATTAGAGTATCGGTTTTTAAATCAATCTGGACAAATCACTTGGGCTTATGGTCAGGCTGTAGCGGAACACGATCAAGCAGGTGAAATCATTGGTTATGTTGGTACGATTACCGATATTAGCGATCGCAAACAATCTGAAGAGAAATCTCAACAACGTCTAGATATTCTTGAAGCTGCAAGGGATATCATTGCTTCGGCGGATGTCACAGGGAAAGTTACCTATCTCAATCAAGCAGGACGCGATCTAATGGGCCTAGCCCCTGATGTAGATATTTTTCAGACCGCAATCTCGGACTATCATGCTGCTGAGGTGTCTGATTTTGTTTTGCAACAAGCGATTCCCCAATGTGTAGACCAAGGATTTTGGTCGGGAGAAACTTTATTTCGGCGGCATGATGGCAGTACTTTTCCTGTTTTACAGGTAATTGTGTGTCATCGAGGACAAAATAACAGCATCAATCAATTTTCTACGATCGCAAGGGATATTAGCGATCGCAAGCAATCTGAACAAAAACTTCAGGAACTTAATCAAGAACTAGAAACTAAGGTTAACGAGCGTACCCAAGAGCTTTGGCGGGTAAATAGTTTGCAACGCGCTATTCTAGATGGTGCTGATTATTCTTTCATTTCTACCGATGTAAATGGGACTATTCAGACCTTTAATGCTGCTGCCGAAAAGATGTTGGGCTACGAGGCTTCTGAAGTCATCGGTAAAGTCACACCTGCGATCGTTCACGATCGCCAAGAGGTAATTGATCGAGCTACTTCTCTTTCTATTGAACTGGGGCAAGATATTCCTGTCGGCTTTGAAGTTTTTGTCGCGAAGACTCGGTTAGGAATGGTCAGCGAAGAGGAATGGACTTATATCCGTAAGGATGGTTCGCGGTTTCCTGTATTGCTGTCGGTGACAGCGCTAAAAGACATCAATCAGGAAATAATCGGTTTTTTAGGAATTGCTAAGGATATTAGCGAACAACAAGCAACCCTTCGCGATCGCCTACAAGCAGAACAAGCGATCGCCAAATATGCCAGTGAAGTTGAGGATTTATATAATAATGCACCCTGCGGTTATCATTCCCTTGATGGTGAAGGAATGATTGTTACTATCAACAATACCGAATTGCAATGGTTAGGCTACAGCCGTGAAGAGATCCTTGGTAAATCTTTCATGGAGATTATTACAGCAGATAGTCAACAGATATTTCACAGCAGCTTTGATGACTTCAAACGTAGAGGTTCGGCTCAGAATATAGAGTACGATCTAATTTGCAAGGATGGCACAATTCTTCCTGTGTTTTTGAGTGCTACCGCCGTTAAGGACGAAGAGGGGAACTATCTTTACAGTCGTTCTACATTATTTAATGCCCGCGATCGCAAACAAGCCGAACTCGCAATCCAAGAAAGCGAAGAAAGGTTCCGCTATCTTGCTGACAATGCCCCTGTAATGATTTGGATGACAGGTTTGGATAAACTCTGTTGTTATTTCAACAAACCTTGGCTAGAGTTTACAGGACAAACGATGGCAGAAAGCGATGGTTGGGAAGAACTCATTCATGTTGATGATCGGCAATTTTATATAGATAGTTATGAGGAAATCTTTGATACCCGCCAAAGTTTCTCCTTGGAGTATCGACTCAAAAGGTTTGATGGCAAATATCGCTGGCTCCTAGCAACTGGACATCCCCGCTTTGATGCTGATGGCGAATTTTTGGGATATATCGGCTCTTGTATTGATATTAACGATCGCAAACAATCTGAACAAGAAATTTTAGAAAAACAGCGTTTTATCCAAAAAATAGCCGATTCATCGCCCAACATTCTTTATATCTACGATCTGCATGAAAATCGCAATGTGTACTGCAATCGTGAGATTACCGATACCCTTGGCTATAGTCCTGCGGAAGTCCAAGCGATGGGAGCATCATTTTTCGCAAACCTGATGCATCCTGATGACCTCGCCAAAATCCCTGACTACTACGGACAAATCGACGCGGCTCAAGATGGCGATATCTTTGAAATCGAATATCGAATGCGTCATGCCAATGGTGAATGGCGATGGCTCTTTAGTCGTGACACGGTGTTTAGTCGTGACGATCGCGGTCAGGTCAAGCAGACAATTGGCACGGCTCAGGATATTAGCGATCGCAAACAGTCCGAAATTACGATCCAGCAAACTACGGCGATGTTGGAAGCTTCTAATCGCGAGCTAGAGGCTTTTGCCTATTCGGTATCCCATGATCTGCGATCGCCATTACGCGCCATCGACGGCTTTAGTAATGCCTTGTTGGAGGACTATGGCGACAAATTTGATGATGAGGCTAAAGATTATTTCGATCGCATCCGTCGCAATATTCAACGCATGGGAATGCTCATTGATGACTTGCTGCGATTATCACGGGTATCGCGATCGGAAATGCAGTATCAACCCGTGAATCTCAGTGAATTGGTGCGTCAACAGATCCAAGAGTTACAAGCGATCAATAGCGATCGCATTGTCGAATGTATAATCAAGGATGAGGCGATCGTGCAAGCTGATGCGGCGCTCATGGCGGTGGTGATTAACAATCTTTGCCAAAATGCTTGGAAATTTACAAGTCACCATCCCACCGCAAAGATTGAATTTGGTATCACACAACAGGATGCTCAAGACAGTCAACCTATCTATTTTGTTCGTGATGATGGTGCTGGATTTGATATGAACTATACAAATAAGCTTTTTGGTGTTTTCCAACGCTTGCATAATACCAATGAATTCTCTGGCACTGGGATTGGTTTAGCAACCGTGCAACGCGCTATCCATCGACATGGTGGCAAGGTATGGGCTGAGGCAGCAGTGGAGCAGGGAGCAACGTTTTATTTCACTGTCCCGACGGTAAGGAGTAATGGTAGGTAATAGTAGGGGCGGGTTTAGCAGACAATTTTGTACTGAATGCAGGATCTATCTGCAAAACCCGCCCCTACTTTAGAAACTTCCTCGTAACGTCAGTAATTGTATCTAGTTAAAAATTATGAAAACTTTACCAAACATTATCCTAGTTGAAGACAATCCCGATGATGAGCGCCTTGCTATTCGCGCCCTGCGTAAAGGGAATGTTGCCAACGAGATATTAGTGGCTCGTAATGGCGAAGAAGCCATTAACATAATTTTGAGCGCCGATCCTTTACCATGCGTGGTACTTTTGGACTTAAAGTTACCCAAAATCGATGGATTAGAAGTCCTACGGCGTATTCGGGCTGAGCCGCGTACCCATCTTTTACCTGTGGTCGTCTTAACTTCATCAAGCGAAGATCGCGATATTGTGGAAAGCTATAGTCTGGGAGCAAATAGCTATGTTCGCAAACCCGTCGAATTCGATCGCTTTACGGAGGCGGTAAAACAACTGGGACTCTATTGGGCTTTAGTCAATGAATCACTACCGAAAGGGTTATGAATAGGGTTATAAAACCATGAACCAACCAATCAATGTCTTGCTGATCGAAGATAGCGAGGATGATGCGCTATTGGTATTACGATCGCTGCGTCAAGGTGGATTACAAATAACCTCACAACGGGTCGAAACCGCCGAAGCCCTGCAAGAAGCATTAAATAACAGCCTTTGGGATGTGATTATTTGTGACTATAATCTACCCCACTTTGACGCGCCTAGGGCTTTAGAGATTGTCCAAGAGCATCAAATCGATATCCCCTTCATCGTCGTTTCAGGTACGATCGGCGAGGCTTCGGCAGTCGAATTGATGAAACAGGGAGCCAATGACTATTTGATGAAAGGGCGATTAACCCGATTACCTGAGGCGATACGGCGGGAAGTGCGCGAGTCGCAGATACGGAAGGAGCGTAAACAGTCAGCGATCGAATTAGCCCAAACCAAAGAGCGCTTACAACTTGCCCTTGAAGGTTCGGCGATCGGAATATGGGATTGGACAGTGCCAACGGGGGGCTTGACTATCAACGATCGCTGGGCGGAGATGCTGGGCTATACGGTGGAGGAGTTAGCACCCATTAGCGTGAAGACTTGGGAACTACTTGTTCACCCCGACGACCAGCAAGAAACAACCAAATTATTGCAAAAGCATTTTCGCAATGAAGTCCCAATTTATGAATCTGAATTACGGTTGCATCATAAGTCGCGAGGGTGGTTTTGGGTATTGTGCAAAGGTAAAGTAACGGCGTGGGATGATCAAGGCAATCCTTTACGGGTGACGGGGACACATTTAGACATTAACGATCGCAAACAGGCGGAGTTACGTTTATCGCTCCAGAGTGCAATTTTAGAACGTATTTCCAAGGCGGAGCCATTGTCCGAGATCTTGAATGCTTTGGTGACAACCATTGAAGCCTTCATGAATAATGGCATCTGTGCTTTGTTTTTATGCGGTAATGATGGCAAACTACATTATGAATTTTCACCGAGTTTGCCCGATACCTATGGTCAGATGCTTGAAGGAATCGCGATCGCCGAAGGATTTGGGGCTTGCGGCACGGCGGCTTTTCGGCAGGAGATGGTGGTCGTATCGGACATTACCACCGATCCGCTATGGCAAGACTATCAAGAACTCGCCATAGCGCATAACTTTCGATCCTGTTGGTCGATGCCCGTTATTGCCAGTGATGGTGAAGTTTTAGCAGCTTTTACGATCTATCATCAAGACATTCATCAGCCTTCTGCTCAAGAGATAGAAATCATCAATCTCGCGGTGGATATTGCCAAAATTGCGATCGAGCGCGATCAATCAGTTCTCGCCTTAGAACAGAGCAACCGTAATCTGGAAATTCGCGTCGCACAAAGGACAGATGCTTTGAGTCAGAGCGAAGCCAAACTACTAGAAGCGCAACAAATTGCCCATCTCGGCAGTTGGGAATTAGATGTACAGACGCGAAAAATCACTTGGTCGGCGAAGGTATTTGACATTTTTGGCGTTTATATTAGTCAAGGTGAACCTACCTATTCACAACAGTTGCTCTATTTCCATCCTGACGATCGCGATCGCTTTAATAATCTCGTCGATCGAGCGATTAATTTTGGAGAACCCTATGCTTCGGATTTTCAGATTATCCGAGCCGATGGTTCGAGTGGCTATATTTTTGCAAAAGCGGAACTGCTTGGAGATGTTTCAGGCAAGGTCACACGGCTATTTGGGATTGTGATGGATATTAGCGATCGCAAGCAAGCCGAAATTTTGTTGACGCAGCAAAACAATCAAGAATTGCTCCTACGCGAAGTTACCCAACGTATCCGCCAATCCCTTGATTTGCAAACCATTTTTAAAACCTCAGTCGGATGGGATAGAAGCAATCAAAAATATTCGTCGCGAACCGCAACTCACCAAGATTCCAATTATTGCCCTGACAGCTTTGGCAATGGTTGGCGATCGCGAAAAATGTATAAAGGCGGGAGCGAATGATTATCTCGCGAAACCGATCAGACTAAGGGCTTTAGCCCAACTGATACAAGCATTTTTATCTGCGTAACTAGTGTACGTGGAATACACAGTAGGGGCGGGTTTAGTTGATAATTCTGTACTGAAGCAAGATCTATATGCAAAACCCGCCCCTACTTTAG
>JBAXTW010000127.1:0-13751 GCA_037129985.1 Pseudanabaena sp. ELA645 | reverse complement strand
TTTATTAGATAAATGGCGGGTGATTTATCATCAATTACTAATTCGTGTAGCGATCGCTGAGCTTGACAATATCGCGAAACAGCTTCAGCAAGCCAATCCCCTCGTAATCTTTTTGCGTCCGAAAATTGAAGAAATTTGGGAACGGATTGCTGTTAATGATGATTGGGAAGCTTTGTATGAGGCGATCGCGGAGATGAAGAGGTAAGTAGCTAGGTATAAGAAAACTTAAAAAGCAAAGATTAATTAAGATCCCCGACTTTTTTTGTGAATTCGTAAATTGTCTTCGCTTGTTTAGAAAAAGTCGGGGATCTGGGCGTTTACAGGGATCTTATCAACTACTTGTTGACGACGCTCTTGGACTTCTTAATCATCTTGCGAGCAGTCCAAGCTCCACCAAGGGCAAGTAGCCCAAAACTGGGATCGAAGTCAAAGGGAACGGGTGTGGCAGGAGTGAGGCTCAAGGAAGTTACATCACCAACATCATCACTGTTGCCAGCGAATAATGAGCTTGGATTGAATTCAGTAATAGACTGTGTATTCCAATTGTAAATATTGAACGAATCTGAAGCCGTATCAAATGAAATTCCACCACCTGTCAAACCGATGATAGTTGTACCATCCCATTGAAAGATGTTATCTGCTCCACCGAAAGTATTGTTAAGCCCAGTAATTGCGTTACCGTTTACAGTACCTGAAATACCCGTGACATTGTAGGTCTGGTTAGCTGTAGGAGTAGGGGAACTGTCACTAGTTGCTAGCAAAGCATTTACAGTAAGCGGAGTAGTACCATCAGTTGTCAAAGAAAGGTTAAACGAAATTGCGGAGGCGGGTAGGGCGATCGCAACGGAAGAGGCGATAGTGGCTAGAGCCGCAAATCCTGATACAGTAAGGGTTTCAAGGATTTTGCGGGGGGGGTAGAAGTTGTTGAGTGATTCATAAGTTTCCAGTTTATGGGGCTTGTTTACGAAATAAACGCCTCAACTTTATCATGATTAAACTGGTTAGTTTGTAACTTACCTTACTCATCGCTTAAATACAGCCGAAACAACCGTAATCACCGTTGCCGATGCAATTAGACCGAAAGCAAGACTAACGAGGGATTGCGTAGCTTGTTGATAAGTAAGTGGGCTTAATTAATTGTTAGATAGTGGAACAGGCTTCTAGCCTGTTGAAGGGCAGGATGCCCGTTCCACATTTTATATTTAATTGCGACCAGCTACTTAGTTAAACGCAAATGCTCAACCCTTTGTGCTTTCATTGATAACTTGTCCCTGCGTTGGGAGGTTTGGGCAGAGCATTAAGAGAAGATAGATAGAGATAAAGTTGGCTCGAAATACAAATTCATAATCTATGTTTTCCACACTATTTTGTTTTTACTAGTCTAACTATAGCAATCCGAAATAATTTATAGCTTTTTAAGAGTTGTGAGGGTCGCACCCGCATGGTGAGACTCTCACAACTCTTTTCGGATTGCTATAGTTACACACAGACAATAGTTATCGACAAAAAATAAATAAGTAAAAATAGTTATAAATTTAGTTAAAAAAGTTGACGAATAGTACAGTGATCTTGGATACTGAAATACAATTATGAGATATGAAACTATCGGAAATATATGGCAAAAATTAAACCACCAGTTCAACTCTCTGGCGATGCATTGTTAGAGAAAGTCAAAGAACTAGATCATCTGTCTAAAGAAGAAAAAGCCAAGGCTTGCGGATATGCAACCGTAACCAAAAACAATCAGTCCCGCGTCAACTTGATGAAGTTTTACAACGCCTTGATGGCGGCTGATGGGGTTGAGCTTGAAGCGAAAGGTACTGGCAAAGGTGGACGCAGTGCTAGTTATCGCGTTAGTGTTCAGAAAAATGGCAATCTACTAATTGGCTCAGCCTATACTCAAATCATGGGTTTACAGGCTGGGGATGAGTTAGAAATCCGCCTTGGACGCAAACATATTCATTTGCGTCAAGTTGGTGCTGACGACGAAGAGTAGGACTGAGTACAACAATTCTGCATAGCAAAATTGTTGTAATTTATTTTGCAATTTACTTTATTGTGAAATTCTACCCTTGTCTACTTGAAAAATTCTTGCTGAATTTAGCCATTGAGCATCGAACGAACCAAGATGTGTTGTCGTAATAATTGTTTGAACGCGATCGCCGATCGCATTTAAGAGATGATCTTGGCGTTGGAGATCGAGTTCAGCAAGCACATCATCTAACAATAATAGTGGCGGTTCTCCGATCACGGATTCCAGCAATTCCAACTCAGCAAGTTTTAGCGCAAGTACTAAAGTGCGCTGCTGACCTTGAGATCCGTACTCTCTTGCAGGTGTAGCATTAATCGTGAGGGAAACTTCATCGCGATGGGGTCCAACTAAACTTGTGCCTTGATGTTGTTCAATTATAGCTTTCTGTAAAATCACATCAAAAAAAGCTTGATGAATCTGCTCTACTGTGTCGGTAGGTTGAAAGCTAAATTTGGGAACGTAAGTAATTTCCAGATCTTCGCTACCGCCACTAATTGCTTGATGCCAAGTATGGGCGATCGGCGTTAATCTTTCTAATAAACGCGATCGCCTTCTAATTAAACGAGTCCCCGCAGTGACAAGTTGAGCATCCCAGAGCGCCATTTGTTGTGGTTCATATTTGATACTTCCCTGTTTAATTGACTTTAATAGAGCATTACGTTGTCGTAGAACCTGATTATATTGCTGTAAAAGATTAATATAAATCGGCTCTAATTGAATTAAAACTGTATCCAACCAGTTACGACGACTCTCAGGACTGCCGCGCACTAAATCCAGATCTAAACTGGAAAACATCACCGCATTGAGATTTCCCAAAAAGTCTAAATGTCTGGTTTGATTAACATTATTTACACTCAAAGTGCGCTTGCCACTAACTCGCATCCGCATCATTAATTCTACGGGATAGCTTTCGGGCGATCGCGATCGCTGACAAATAGCTTTAATCTCGGCGATCGATTCTCCATTTCGCACTAAGTCGCGATCTTTACTAACACGGTGCGATCGGAGAGTTGCCAATAGTAAAACAGCTTCAAGTAAGTTGGATTTACCTTGGGCATTATTGCCCACGATCACAGTTTTGGGAGCAGTGAAGGTAACTTCTTGATCGATGTAGTTGCGAAATTGCTGAATATGTAATGACTTGAGATACATTCACGCGGATGGATGCTATTTGCCGAATCTTTAGGATACAGCGCTTTGCGCTTACTTAGCACCGAAAGAAAATTTGGAAAGCGGCGCTTTCCAAATTTTGATTTACGCATAACGCATCAATAGCAGATCAACTTTATCTCTAATATCGTCTCTAATATGACGGCATGAATCATTGGAATCGACCTCTAGCTGGGGTAAAATCCATTCATCAAAAATTCGACATAACATCCAGTTTTCAGGGATCCTCATGCTGAAATCACATAAAGAAATTACCGCGTCGAAATTCTCTGGACGATAATCACTGAGCAGTTTTGGCTGATGGTCACTGATGTCAATACCGACTTCATTCATGACATCCACTAGTTTGGGACTAGTCGGACTAGATTGTCCATTACTCAATCCCGCACTGACGACAAAGATGGCATCTGCGACAAAGGAACGCATCCATGCTTCCGCAATTTGAGAATATGTATTGTCTTGACAGACAAACATTACATTTTTCATCAATCGAATCTCCTGCTAATTTAGCACTTTAGAATTTTGGTCTTTAGAATTTGGCACTTTAGAATTTGAGTCTTTGGAGTTTGGCGCTTTAGAACTTGTTTTGTCCTTCTTTTGTTTCGCAGGACGAACTTCTGAATTGATGTTACTGGCTAGCCCATCATCACTTAGAGAGATTATTCTATTAGAATTAGATTCATCGCCATCAAGTTCAATCTCACTCAGAGAAGACACAAACAAAATCTCGACAGAAGTAGACCTCTCAACCTCTTGAGAATCAGCAGAATCAATCATTTCCATGATAAATTTAGCCTCCAACGCTTCAATGCGTTCTTCCAAGCTATCAAGGCGATCGCTTTGCGTAGATTGGGAATCAGATGATTCTTGATGCTGTAAAGCCTGAACTAACAGGACTTCAACCATAGCAGCCATACCCATCTTCGTTTTCTCAACCCGATCTTCTAGCTGACTGAGCAACGCATCGCTTAGTCTTACATTCAACTGTCTTTTTTTTGCCATCTGTAACACCTGACTTGCTATCAATTGCTAGTATAAGCTATCTTGCTATAAAAAGCTAGCATTTCGTAGCAATTTTTTAATAATCACCCAAAAGTATTACGGCGCTTTACGCTGACTCAAACCCCAGAAACTTTTTGAAAGGCTTGCAAAGCAAGCCTTTCAAAAAGTTTCTGGTATCCCATCTCAATAGGCAATCAAGATAAACGGGTAAGGATAGGCGGCGCTTTGCGCCGCCTATCCTTACCCGTTTAGGATAAAATGAAACTGGTTTTTCATTTGCCACCCAATGCCTGAACTGATTGAAAATATTGCATTCCAGCAGCGCCCAACATGGGATGAGTATTTTATGTTGCTCACCAAACTCGCAGCCATGCGCTCTACTTGTCTTGCTTTTCCCGTGGGGGCGGTGATTGTAAAAGACAAACAAGTATTAGCCACAGGTTACAATGGTTCGCCTTCTGGCTCGGTACATTGCACCACTCAAGGCTATTGCTATCCCAATGTAATTACCTGTGACGCAAGCAAAGAGTTTCCATCTAGAGCAGTTCATGCAGAAGCCAATGCGATCGCCCAAGCGGCAAAACACGGTATTTCCACTGATGGCGCTAGTATTTATGTCACCTTAGAACCTTGTATTTCTTGTTTAAAACTAGTTGTGTCGGCGGGAATTCGTGAGGTTTACTACGAGACAACATTTAACAAGGGAAATAATGCGGCTTTATGCCAATCATTTGTGGAAGAGGGATTAGTGACACTTAAGCAAATTAAAATATCCTCATCAGTACTCCAAAGAGCCAACCTATTTCTAAATTCTCCAACTTCTGAATTACGCTTATTTCCCGACTTAGTTCAGGGCAAAGTTTAAAAGTGCCGCTAAGCGGCACTTTTAAACTTTGCTTTTGGTTTTATATCAGCGCGAAGCGCTATAAAGCTAAACGAAAGCCGTAGTAATTCTCCCAATTCACAAAAGGGGCTTTGCGACGATTCGCAGCGCGACATTCCCATGCATCGTTATACCAAGAGCCACCTCTTAAAATTCGATACTGCATGTCCCCGCCAAATTCCCAAATACTCGCGATCGCAGGTCTACCACGATAATCCTCATGCCAAGGATCGGCGCACCATTCCCAGACATTCCCATGCATATCATATAGCCCAAAATCATTAGCAGGAAAGATCCCAACAGGTGTTGTCTGACCGCGATATTTTACCGAAGCATCGGATTCATGTTGAAGCCTACCGTCATAGTTGGCAAAATCAGAGCTAATTTTATTCCCAAAATAATAGCGAGATTCTTGACCAGCAAGGCAGGCATATTCCCATTCCGCTTCACTGGGTAAGCGGTAACTTCTACCTGTCAGTTTGCGTAGTCGCCTGCAAAACTCGATCGCATCAGCCCATGAGACATTTTCAACAGGTGCAACTTCATTCTTAAAATGTGAAGCATCGGGATTAAGGGAACTACTAATTTCAGGAAGTTTAGCAACAGCTTGCCATTGTTTTTGAGTAACTGGAAATTTCCCTAAATAGAACGAAGATACATTTATCGATTGTGGCGGTCTTTCATTAGCATATCCTTCTTCTTTGTAGGAAGTTCCCATTGTAAACTTACCTTCAGGAATATGCACTAATTCCAAAAAAGTATCGCCGCCCAAGTGCTGTGTCAAGTTTTTTGTCAAGTACTCTGTAGATGGTTGTCCAAGTTTTTCATTCATACTGATGAGTGTACTAATATATCTCAATATATTATTTTGAGTATCCTTTTTAACATTTTATATTTTAATTTATATTTTAAATCGATTCTAAATCTCAAAAAACTAAAGATTATACTTTTCTAAATCTATGATTTTTAGGATATTTAACTGTCAATATCAATGGTGCAAGACATAGTAAAAGACACAGAGATAGATCTGTCGCTACAATAACGATACTCTAGGTTTACAATTACAAAATTTATGACTATTCAAGTGTATGGAATCCCCAATTGCGGGACTTGCAAAAAAGCGATCGCATGGTTAGAAGGACAAGGAATTATCTATGAATTTATCAATACCAAGGACTATCCGCCTACGCGAACAATGATTGCCGAATGGGTAAATGTTTTAGGAGAACGTCCGATGCGAAACACATCGGGGCAATCCTATCGATCGCTTGGCACTGAAAAAGATACATGGTCGCATATTCAATGGATCGAATCATATGCCAAAGACTCAATGCTGCTAAAACGTCCAATATTTGTGAAAGATGGCAAGGCGATCGCGGTTGGTTTTAGGAATCCTGAAGAAATCAAACAAAAATTAACCTAAGAAAATATTTTGTAATAAGTATCTCGGCGCAATTAAATATAAAACCCAAAGAAGCTGATTCGCCCGCTTCGCGGGCGAATCAGCTTCTTTGGGTTCTGGTTTTTATTAAGCCGAGATACTTATAGTGTTTTGGTAATACATCCTATACAAAATCACAAAAAATGTAGAGGTAATTCATGGATTCCCCCTACATTTTCTGTGTGACAATTGCTAAATAATCATATTGAATAAACTTATGGCGATCACGTTTAGTAAATATCACGGCTTGGGTAACGATTTTATATTGATTGATAATCGTCACAGCGTCGAACCAATCCTCACACCTGAACAGGCGGTGAAATGGTGCGATCGCAATTTTGGCATAGGCGCAGATGGCGTTATCTTTTTACTTAGTGTTGATGGCAATGCTGATAAGGCTCGACATCGGATGCTGATTTTTAATTCCGATGGTTCCGAACCAGAAATGTGTGGTAATGGAATTCGCTGTTTAGCGAAATTTATGCTGGATTTAGGAATTGCCCCTATTGAAGGCAAATACAATATTCAAACTGGTGCGGGGTTGATTGTGCCGCAAATGGATCAAGATGGACAAGTAACAGTAAATATGGGTAAACCATTTCTGACGGCGGCGGAAATTCCCACCACTTTAGGAGAAAGCGATCGCAAGGTCGTTAATCTTCCGCTTGAGGTTGGTGGCAAGACTTGGCATGTAACAACAGTGAGCATGGGTAATCCTCACTGCATGATTTTTGTCGATGATGTAGCCAGTATTTCCCTTGCTCAGATTGGCGTTCTCTTTGAACACCATCCCGTGTTCCCAAAACGGACTAATACGGAGTTTGTTGAAGTTGTTGATCGCGACTATGTGAAAATGCGCGTATGGGAACGTGGAGCAGGTGCGACTCTCGCCTGTGGAACGGGTGCTTGTGCGACTGTAGTTGCTGGTGTATTGAACGATCTATGCGATCGCCTTTGTACGGTGCATCTCCCTGGTGGTGATTTACAAATTAATTGGTTAGCCGAGAGCGATCATGTTTTGATGACTGGTCCTGCCCAGTTGGTATTTACTGGTTCTGCTGTTGTTGAATTGTAACAAGGCGCTTAAGCCCCTTGTCCGTTGTAATTTTGTAATATTAAGATTAAAAAAATGAGCGAAACTATATTTAGTAAAATCATTAACCGTGAAATTCCCGCCAGTATCATTTATGAAGATGAACTCTCTCTTGCCTTTCGGGATGTTAATCCCCAAGCTCCAGTTCATTTTCTAGTGATTCCTAAAAAGCCTATTGTCAAACTTTCAGAAGCCACGATTGAAGATCAAACTCTGCTCGGTCATCTGTTACTAGTTGCCAGCAAAGTCGCGGCTCAAGAAGGATTAACTGGCTTCCGTTTGGTGACAAACAATGGTGCAGAAGCTGGGCAAACGGTTTTCCATTTACATATTCATGTGTTAGGCGATCGCTCCTTCACTTGGCCCCCTGGATAATACATTCTGATTAATATTTTCCAATTACAGCCTATCGATTTTGTATACCGCATAGGCTGAGAAATTTGCATCACTAAGGTCTTATGCGACATGAATTCAAACGAAAAACTCGATCAATATTCCATTAAGCCTATTTTTATAATTGTTGGGATAAGCACTTTAGTCTTATTCTTTTTTAGCAGCTTGCGACATTCACTATTTCAGTCTGGAGCTTTAGATTTAGGCTTCTTTGATCAAGGTATTTGGTTAGTAAGTCAAGGCATAGTTCCGAAATCTTCTATAATTGATATCCATCTTTTAGGAGATCATGCTGCTTTTATTCTTTATCCGTTAAGTCTTTTTTATAAAATTTATCCAGATGTTCACTGGCTTTTTTTAATTCAGGCGATCGCTATTTCTGTTGGTATATTTCCCATAGTAATTTTGTCTAGGCAAAAAGGGCTAGAGTTTAAACAGCTTTATTTAGTGATGCTAATATATCTTTTTTCGCCAATACTATTTAATGCTAACTCAACGTATGATTTTCACCCTGACATATTTGCAGTTCCATGTTTATTATGGTGTATTTTATCGGCAGAAGAGAATAAGCTAGTTCATTTTTGTTTTACTTTATTTGTCCTACTTAGTTGTAAATCTGTTTTTTCATTGACAGTAATCGCTTTAGGGATATGGCTACTTTTTAGAAAAAAACGATTAATGGGAAGTATCGCTATTGGTTTGGGAATATTGTGGTTTTTAATCGCAACTCAAATAGTTATGCCTATGGTTGACGCTGGAACAGGACGATTTTTATCTCGATATAGTTCTTTAGGAGGATCTTATTTAGAAATATTAACTAATTTGGTTGTAAAGCCAAACTTATTTCTAAGTAAAGTTTTCTCAATTGATAGCCTAGTATATTTATTATTATTACTCGCTCCAGTTATTTGGTGTTTTAAATACGCTGATAGAACATTGCTAGTAATTGCTGTTCCAACTGTCATGACTAATATTCTCTCAACCGATCCTCAGCAAAGATATTTAGCCAATCACTATCCTTTACCTATCTTGCCGATTTTGATTGTAATGGTAATTTCTAGCCTTAACGAATTTACTACACAAAAAAAATGGAGATATCGATTTATTATATTTTGGACATTTTTAGCATTTGTAAGCATGTCACGTTTAAATCTATTTACAGGTGAATATTTGCAATCATTAGATACTTGGCCAGCTAACAATGAGGCAATATCTTTAGTAACAACTCAAGGCAGTATTCTTACTACCCATGAAATTGCCCCCCATGTCACCCATCGTTCTCAAGTCAAATTAGCCTTTTCTAATCTGAAACCTAATCTTGAGGAGTTTGATTATATTTTGTTGAACACAAGACATGCTGGCTGGCAAAGTGATCGCGATTATGCTTTAAGTTTAGTAGAGAAAGCAAAAAAAATACCCAGCCTAAAACTTGAGTATCAAAAAGATGATGTTTATTTATTTAGCAAAAATAATCTGTGATAGTTTCAATTACTAATTGATCGGGATCAATGCCTTGCGATCGTAAAATTGCCTCTAAGGCATCTTGTAGAAATAACTTGCACAGGCAAGGGGCTTAAGCCCCTTGTTAAGGCTAATAAAATCTTCCAAGATGCTTAACTTATTTTTTCAAGCTGCCTAACCGATCAACCCTTTCCTCTGATGTTGGTGTCAATTCAGCATTAGGATTAAAGCATCGCAATTTATTTTCATGGATGCCCAAATATAGCCTCAATTAGTCACCCCATAGCCAACCCCGATCATTAGGAGCGATCGCTTGATATTTGCCTTCAACTAACTTAAAATCAGCAAACTCTAAACTATGTAGTGCGATTTTCTGCTGAGGATGCTAATCCGCAAGTTTGGACAATTAAGTCCTATTGCAAAAAATCGGATTACTAAATTATCGGTTACACAGCTAGAAGCCCTTGCCGAAGTTATCTTTGATTTGCAAACTGTTGCTGATTTGAATGCTTGGCTTCGCAATAATGTGTAGATAATGGGTGTGAATTTTTCGATAAGAATTTTAAATGAGCAATTTGAGCGATCGCCGAATTAGTAATTCCCTCATTAATCCCCTCGCTCGATTGTTGGATCGGTTGACTGATCGCTTGATTTGGCTAGCGGAGCATCCTATCTATGGAGTCATGGCGATCGCCCTAGTATCCTTTGGGCTGCGATTTTGGAATCTGGACGGCACGGCGGATATCGTTTTTGATGAAGTTTATTATCCTAAGTTTGCTCAAAATTATCTCAATAACGAACCATTTTTTGATGCTCATCCACCACTAGCGAAATATATCATCGCGCTGGGGGTACAGATTTTTGGCTATGCGCCCTTGGGCTATCGGTTTATGACCGCCCTTGCAGGATCTCTATTGCCTTTAATTACCTATGAATTTATCTGGCAACTGAGCGATCGCCGTGGTTGGGCTTGGCTGACGGGTTGGTTTGTGGGGATGGACGGCTTGCTATTAGTAGAGTCGCGCTTTGGTTTAATTAATATCTATATTTTGCTGTTCGGGATGCTCAGCCAGTTATGTATGGTCTTAGCCCTGAAGCGATCGCGACAGAGATGGTTTTGGGCGATTGTTACTGGCTTAATGCTAGGCGCATCGATGAGCGTTAAATGGACGGGCTTGGCTTATATTATTGGGCTAGTTGCGATCGCAGGTTATGCATGGTCGCGTTATCGCCAAACCTTAAATGCAGCGCAGATTGCGATCGGTTTAGTTATTGTGCCGATCGCCTTCTATTTCATAGACTGGATTCCGCATTTGATGATTAATCCCGAACGCGATATTTGGGAACTGCATCGACAGATTCTTGGCTTCCATCAAAACTTAGGCGTTGGCAAAACTGAGCCAATTCATCCCTACTGTTCACCTTGGTGGAGTTGGGTTTTATTAATTCGCCCGATCGCTTATTTTTTTGAAATGCGTCCCAATAGCATGGTGGAATTTGTTCACGCGATGGGCAACCCGTTTTTATATTGGCTCAGTGCGATCGCCCTGTTAATCTGCCTCGCTTTTGTAATTGCCTCAAAATTCAGATTTCCACCCAAAATATTAAACGAAATTCCCTCGAAAGAAAGAGCAACTTTATTTTGGTTTGCCTTTTATGTCACCGCCAGCTTTTTAGCTCATTGGTTGCCTTGGAGTTTAAGTAAGCGCTGCATCTTTCTCTATCACTATATGCCCGCCTCAGTTTATGCCTTTGCCGCCCTTGCCCTACTAGTGTCGCTAATGTGGCGATCGACCTTAGGGAATATTAGGAAGTTGGGGACAGGAATTTGGGTAACTGTGGCGATCGCTTTTATTTTCTGGATACCCATTTATATCGGTTTACCGATCTCCTCTGGTTATATGCCCGTGCTAATGTGGTTGCGTAGCTGGATCTAAGCTTTTGTAAAGGCACATAAGTATTTGCAAAAGCAACGATAAGCTAAGCTAAGTAATCTCCATGTTTGCAGTTCGGGAAATATGCAAAATTTTCGCAATTATTATGAAATTCTCGGTGTGCCGAAAACATCAACGGCCGATGAAATCAAGCGCTCCTATCGCAGGTTAGCGCGGAAATATCATCCCGACCTCAATCCTGGAGATAAGGCTGCCGAGGAGCGCTTCAAAGATATTGGTGAAGCCTATGAGGTACTGTCGGACGTTACCAAGCGCCAACAGTATGATCGCTTTGGACAATATTGGAAACAAGGCGGTTTTCAAGGTCAAGGTGGACGCGCCCCAGCGTCACGGGAACAATATAAGCCCGACTTTGAGCAGGGCTACACAGGCGATGTGGACTTTAGTCAATACAACGATTTCCAAGAATTTGTCGATCAGTTATTAGGCAAATTCCGCACCAACGAACGCGCCCAAGACACCAGTGGCGGTTCATCCTCCTATCGCACCAATACCCAAGCTCCACCGCGCCCTAGTCCCCGCCGTGACTCTGAAGCAGTTTTAGAGTTACCCCTCGAACGCGCCTATGTCGGTGGTCGTGAGCGTATTCGTCTGGAAGATGGGCGATCGCTAGAAGTAAATATGCCCGCAGGTGTGCTGTCAGGTCAAAGAATTAGGCTCAAAGGTCAAGGCGCATCGGGCGGCGATCTCTATCTGAAAATTACGCTGAAGCCCCATACATTTTTCACCCTCGAAGGTTCCGATATTCGCTGTCAATTGCCAATTTCACCCAGCGAGTCGGTTCTCGGTATTCAAGTGGAAGTACCAACCCTAAGCGGTCTAGTAAAATTAACGATTCCGCCTGCGGTGAAGTCGGGGCAGCAGTTGCGTCTCTCTGGTAAAGGTTTTCCAAAAGATGCGCGTACCTTTGGCGATCAATATGTGGAAATCCAGATTGTCGTTCCCAAAAATCCTAGTAAACAAGAACGCGAACTCTACGAAAAGTTACTAGCAATCCAATCCTTCGATCCTCGCGAAAACTTACCGAAGAAGTAATCCATTAGAGCGGCGCATCGCGCATCCCTAATTTAATTTTATCTAAAAACCATCATGTCAAATGTAATTTATGTGAGTCAGGCTTGTATTGAGTCATTGGATATTAGTCCTGCGAAAATTGCGATCGAGAAGCTTTTAGCAAATTGGGATGATACGGCTGAAGGCGATCGCCTATTTCAAATCGAACTTGTGTGGGATAAGGAAGATGGCGACCCTCGCGAATTGTCAGAAATCTCGGAAGTCCGTCTCTGGTTTGTCCGTCTCGATGCGACCTATCCGTGGTTTAGCTATCTTCTTGATTGGCGATCGGAACTCAGTCGCTATGCGGCGATGCTAGTTCCCCACGAGTTTAAGCGCGAAGGTGATGGCTATGTGTTGCAATACAATCCTGAAGCACTGGAGATTTTTGTCATGCAGAAGGTATTTACGATTTCTCTATGGCTGAAGTCACGCGGCATGGAAAGCACTGCTAAGTTACAGCAAATGACTCAAAGTTTAGGTTATGAGATCGATTCAGCATTCTTCAACCTTTTATAGGATCAATATGTCACAACGGTTAACCATTCATCAATTTGGACCAATTGCAGACATCGATATTGATGTGAATGATATCCTTGTGTTTATTGGCTCTCAAGCTAGTGGAAAAAGTACTGTCAGCAAAGCAATCTTCTTTTTCAAGTCTTTGAAAGATGATTTATATCGATACTATCTTGATTGTTATAACCAAAATAAATTTAATGATCCTATTTTTGGTTTTTATAAACTTATAAAACAAAAGTTTATAAAAATTTATGGATATACGGTACAGCCTCATAACACTAAAATAACTTATAGATATAACGATGAAATTGAAATATCTATTGAAGCGTCTGAGAATGGTGGGATTGGATATCCAATATTTAGTAATGAGTTAATAATAAATTTTTTCAAAATAATAAATAAATTAGAGGTGTTACATCATGATCTAAATCAAAATGCTTCCATCTTCTCTTCATCAAGAGAAATAAGTACTATTAAATCTAAAGAAACTGCTCTATTTGAAGATATTAGTAATCAGCTTAACAATATTTTTGGAGATGAGAGAGAAGTTATATACTTGCCTGCTGGACGTAGCTTGATTACAACGTTATCTCAGCAAAGATACAATATTGATATGGGAGATAATCTGTTGTCTGATGGCAAATTACGATCAGATAATTTAATTAAACTAGATTATCTCATGAGAGAATTTATCTTGCTGTAAATAATTCGTTGATGGAAAAGTAGGGTATAACAAGAAGTAGATA
>JBAXTW010000126.1:0-13864 GCA_037129985.1 Pseudanabaena sp. ELA645 | reverse complement strand
CAAATCCGTATTTGTATGGTTGGTTGACAAGTGCTTGAACCGTTGCAGTCATGTCCGTTAAGGCTCCTAAATTAAACTCTGAATATTTTTTGTGTGCAACACAAAAAATATTCTCACTAAAACAACTTGCTTGTTTCTTTACTAATTGTAGGTTACATTAACAACATATCAGTTGTCAAAGTAAATTTTTTACAACTTGGCTAGGTTTATCAGGAGCTTATATTTGTGAAAACTGCCACCAATGTTGCTGAAAGGCTCAGCCCTCAGTTCAAGCTAGAGCAAAAACTAGATCATAAAAGTGATATTAAGCATGATACTAAGCATGACATCCTCCAGCTTCTGCTCAAGCGTGGCGATGTAACCGCACAGGATTTAGCCGAAAAATTGGATATTAGCCCCCAAGCAATTCGTAAACATTTAAAGGACTTAGAGACTGAGGGACTGATATATCACACTGCTGAACAGGCGGGTATGGGTAGACCGCAGTTTGTGTATGCTTTGACTTCGGCAGGACGCGATCGCTTTCCTGATAGTTACAATCAGTTTGCCGTAAATTTCTTGGATACTCTGATTGATACCCTCGGTAAAGAGCAAGTATCGGAGGTGCTGCATAAACAATGGCAACGCAAATCTCAGCATTATAAATCTCAACTTGGCATGGGTTCGCTCAAACAGCGATTAGAAAAATTAGCCGAAATACGCCGATCTGAAGGTTATGTGACGGAGTGGTTTCCTGTGGATGGGAGTGAAGATTTTATTTTTACGGAATATAACTGCGCGATCGCCCATGTTGCCGAGTCATTTCCCAGTGTGTGCGGACATGAGTTAGAAATGTTTGCCACAGTTCTCGATTGTCCTGTGCAGCGCACACATTGGATGGTCGATGGTGAACATCGCTGTGGATACTTAATTCAGCACAAGGTGCTGTAGTTGGCGATCGCTCCCAATTATTCTGATACTGCCTATTGAGGCTTCAAATATTCCAGAGAAAAGTTTAAAAGTGCCGCGAAGCGGCACTTTTAAACTTTTCTCTGGGTTTCATGTCAGCGCAAAGCGCTGTAGCATGGATACTAGTAGTTATAGTTAAGTAAAGATTTCAATTTAATCTATACATTGGATTTAAGAGGAGATGTTAGACAAGATTCAATGAGAGATGGTGTTCCACTTGGGGAAGAACATACCGTATTTGGCTTATACAGACCATTTTCAAAAAAATTCTTATATTATGATCCTGTTCTTAATGATCGTCCAGGATTGTTTAGGGAAATTTTTCCAGATACGGATTCTATCAATGAAAATCAAGTTATTGCTGTGACAAATCATTCACAAATCCCCTTTCGAGCAAGCTGAAGGCGCAATCAGCGTAGAACAAGGGATTATTCTGTCCAAAATATAGAATAATCGAGAAGTCAAAGATAGATTGTCAAAATTAGGATAGATTGTCAAAATTAGGGAGATAACGCAGGCAATATCGTAAATAATCTTTCTAATTTCTTGTCCCTTGAATAATCTATTGCGTTTGATTTTCGTGTTTGACTTTTTTACCTTTTTTTAGAGGTTCCCTTAAGTTTTGGATCGTTAAATACCCACCACAATAAGATGTGTGTATCGATCAGATAACTCATAGCCATTTCTGAAGTTCCTCTTCTGGCAATGGATCAAAAAAAGAATCATCAAGTTGACCTTTTAATAATCCAGGGGTACGAGGTTGACTAAGTTCTTTGCCTAAACCTAAACGAAAGTAATGAATTAGGTCATAGAGTTCTGCTAATTTTACGTCTGGGATATGTTGCAGTTCTTGGACAATTTTTTGGATTAGCATAGGTCAGATTCTTTAGACGTATTGATACTAATTATAATCAAAGCAACATTGAAATTTACAAAAAACGAAATTTTCATGACAGATTGATTGGCGAGTCGAAAAAATGCGCCTCAGCAAAGACAAAACTCAAATCAGATATAACGACTTCCTCACGCTTACAGGTATTTCCCCAGAAACCTTTGAATACAAACTAGGCAACCGTTCCGCCCTAGACTGGATCATCGATCAATACCAAGTCAGCACCGACAAACGAAGCGGTATCACCAACGATCCTAATCGCCTTGATGATGAGGAATACATCGTGAGATTGATTAAGCAAGTAATCACCGTCAGCTTGGAAACCGTTAAAATTGTCAAAGGTTTACCAGATTTAGGACTACCAAAGGATTAGGCATGACAAATATGCGACATCCACAGACCTATGAAATCATCAACGAATTGCGCGATTGTATTCATTAATTTTTTAGCGATATTTTTAAGATTCAGATGGTTGTAATGGCGATCGCTATACTAACTTGTGATTAAATAACGGTGATTTAGAACAGTATTGATGACTGAAAAGAGTGATTTGTTGATTTTAATTCTCGCGGCAATCCTTGATTACCTAATTGGCGATCCCGTGAATTGGCTCCATCCCGTACAGATTATGGGCTGGATCATTGCCGAATTCACAAACTTAGTCATCATCGAAGATCCCATTACCCATCAGCGCATTCCCCGATTTTCGCCCTTAACAATGAAAATATTAGGATGTTTCTTAGGGAGCAGCATGATTTTGGGTAGTGGATTAGCCGCTTGGCTGATCGCGATCGCCTGTTCCCAATTGCACCCAATCTTAGCGATCGCCGTTTCCACAATTCTATTAGCCGCCTGTTTTGCAGGTCGTAGTCTCCGCGATGCAGCCGAATCCGTCTTAGGCGTTTTACAAACAGGCGATATCGCCAGCGCCAGAAAAGAACTAAGTCGTTATGTGGGACGCGACACTGAAGATCTTTCTGAGCCAGAAATTTTACGCGCTGTACTGGAAACTGTCACCGAAAATGCGATCGATGCCGTTACTTCACCTTTATTTTATGCCTTGCTCGGTTCCCTATCATTTCCCTATGGCGGTGTAACTTTAGCGATCGCCTACAAAGCAGCTAGTACCCTCGACTCGATGGTGGGATATCGCGAAGCACCCTATGGCGATTTGGGTTGGTTTAGTGCCAAAACCGATGATATTTTGACTTGGATTCCCTGTCGCTTGACCGTGATTACCTTAGCTTTAGTTTCGGGCAAGCCGCTTTATGTGTGGCAACTATGCCAAAGGGATGCCCAAAAAGACCCTAGCCCTAATTCAGGTTGGAGCGAATGTGTTTATGCGGCGATCTTGCAAGTCCAGTTAGGCGGCGAAAATCGTTATCGGGGCATAGTCAAACATAAGCCTCTGCTAGGAGATGCCATTGAGGCGATCGCTGCACCAAAAATTCAAAAAGCTTTAGCACTAACTCGTACCTGCTTTTTAATCTGGCTTAGCCTTGCGATTTTAGGGATGAATTTTATTTGGGCTCAGATTTTTTAGTCACGCTATTAAAATATTCCTTCGCCTTAGCGATCGCATACTTCACGCGATCGCCAATAGTTGGTTCAGGCAAAACCGCAACTGTAATTTCTTCATCAGGAAACTGCTTGAGTCGATAGCCATATTCCAGATTATCCTTAAAATTACGCAAAACGGGATACAAGCGGATCGCACCCTTCAATAATTCTGCTTCTTGTTGAAAAATGGCTTGACTAATTTGATTACTACGCTGCACAGCCATTGAACCCGCAGGAATCCATTCCTTGTCCTTAATGCGAATAAAAACATTGAACTCAGGCAATCCTTTGTCCTTCATCTCATCATATTTATTGGCTGCAACTTGATGCTTGTTGGGAGCTTTCTTTTTTTTCTTTTGAGAACCTGAAGCAAATCCCGTCGCCTTATTTGTACTCATCGTATTACCTTTGATTTTTAAAAAAGTTTTTAGTTAAAAGTTTTAGTTAAATGTATTTATTGTTTCGATGTGCGCCAAAAAATAGCAACTAAAGAGTTTTTATGATCATTCAACTTGTTAATAAAACTTTACTTTAGAGGGTGACGCAACCGCAATCAGTCTTTAGGAAAGCAAATTAGGGATAACTCGTCTTGACTACCTCACATCCTCATAAATATCGGAAATGGCGATCGCTAAATCAATCGACTGCAAGTGCAAGCTGTCACCTAGTCCCAAAGACTGAACCAACCAACCTCCATCGCGATCGCGGCGATAAAGTTCCACTTTTATCTCAGATTGCGAAACCAAAACGTATTCTTGCAAAGATGGTAATTGCTGATAGTTAAAGAGCTTCTCGTGCCGATCTAGCATAGCTATCGAAGGACATAGAACTTCGATCAAGAGACAGGGTTTCTGTTTCACATATGCATCGCTATCGGTACGATCGCATACCACCATCACATCAGGATAGTAAGTTGCATTATTTGCCGAAGCGATCGTCAATTTCATATCCATCACCGCTACTTTCCCAACTTCGGTAGCTGGGTTGTGAATTTAAACTTCGGGGCGATCGCGCTCTGATCAAGTAATTGCACTGTCATAAAAGTTGATTTCCTTTTGGACAACATCACATTATTTTATCAATATTGATAAGTATAAAATGTACTGGGCTGTCTTTAAAACCTTAGTGGCGCATTAAAGTCGTTTTAAATTTGTGTTGACACTAAATCAATGAGATGCTTGCGTCTAGCCATATCTTCGTTGAGAACTAGAATATTTGGAGCTACTAAATTCCATATTTTTACTGTAGGACGAAGTGCTTTGTTGAGAGCTTCTTGAATATGTGATAGCCATTCTTCTTCACAATTTTTAATTATTAACACAAACACGAACCGAACATTAGCTGGAGCAATTTGCTTTAAATTATCTGATAGCTCAGAGGTTCCGTTGCCATGCCTTCCCAAGTGAATAGCAGAGAATAAAGTTAAGGCGTTAACAAATTTGTTGCATATTTCCCCTACATAAATATCAAATGGGTGAGGAGTTAGCTTTATGCAAATATCCTCTATTTGTGCATCTGAATATTCCGAATAATTACTATTTAGCTTTTTTCTTACTTCATTCATGCGCTCTTCGAGCTTTCCATGTGTGTTAGGGTTAGGAGAACTTTTTTTCGCTTCAATCATCCAAATTGCTGTTTTATTAGCCGTGACACTAGGGCGAAGCAAAAGAAACTCTACCATCTTTACTCCCGACTCAATTCGTTTATATGTCTGGCTTTTCTCAATATAAAAACAATGTCCTTCTGGAAATGGACCGAATGTCAACTCAGATTCAATAATAGGTTCTGTCGTCATCATACTAAATCTATTTCCTCTTTATACAAACGAATAGACTCATCAATAATTGGGTTGTCGATCATGCCATTTTGTAAGTCTTCAGAATGCCAAGTTTCTGCTGATATAATAGGAATTGACATCTCTTTTTGTTGAGAAATCAGATAAAGCTTTTTGATCACAAAATATGAATGACTCGCCAGAAAAAATTGAATTCCCCTTTCAGCTAAGGTCACTATAATGTCGAGTAGTTTTGAAATTGCTTCTGGATGCAGTGCCGCCTCTGGCTCATCAATAAAAACAATAGAACTTGGTGTTAGATAACGATTGCCCAGTAAAGTGTCTAAAATCGCTATTTTCTTTACGCCTTCAGCAGTAGTTCCTATGGAAAACTTTTGCTTGCCTTTTCTAAATTGCCAACGATTAGAATCTTGTTCATACTCTATTGTTCCACCTAAAATATCTTCTAAATTTTTACGGGACTGTGAAAATTCAGTAAAGTTTTTTCCTTTTTGGGGTTGAGTACGCAAAGCTCTAGCTAAATCTAAATATGTGTCGTCAAAGCCAAATACTTTATCTTGCTCGCGTGACTTTAAAATAATATTATGTAGAGAAAGAACTTCTTTTGCAGGTAAAAAGATAGAATTGTCTTTGCGCTTTGGAATATTATTATCTACATTCTTAATCTCTTTGGCTGTCCCCTTGCCAAAGGAATAGTAAAAAATTTTGTCGTTAAAGTGTATTTTTAATGACAGTGGATGTTCTGATCCTTCTCTTACTAAATCACCAATTTTTTCTGTCTGAAATGTCCAATATAGTTTATCAAAAAGTATTTGATTAATATTTCTCTGATCATCGCCACGCTTAAATTCTTCAACTGTCCGCATTGCAGTATATAGAGATTTAAGCAAGAACGTCTTGCCTGTACCATTATTACCGATCACCAGATTTATCTTACCCAACTTTTGCCAGATAAGTTTGTCAATTATCCCAAAACTTTCAAGTTCAATAGCGTTTATCATTACTTATATTAGGTTAATATTTAAATTTGCAGTTTACTCTAACAATGTCAACATAAATTTCAATTTCAGTAATATTCAAGTAAAGTAAATCATGGGTGATTATCCATCCATTTTTGATTAGTGATGTTCTTACAGACTGATAGAATAGGTCTTTTGCTATAGCAGTCGAAGAAATTTTATATTGGGCTTTAATCCTTAAACAGTTGTTAGATTCCACAAACATTTAAGCAAGACAAGAAAATCGCAAAAGACTTTCCTCCAACCATAAAGACACTTGAACCTGACAAACCTAAGCCTGATAGCGGAAGACTCGCTGAGAGAGCATTCTTTCCCTTTAGGGTATTACTCATAAAGTCAGTGTATGTCATCCAGTCAATATTTTGTTGAGAATACCAACCGATTTTTGTGCCAAATTTTTGAAATACCTCATATTCACATACACCAAGCGTTCCGCTACAATCAAGCCATAACTTTTTCTGTACACTAAAGCCAAACTTGCCCTGACTATGATACAACCATAGGAAATCAATAGCCCGTAAATCTTCACAAGGCAAATTCTTGATACTAAATTCATCTAGGTAGCCTTCAGGATTACGATTTGCTACCGTGAGCATAATTTCTCTAGTTAGTTCATCTGCTTCAAGCCATTTTTTTCTTGCCAGCAAATCATCAAGTTTTTGATAGTCTGACTTCCTTCCTTTAACCGATTTGAAACGGTTTAGATGCTGAAGTTCATCTTCGTTTCGTTTTTTTGATTCTCTTTGAAGCAGCATGGGCAAAGCCTGCGCCACATCTAACCGATGATACATAAGTCCAATCTGTAATTCTTCTTGACGCTGACATTCTGCCTCTCGTTGCTTTTTCTGTTCCTCTTCTTCTTGGTGACGGCACACCAGCTCATTAAAAGACTCAATACGTTCATTTTGAACTCGTTGCAAAATTTCTACTAAAGGTTGAATGTATTGACTAGCGGTTTGTTCAGGAACTCCAAAACTTACACTATCTAACTTGATGGAATAGAAAGGATCGTCACCATCAACGATCGCATAGAGATCCACCAAAAACAGCGCATAAATCTTTTGTAAAGTCGTTAGCCAATCGCCAATAATTTCATAGAGAGCATCATCATTAATTATCCCTGAAGCCTCATCGGGTATTTGTTGCGCCACTTCTCGCCAAGGCAACTCCACATCAAAATTACCTTTGAGAATCTCAGCGCTACGACTACCCCACATTTGATAGTGAAAATATGCTTTGCGGCGAGTAATCTTACTGAAACTCATTACACAAGGTACATTAGGCAAAATGCTCTTTAGTTGAGCCGCATTAGCATCAAAAATATTTTCATCATCAAAAAATCGACTATAAAAGCGAACATTGCCCTGAAAAACGAGATTAGCAAATTTCTTGATTTGGCTCTCCGCATCTGCGACTAACTCCGTCCGAAAGTAATCAGGACATCCTTCAGTAATTTGCATCTTGGAGCAAACAAATAATGGGCGATCGCAATCTTGAGCTAGATTTTCTAATTCCTGACGACTAAAGATTGTCGGCAATTTGATTTTGTCCCAATCTGCTTGAATTTGGCGAACTTGTAAATCCTGACGACTTTTTAAATCATTTTGCTGCAATTCTCGTTTTAAATCACGCCATAGTTCACTTAGCTGAGCCTTGAGTTCTCGCTCTTTCTGAGCAAGGGCAACATTGATCATTAACTCTGCTTTCTTGAGTTCATTTTGTTGTTGCTGTACCTCAGCAAGTTGCATTTGGGCTTCCGCAAAATATTGCATCGCCTCACTGTTATTTCTCAATACAAGTGCGATCGCATTCTCATCTTCTGACTGATAAGTTTCCCCTTCCCCAAAAACTGTGTTTCTAAAAAACTGCCCGATAGTTTCAGTAACATCATCAATTACTGTCATGCCCACTTCAAAGACTTTTGCTGTTAATACGCTCCAAATAAACATCAGCAACCTGTTTGAAAATTTATTGTTTAAAGTAAGGAGATTGTATCAAATTTTGCCGATGTAAAATATTTGTTCCAAATGAAAAGCATAAAAGTCAATCTCCTTTTGGACAACATGAAATTATTTTAGGCTGGTTTAATACGATAAGATCATAGGGACTAGTCAAAATTTTGTCGCACATTAACCATGACCGCCAGTACCATATTCAAATTTTCCCCTGCCGAAATTAAATCTGAAGGCTTGACTCTTGATGAATATCAGATGATTTGCGATCGCCTAAATCGTGAACCCAACAAAGCTGAATTGGGGATGTTTGGCGTGATGTGGTCAGAGCATTGCTGTTACAAAAACTCGCGTCCGTTGCTCAAGCAATTTCCGACAACGGGCGATCGCATTCTGGTGGGACCTGGGGAAAATGCAGGTGTGGTCAAGATTACCGATGATATTGCAATTAGTTTTAAGATTGAAAGCCATAATCGCCCCTCGGCTGTGGAGCCGTACCAAGGCGCGGCAACAGGAGTAGGTGGTATTTTGCGCGATATTTTTACGATGGGTGCGCGTCCCGTAGCAATTTTGAATTCATTGCGTTTTGGTGAGCTTTCCGATCCTTGGGTGCGTAGTCGCGTTAATGGCATTGTCAATGGTATCGCTGGCTATGGCAATTGTATTGGGGTTCCCACGGTTGGCGGTGAGGTTTATTTTGATAAGGCTTATAACCGTAATCCGCTCGTCAATGCGATGGCGATCGGGATTATGGAAACGAAGGAAATCGTCAAGTCGGGTGCTTCGGGTACAGGTAATCCTGTGATTTATGTTGGCTCTACCACAGGGCGCGATGGCATGAAGGGCGCAAGTTTTGCCAGTGCCGAAATTTCTGATAAATCAGAACAAAGCCGTTCGGCGGTACAAGTGGGCGATCCATTTTTAGAAAAAGCTTTAGTAGAAGCTTGTTTAGAAGCTTTTAAAACTGGCGCTGTGGTGGCAGCGCAGGATATGGGCGCGGCGGGTTTGACCTGTTCCACTTCGGAAATGGCGGCGAAAGGTGGTGTGGGTGTAGTTCTCGATTTAGACAAGATTCCTGCGCGGGAAACGGGAATGACTCCCTACGAATATCTGCTTTCGGAATCGCAGGAACGGATGTTATTTGTGGCGCACAAGGGAAGGGAACAGGAACTCATCGATATTTTTGAGCGCTGGGGACTTCATGCAGTTGTTGCGGGTGAAATTCTGGAAGAGCCAATTGTGCGGATTCTCTGGCATGGTGAAATTGCGGCGGAGATTCCTGCGACGGCTTTGGCTGACAATACGCCGATCTATCATCGTCAACTTGCCGATACGCCTGATTACGCAAAACTGGCTTGGGATTGGGATGAGAAGACCGCGATCGCCGCTTTCCTCGCTATCATTCCCAACGATGCGCTTTTAAAATTACTGGATACCCCCGCGATCGCCTCGAAAGCATGGGTTTATCGCCAATACGACCATCAAGTTCAGAATAATACAGTCATCTTCCCTGGGGGAGCCGATGCGGCGGTAATTCGGTTACGCAGTCAAGGATTTGGTGTTGGTGAATTGGGAACAGCCGCAGCCCAAATTGATTCTCTTGTTGGTGTTGCTGCTACCGTTGATTGCAATGCCCGTTATGTCTATCTCGATCCCTATGAAGGTGCAAAACTAGCGGTTGCAGAAGCAGCGCGGAACTTGTCCTGTGTTGGATCAGAACCTCTATCTGTGACCGATAATTTGAACTTTGGCAGTCCTGAAAATGCGATCGGTTATTGGCAACTTCATGAAGCTTGTCGCGGGATTGCTGATGCTTGTCGCGAGTTGTCAACTCCAGTCACTGGCGGTAATGTCTCGCTCTACAACGAAACTATCGATTCTGAAGGTGATTCTCAACCGATTTATCCAACGCCTGTAATTGGGATGGTGGGATTAGTTGAGGATGTGACTAAGGTGGTTGGTCAGGGTTGGAAAGCTATTGGTGATGCTATTTATTTACTTGGTAGCGATCGCGCTAGTCTCGCTGGTTCTGAATATCTTGCGACCATTATTGGTGAAGTCACAGGCCGTCCCCAACCCGTAGATTTTGAGCTAGAGCGTCAAGTTCAATTTGCTTGTCGTCAAGGAATCGCTCAAGGTTTAGTGCAGTCCGCCCATGATTGCTCTGAAGGTGGATTAGCCGTAGCGATCGCTGAATCGTCTATTTCTGGCAAACTCACCGCCAAAATTCAACTAGCGAATTCTCATGATTTACATCTAACCCAACTTCTTTTTGGTGAAGGAGCGAGTCGGATTGTAGTTTCCGTAAAAGAGGGCGATCGCCTTGCATGGGAAGCTTATCTGACAAGTCAATTGGGTAGTAATTGGCAGCATATTGGCACGGTGAGCCATGCAGCTAATGATTTGATGATTTCTGTGGGTGAGGAGAAAGCGATCGCATTATCTCTTGCTCAAATCACTAAAAACTTTAATGAGGCGATTCCTAAACGTATGGGACATATTTTGTAGTTTTTGTACTGTAAAGAAAGTGTCGCTTTGCGACACTTTCTTTTTTTATGAAGAAGAACTAGCGTAGCTTTGGATCTCATTGATATCAAACACAGAGGCAAACTGTAAACCCTCTTTTTCGTAGAGCGCCGCGCCACCCTGTAAGCGATCGACCAAGGTCAATACATGGGTCACTTCATAACCAGCATCGCGCAATTTCTCAACTGCAAATAAAGCCGACTGCCCAGTCGTCACCACATCCTCTAATACCACCACATTCGTTTTCGGTGCAAGTTCCGCCCCCTCAATCCATGCCGCCGTGCCATGCCCCTTTGGTTGTTTACGAATAATCAACGCAGGAATCGGTTGATTTTCATATGCTGACACTACACTCACCGCACTCACAATCGGGTCAGCCCCCAGCGTCAAACCTGCTACGGCTCCAGTCCCTTCAGGCAACATCGACAGTAAAATTTGTCCAGTCCATAAGCCGCCATAGGGGTGCAGTGTTACCAATTTACCATTGATGTAATAGGTGCTTTTTTGTCCCGAAGATAGCGTAAAGTCGCCACTTTTGTAGGCAAGACGACAAAATAGGGCTAGTAACTTTTCGCGATTTGAATGTTCCACAGGTTTGACTTAGTTATTAATTTTGTAAATTCTGTTTTTTAGTTTAAGCCCAAAAGAATAAAGAAAAAGCACCGTTTTTTCTTTGTGTTTATACTTGTCGTTGTAGGCGATCGCTATATCAATGCTGCGAAACAAATCAATTCTTGACGAGATCTGCTACATTAGTCAGCGTCCAACTATGAGGATGTGTATTTATATGAGTACTAGGTTCTCTTGGCTTGCGCCCTCCATAGTCGCATTGTCAACATTGCTAGCTAGCGGCGCAGCCTTTGCTCAAAAACCGCTTACCGATCAAGATCAATTTCCTCCAAATTATCCTGCTACCTACCCTCAGGTTCAGAATAAAATCTTGGAAATGAACGCCGATCCCAACTTGCCTAATCCCTATATTCAAAATACATATAGAGATCAATTGATTGAACGTCAAGCCATCACTTTTCGGGCAATCAACCGCGAAATGATGGACTTGCAAACCCTCAGTGATGCCACCGTTCGCACCCGTGATTTGCCAAGCGCATACTGCTCTTCTCTCCTGTCAGAGGGATACAATGCTTGTGCTGCGCCTGAAGAACCTGCTCCTACGGCTGCGGCTCCGATGATCTCCGCACCAGCCGCAGTAACTGCTCCTGTAGCAAATCCTGTTCCTGCTTTGTGGTAATCAATTAAAGTTTTTGTGTTGAGATTTATTGAAAGTGTTACAACGTAACACTTTCAATAGCAATATTTTTGTTGTTTGATTAGTTTGTTTAATTTATTTGTCTAATTTAGAAGGCTGGTTACTCTCGTGGATGCGATCGCCATTAGCTCTTTAGCGCTGAATATTGTATTGGGTTTATTCATCTTGATGTATATATTTCGCATCGTGATGACATGGTATCCCCAGATTCCCCTCAAGCAATTTCCCTATAGTCTGATTACTTTTCCGACTGAGCCTTTATTATTTGTGTTGCGTAAGCTGATCCCGCCCATTGGTGGCATTGATATTTCGCCCGTGATCGGTGTGGGTATTTTTAGTCTTCTGAGAGAAATGTTGCTGGGTCAGCAAGGTATTTTGACAATGATGCAATGACACTTACCGAGAGTAAAGCGGGGGGGATTCCTGATTCAGCTAGCTCCTGATAAACTTTTGAGAGGCGCACCCGCAGGGTGCGCCTCTCAAAAATCATTTTAGTGTATTTCTAGAAAACCTGTTCAATTTCAGCAATTTCAGGAATTTCTTCCTTCAATTTGCGCTCAATGCCCATTCTCAAAGTCATCGCCGAACTAGGGCAAGATCCACAAGCACCTTGCAAACGCAATCTCACGATTGGACCTTCGATTTCCACTAGTTCCACATTGCCGCCATCGGACATTAGATAAGGGCGTAATTCATCAAGAACATTTTCTACATTGAGAGTATTTAAAGTAAGAGCCATATTTTTTCCTGTATTTATTTCAAAACTATAGAACTAGAGACAGTGCCACCTTGCGCCACAATCCCCAATAACCATAACTACTAGTATCCATGCTACAGCGCTTTGCGCTGACATGAAACCCAGAGAAAAGTTTAAAAGTGCCGCTTCGCGGCACTTTTAAACTTTTCTCTGGAATATTTGAAGCCTCAATAGGCAGTATCAGAATAATTGGGAGCGATCGCCAACTACAGCACCTTGTGCTGAATTAAGTATCCACAGCGATGTTCACCATCGACCATCCAATGTGTGCGCTGCACAGGACAATCGAGAACTGTGGCAAACATTTCTAACTCATGTCCGCACACACTGGGAAATGACTCGGCAACATGGGCGATCGCGCAGTTATATTCCGTAAAAATAAAATCTTCACTCCCATCCACAGGAAACCACTCCGTCACATAACCTTCGGATCGGCGTATTTCAGCTAATTTTTCTAATCGCTGTTTGAGCGAACCAATACCAAGTTGAGATTTATAATGCTGAGATTTACGTTGCCATTGTTTATGTAGCACCTCCGATACTTGCTCTTTACCGAGTGTATCAATCAGAGTATCTAAGAAATTTACGGCAAACTGATTGTAACTATCGGGAAAGCGATCGCGCCCCGCCGATGTCAAAGCATACACAAACTGAGGTCTACCCATACCCGCCTGTTCCGCCGTGTGGTAAATCAGTCCCTCAGTCTCTAAGTCCTTTAAATGTTTGCGAATCGCTTGGGGGCTAATATCCAATTTTTCGGCTAAATCATGGGCGGTCACATCGCCACGCTTGAGCAGAAGCTGGAGGATGTCATGCTTGGTATCATGCTTTGCGTCATGCTTGATATCACTTTTATGATCAAGTTTTTGATCTAGCTTTAATTGAGGGGGTAGCCTCTCAGCAACATTGGTGGGAGTTTTCATAAATATAAGCTCCTGATAAACCTAGCCGAGTTGTAAAAAATTACTTTGACAACCAATATGTTGTTAATGTAACCTACAATTAGTAAACAAACAAGCAAGTTGTTTTAGTGAGAATATTTTTTGTGTTGCACACAAAAAAATATTCAGAGTTTAATTTAGGAGCCTTCAAAGACATGACTGCAACGGTTCAAGCACTTGTCAACCAACCATACAAATACGGATTTG
>JBAXTW010000125.1:0-13973 GCA_037129985.1 Pseudanabaena sp. ELA645 | reverse complement strand
CGATGATGTAGAAGATCTGGATGATGACGAGCATCATGACGATGATGTAGAAGATCTGGATGATGACGAGCATCATGACGATGATGTAGAAGATTTGGATGATGACGAGCATCATGACGATGATGAATATGTGCCTCCAGCACCTCGAAGATCTACTAATCCGCGTTCTTTATCGCCAGTGTTGTCTGCTAGACATAGATCTGGTGGCTTGTTCCCTTGTGGAATTGATGGTTGTCCCTGTGGAGCTTATGTCGGGATTGCCAGTTATGGCTATACTTGTGATTCATGCAAGCATTTATATGATGTTCATAATGGCTAAGCTAGAGATTGAATGTCAGATTTGTTGATCTTTAAGTAGCTATTTAGATAAATGTCAAATAGATGCTCAATTCAAGATTCTGAAAGGTCAAAATACCCTCTTCTATTTATTTACTCAATATTTTTAATTATGATACATCTGGCATCTGCTTTCGTTATTCCTAAACTTGCTACTTGGAGCATGAGAGCAGTTAATGAAACTGTTAAATTCTTAAAATTAACTCAAAAGAAAGCGTCTGACAAGAAAAGATCGTCGAGTGAGATCGATAAGCTCGATCGAGAGTTAAAGGCAGCCGAACGTAAATATTATCAGGACAAGACCAAGCACGATCAAGATTCATTGGAGATCGAGAAGCAAAAACTGGCAAATGATAACACTCGAATTGGAATTGAGAAAACTCGACTAGCGATTGACAAGCAACTATTAGTAAATGACAACACCCGAATTGAAATTGAGGAAACTCGGTTAGAGATTGATGTCGATCGACTAAAGCTATCCAAACAAGAACGTCAAGATCGCTTGGAAATTAGCAGATTGCATCGGGAACTGCTCAAAGAAATCCAGATCGAAGAATCTAAAGTTAAATTACAGGGGAAACAAATCGATTGGGATAATACTAGAGATCATTGGTTCTCTAAAATTAGTCGAGAAGAAACTCAATTCATTCTCACCAAATACAATCATCGCTTATTGATTTTGACATCACCCCTAGAGGTAGATCCATATTTCGATAATGCTCAGAATTTCCAGCAGTGGTCATTCAAGCAGGAGATGCGGAAAGTAGATAAATTTTTGAGTCATTACTATCCGAATCACTTGACAGAATGTCCCGTCCAATTTTACTGCGATTATTTCACAGAGACGATTTCCAAGATCGATGTCAATCGATTGCACGATCTGCTTTCATCAGTTGCCACCTATGTATTGTACAGCGATATTAGTGATGATACTGTGACCTTTTGGGTGGCTCATTGGCAAACCGAGCAGTCAGAAGCTACTCACTTTCAGCCGTTTGAATGGAATTGGCGCGAGACGAAAGATAAATTAGTAGCGCAGGGGGAGACAGATGCAGCCGCAATTTTGGTGGTGAAGCAAACTATTATCGAAATTCATCGATTGTTAACTGCTTACTTAGCGGATTCATACTATCTGACTATCGATCCTTTTTATGAGCCGCAGTTATTCGAGATTTTCAAACAGGAGGAGCAACCAGCCTTACAACCTTTTGTTGAGTCATTACGCGAATTTCAGGTGGAGCAACGAACGGCTTATTATCAGGAGTTAGCGCGAATAGAGGCAGAGTATTCGAGACAGGAATTAGCGCAACAACAGGAACGAGAACGACAACAAGAATTAGCTCGACAACAGGATGAATTGCAAGGAAAATTATTTAGATTCACTGTTCCTTCGGTGGATGATACTGGCAAGATTATCAAACAAACAACCCATAAAGCTAGGTGTCTGACTATTGACATTGGTAATGGGGTGTCGCTGGAAATGGTCTATATCCCAGGCAATTTATCATTCTGGATGCAGGGAGTATTCCTATGTTCCATGGGAGACTTCCATATGGGCAAATACGCCATCACTCAGGCGCAGTATCAAGCGATAATGGGTACGAATCCTGTTGAATATGTTGAATATAAAGGTGCCAATCGTCCTGTAACCAATGTCAGTGGGAATGACGCGGTGGAATTTTGCAAAAAACTGTCTCAACGCACAGACAAAGAATTTAGTCTTCCTTGCGAGATTCAATGGGAATATGCTTGTAAAGCTGGAACGACCACGCCCTTCTACTTTGGAGAGACAATTACCACCGATCTGGTTAACTATGATGGTAACTATAATTATGGGAACGCTCCTAAAGGTCAAAATCGAAACCAGACGACTAATGTGGGTAGTTTTCCGCCCAATGCCTTTGGTTTGTATGATATGCACGGGAATGTGCGTGATTGGTGTTTGGACACACTCCAGAAAGATCATGGAGTCGGACTAAAAAATGGAAAAGCATATGATAATAATTATATACAGCGCGGTGGATCGTTTGCGGAACATGCTCAAAATAGTCGCAGTGAGTTTCGTGGTTGGATACCTGATGATGATGAACGTAGATACTACCAAGGTTTTCGCGTAGTCATCTCCCCTTCTTCAGCAGTACCAATTTTATACGGATATAGAGGTTCTGAATCTGATAAAGTACAGTACGTCAAATTCCACAAGTAATCGTCAACTTTGCCAAAAAGCGCAGCGTCAAGACCTCCTATACCGTTTGGCAATGGTTCAGCCAACAAGCGATCGCCCATGATGTCTTACCGATTACCCAACTCAAAGCCGAAACATTAGTCGCAGCTCAATCCGATGTCAAACAACTCTGCCAACTAGTGCAAACCGAACAATGGGTGAAAGTAGATGAACCTGAAGAAGAACGCGAAGAAGAAGCCGACGGCAAAATCCTGTCGGAAATCCTCAAACATGACATCTACGGACAACTACTAGAACATCCATACGTGGTGAGAAAGATTGAAGACCTAGTAAGAAGACGGTGGTTAACCCTCGCTATCAGTGGCGGTATCAACTTCTCTAGCTTCATGGCACAGCCCTGTCCCGAACTAGGAAAACTGGAAATGTGCATCCCTGAACTGCCACAAGGCGAATATGTCGGATTCCGCTATCCCATCCGTGATCGCAACGACTTGCAAATCTGGACAAACAAACATATCAAAGGACTCAACCAACAGGGAACGATGTATGTGAACCCAGACGAAGCGCGTGACTACTGTGGCATGGACTTTGATGGTGATACCTTCTGTGTCAAATCAGTCAAGAAACTACCTGAAATCGCCAAAGAAATCCGTCAACACCACATCAAGCCCACCACCTATAAACCCGACAAAGTAGCAGTGCAAGGCACATTAGCCGAAGTTGCGCTCAGATCGACCGAAAACCAAATTGGACTGATCACCTATTACCTAGCCACCGCATGGGCGACAGGGCATCATCAGTACATTGCAGGCTTAGCCCAAGAAGTCCAAGTCGCCGTAGATCGGCTCAAATCCGACCTCAGCCATGACCAAGCCTTTCTAGATGAAGTTGGCAAAAGCTTACCGAAACTGGATTGGCTGATCGATCGCAAGAAGCAAGGCGTATATGGCAGCTACTATGACTCCAAACAGAGATGCAAGAGGCCCGCCCGAACCTTGGTAGCCAATGGAGAATACAGCGATCCGATATCATTCCTGATTCAATCTGTGAATGCGATCTGGCAACCAGTAGATTTGCACGAACGTACACTTCTTGAATTCCGCGAACTATTCGTCAAACCAAGCGAGATTCTCTACAAAAGAGCGATCGCCCGTCGCGATGAATATACCAGCAAAATTAGGGAAGCAATGAAACTATCAAGCGATCGGGAATCCCGTAAGAAAATTCTCCGTGCTGCCGTGGAATGGGCAAAAGGCTTAGGTGAGAAACTACGGGAGAAAAGCGAGAAAACTGCCCAAACCTGTAGTGCTGCCATGTGGCAAGCCAGTCACAACGGCGATCATGGCACGGCAAGTGTTGTCTTCAATATGTTCCTACCCGAAGTATGCGATCGCCTCCATGAAAACCAACTCATGCGACTGCAAGTAGTCGGAGCGCAGTATGGAGAACTCGCATCAACCAAATGGACAGGCAATGGAGAACACGCCTGTATTTCCATTGTTGTGTCTCAACGTGAGCAGGATGGCAGATATCAAATTGAAGTCGTAAGAAATAGCAGGAAAAAGCCATATCTACTGGGATTGGTTGCTAAGGACTCGGCAAAAGTCATCGTTGGGGAATATGTTGCATCCCTGACTACACAACAAAAGACCATAGTTTGCGAACTGGTCGCAGCCTAGAAACTAGGGAGGATAGAGCGATCGCTTTATTCTCCCTAGTTTCTATTCTTTAAAAAAATAAAATAATGAAAAACAATTTGCACAAGGTCAAAACTTTGCTAGGCTAAGTAATTATGAGGACTGACACGCTTTTTTACCAATTATTTAACGCTTTTCACAGCTTGCTATTTGAGCTAATCGAACGCCCGATCTCGGAAGCAGAGGGCTATGAATTTAGCTCAGTGGAAGTGAAAGAGAAAGCCTTTCGCTTTGATGGGATATTTATCCCAAAAGCGAAAGATAAACCGATATATCTACTTGAGGTACAATTTCAGCAAAAGGAAGACTTTTACTGGGAGTACTTATCTGAGATATATCTATACCTGAATCAATCTCGTCCCGAACATGATTGGAAAGCGATCGCCATCTTTGCGAGGCGTAGCTATGAGCCAGAGCCAAGAAGCCATGTGCAGGAGATGCTCAACTGCCAGAGGATACTCAGAGTGTACTTGGAAGACTTGGTAGATCGGGAGACGGACTCCTTTGCGATCGCTATTGTTCAGCTAATCTTGTCTAGTGAAAGTCAAGCCGTAACTATGGCAAGACGATTAGGCGAGAAAATTGAGCAGGAAAATGATCCCGAAATCCAAGAGCAGGTATTAGAATTAATAGAGACCGTATTGGTGTATAAATTTCCAAAGCTAAATCGTCAGGAGATTGAGGCAATGTTTACATACAGCGATTTAAAGCATACTCGTGTATATCAAGAGGCAAAAGAAGAAGGCGAGCAACGTGGTTTGAAGCTAGGTGAGCAACTTGGTTTAAAGCTAGGTGAGCAGCGCGGAGTGGTAAAGGGACAAGCTACGATGCTACTGCGGATGCTCAATCGCAAATTTGGACAGATTAGCCCAAGTTTGCGGGGCAAGGTAAACAAACTATCGGCAAAACAGCTAGAAAATCTAGCTGAAGCATTATTTGACTTAGAGACGATCGCCGACCTAAGTGCTTGGCTAAAAACTCAAGGCAAAGCTAACTAAAGGATTTTTTCGCCAATACGAGCAAAGGGCAGGACAGCTAAAGTCTTGTCCTTTTTTAGTATTGAAAACCAAAAGATAAAATTTTTAAAACAAAATTTTTCTCAAATCACGCTATCACGTCAAAGGTTCGGGATATTACATAGCGATTCCCATGAAAATAATCAAAAATTTGTCTCCCAGCGTCATTTCTCAAATCATTACACATTTGAAAACAATTCCGATGAAAGAAGATAAAAGCAACTATGCGAGAAATCGAAAGATTCAGTGGATTGGAGTAGAGCCGCAATTATTCGCAACTCAAGATACTTTAAAAACAGCAAAAAAGGCATATCAAGATGCCAGAATAACCAAGTTTTGCGAACTAATAATGCCTTTCAAGGTTGACTTTATTCTTATTACCTATTCGGGAGAACAAGCAAGCGGAATTAATTGGCATAGAGACGCATCCTATGCAAAAGCTCTGGCTGGCACAATTAATTTAGGCAAATGTTCTTTTGGTATGAGAGAAAGAAGCGGAACTTATTCACCAGATTCTGAAGAAAAAGAACAATGGATTACTCTTACAGGCGGAGAAGTAGTGACATTTGATTGCAAGCATCCACATTGTGCAATCCCCGATCCAAATCGACGGGCTATCCATTGCTGGTCTAGTAGTGGGAAATAAAAACAAGTTGCATAGTTCTAGCGCCATGCAACTTGTTTTTTATGGCTAGCGCCATTGCTAGAGAAAAAATTTGGTTGCGAAAATCATGTTTGAAATTACCCCAGAAATCGAAGAACATTTTGACAGTTCCCTACGCATAAAAGCAGAAGCAACAGTAGAGGCGATCGCCCTATCGAAATCCATCCAGATTGGCGAACCTGACCAGCAAATAGAACTAGCCAAAGCATCGGGATGGGGAACACTCACCGATATCTGGGTGGGAGCGAACCATCAAGGAAACACATGGCAGTACCGATGCTATGAAAGACTTTGCCAACTGCTTACCACCGCCGAAATCCAAGCCGCCAAATCCGCCACTGCCACCGCATACCAAACCAGCTTTGAAGTCATCCGTGCCATGTGGGATTTACTCGCCGCAATTGGATTTACAGGTGGATCGATCCTTGAACCTGCTTGCAATACCTTATCTTTTATGGGTTGCCAGCCTCAGAATATGAGAATCAGATCGCAATGGGTAGGCGTAGAGCTAGATCCCACCTTTGCCCAAATCGCAAGATTGCTTTATCCAGAAGCTCAGATTTATGCTCAAGGTTTTGAGAAAGTCAGCCTATCCGATAGCAGCTTTGACCTAGCGATCGGCAATGTCCCCTTTGGCAACTACAAGCTGTTTGATTCCCGATATGCCCACCTAAATCTAAGTGTGCATCACAACATTCATATTTTCGTTGTAAGATCTAAATCATAAGAAAATTGGCTAAAGCGTGAGGTGTGCATATGCAAACTGTGTGGATTGTGGTCGTGATCGCTGGATCTCTTGTTCTGATATTTTTCTTGTTTAGGATTGGCTCTGGTGGAATTGGTCGTTTTAGCGGTCGAGCCAAAGTAAAACATGGCAAGACTGAGTTTGAGGGTGAAGCAGAGTTTGAGGAGGCAAAACTGGGAAGACCTCCCTCACGCACGATAGTGAAGGGTAATGTGATGCGTGGTGACAATCAAAAAATACAAGTTACTCAAGAAAATGCATCGGTTGAAGAAAACTTGATGGAAGGTAAATATCAGGACTTAATCGTTGACAATGAGGGCAAAGCATGAAGCTGGCGAATCGGACTAGGGAAGTCGAGTTTTTTACAAAAATGTTGCGGGGTGATCTATCCCAGCGCATTTTGTTGATTCAAGGGGCTTCAGGCATGGGGAAAACAACTTTACTGGCTAAGTTTGCATCGGTTTGTTCCGTTCATGCTGATGCGACATTGCTGGCGCAGGTGGAACTTAAAAGTGCGAAACCGAACTTGCCAAAGCCGTCTCAGACGCAATATCAGGAACGACATTCTTTCATTACCTGATGACCAAAACCACCGTCGCTGAAGAAGTATTGGGAGCGCCAGACCTTGCGGAGTTACAGAAAGGCAAATTTGTGCGCGATACCGAAGCCATGTTGCCTGAAGCGCATCTAGCCCTAATGGATGAAATTGGCAAAGCTAATAGCATTGTTCGTAATTCAGCACTAGGACTGATGAACGAACGCGAATTCCTAAACGGCAAAATCAAACTCCAGTCACCATTGATCACCATGATTGGTTGCTCCAACGAATTACTGGATGGTGAAGAAGATGGAGCATTTTGGGATCGGTTGAGTTTGCGGTACATGGTTGATTACTTAGGCGATGAAGACCTGAGAACATTGCTATTACGCAAGACAGGCAACGCAGTTGTCCCAAAAGTCACAACCGTACTGAGCTTAGCTGAACTGGAGCAGATGCAGACGCAAGTGCAGAAACTGCCATTCTCTAGTCAAGTAGTCGATTCTCTGGTCGATCTGCAACGGGAATTCAAGAAAGAGAACTTTGTTGCTAGCACCAGAAAATATGTGCAGATGGTGATGATTTTGAGAGCTTACGCCTTCTTACAAGGAGAAACAGAAGTAAGCGAAGACTCATTTGAGATTCTCAACCACGTCATCTGGAATCACCCCAGAGAAAAGACTGCGATCGCCAAAATCGTCGCCAAGGTTGGAAATCCCCTAAACATCCAAGCACAGGAAACCTTGATATCAATCACCGAATCCATCTCTCAACTAGGAACCTGTCCAACCTTCGGTACACAGGATGAGCAACGTAGCTGGGCAACTCAAGGCACAAGTGTCTTATCAGACCTGCGACATATGACCGATCGCTTACAAGGCATGATTGCTCAGTATCCACAAAAAGCCAAGAAAGCCCATCAATAGAACTTATAGACATCGTCATATTTTGATGTGGTTATAGTTTACTTGTTTGAATAATGAGGTTATATTTATAAAAAAATTGTCTGATAGTAAAATAGACTAATCCGTTGTCCCAACTTGAATCAGGAAAATTATCACTGATGCCCTACGAAGAATTGATACAATTGATTCAACAATCTGCTAAGGATGGAGTTACAATCCTCGATCTTTCCTTTCAAGGGCTGACCAGTCTACCAGAATCAATTGGGCAACTTGTGAATCTTATACAGCTAGACCTTAGCGGTAATCAGTTGACCAGCCTACCAGAATCAATCGGACAACTTGCAAATCTACATAAGCTTGACCTTAGTAATACGCCCTTATCACCTCCACTAGAAATTCAAGGACATACAGGTAAAGAAATTCTGAGTTTTTACCGTCAGCAACTTGAACAAGACATTGATCACCTCTATGAAGCAAAACTGTTAATTTTGGGAGAAGCTGGTGCGGGTAAAACTACTTTGGCTATGAAAATTTTGGACTCACATTCTCAACTCGAAGTTGATCAAGATTCAACATTAGGTATTAATGTATTCCAATGGAACTTTCCTCTTCAAAATGGTAAGGAATTTCGTGTCAATATTTGGGATTTTGGCGGGCAAGAAATTTACCATGCTATTCATCAATTTTTTCTTACTAAACGTTCTCTTTATATTCTAGTTGCCGACACACGAAAAGAAGACACAGATTTTTATCACTGGCTGAATACTATCGAACTTTTGAGTGACAACTGCCCGATTCTAATCATCAAGAATGAGAAGCAGGAGCGCAAACGAGAGATTAATGAGAGACAGTTGCGTGGTGAATTCACCAACCTTAAAGAAACCATTGCTACCAACTTTGCTACCAACCGAGGCTTTCCTGAAATTATAACTACTATTAAGCATTACATCCAGACACTACCCCACGTAGGCACTAAACTGCCGAAAAAATGGGTCAATGTGAGGGAAGCATTGGAACATGATGATCGCGACTATATCAGTCTGGATGAATACCTTCATATCTGTCAAGATAATGGCTTTACTCGCAAGGAAGATTCGCTGCAATTGAGTGGTTATCTGCACGATTTAGGTGTATGTCTCCATTTTCAAGAAGATGAACTGCTGATGCGAACGGTTATCCTCAACCCGACCTGGGGAACAAATGCCGTCTACAAAGTATTGGATAATGTCCAAGTGGTAGAAAATTTGGGAAAATTTACCCGCGAGGATTTGAAATCGATCTGGCACGAAGATAGATACACAGCTATTCACTCAGAACTATTGCGCCTGATGATGAATTTCAAACTCTGCTATGAAATTCCTAGTAATCACTCTGTTTACATTGCTCCCCAACTGTTGTCCCCAAATCAACCAGAATATGAATGGGATGAATCGGAGAATCTATTCCTCCGATACGAATATGAATTCATGCCCAAAGGTATTCTTACCCGTTTCATTGTTGAAACACATCACTGGATTGACCAACAAACCTGCGTCTGGAAAACTGGAGTAGTGCTGAGCAAAGATAATACGAAAGCCGAATTGATTGAGCTATATCGATATAATAAAGGAGAAATCCGTATTCGAGTAGAAGGTAAACGCAAACGAGACTTACTTACGATTGTAAGGCACGAACTTGATAAAATTCATGCTTCTTATGAAAGGCTAAATTACAAAAACTTGATTTCTTGTAACTGTTCAACCTGTATAAATAGTCAAACTCCATTCTGGTATGATTTTAATCGACTTTACGCCTTTTTAGATGCGGGTAAATTTACAATTCAATGTTATGAAAGTGGAGATTCTGTGGAGATTCAAGGTTTAATTGACGATATTCTCTCCATAGATAAACAAGATACGCTTGAATTACAGAGTATTCCCTCTATAATATTTAATAGAAGTATTTCTAATGTTACGAATTTTTTAGGACAGATAAAAGATCAGGGTTCTGAATTATTATATGAAGCAAAAGTTTTAATAGTAGGAGAACCTGGGGCAGGGAAAACCTCACTTATGAAAAAAATCATCAATCCTGAATATCAAATTCCAAATAATGAAGATCCAACTTTGGGGATTTCAGTCTACTCAGAGTGGACATTTCCTTATTTTAAAGATAAAGCAATTACTTTTAGAGCAAATATTTGGGATTTCGGAGGACAGCAAATTCAGTATGCACTTCATCATTTTTTCTTAACTAGTAACTCACTTTATATCTTAGTGGCAGATGATAGACAGCAGCGTACAGATTTCGATTATTGGTTTGATATTATTAGTTTACTTGGTGGAAATAGTCCTGTTTTAATTGTTCTTAATGAACGTAGCAATAAATCGATAACTAACTTAGATGTTTCGGCTTATCGTAAACGATATCAAGAGATAACAATAGAGAGGCGTGATGTAGAACTGGCAGTTAATGATGGTCGTTTTAAAAGCCTAACTCAAAAGATACAAGAGATGCTCTCTAACCTAGAGCATATTGGACGTATAAAGCTTCCTGCCAAATGGTTGTTAGTACGTGAAGCAATAGAAAAACTAAGAGAACGAAATCATATCAAAATTGATGAATACTTTGAGATTTGCAGTAGACATGAGATAACAGAAGAAGCAGATCAGTTACTCCTAAGTAAGTATTTACATAATTTAGGGGTTATTCTTCACTTTCAAGATGATAGTAATCTCTCCACTTGGATAGCCTTAAATCCTCAATGGGTGGCGAACGCAATTTATACTATTTTATCAGATAAAAAGCTAGAAAATAGTGGTGGAAAATTTAAAAAAAATTGGTTGTTTGATGCATGGAAAAATAAAGGATATACATTTCAAGAGAGAAATTATCTATTGAATTTGATGAAAAAAGATAATCTTGATCTTTGTTACGAAATGTCTTCTTCTAATTGTAGAGATGAGTATATTGTTCCTCAACTACTTAAAACTATAAAACCAGATTATATCTGGAATTATGAAAATAATTTGAGATTTTGTTTTCAGTATCCATTTTCTCCAAAAGGGATAATTACCCAGTTGATTGTGCGTTTATCTACCTATCTAGTTCAAATTGATAATGAAGATTTGGCTTGGAGGTATGGAGCTATCTTTACGAAAAATGATTCAGATATTCAGACGGCTAAAACAGATATAAATCAGCTGATTGAAGAAACTAAGGCTGAGGTTATTGAAGAAATTAATAAGGATGGACAAAAGGTAATAAATATCAGAATTTCAGGATCTATAGGTGAAAAGAAAGAATTTTTAACTATTATTAGAAAGGAGATTTTGGAGATTCATAAAAGATTTGGAAGCATTAAATGGGAAGAGAAAATTCCTTGTAATTGTTCAGAATGCAAAATGGAAGATGATCCATATTTATATAATCTCGAAAAAGATCTAAAACATAGATTGAGAAAAGAAAAATTTAAAATTGAATGCAATAAAAGTCTTGAAATGGTTGAAATACTTAAACTAATTGATGATGTAATAGATATTAAAGACATCAATATAGAAAATTCTGCCAGTAATGTTATCATGAATTTTAATGCAACTACTTTTGGTGTGGCTGCCCATGTTCAAGGCGATCAAGACGTTAATAGTCATTAAGCAATGAGAGTGCCACAATCTCAAAACTATCGAATTAAAAAATTTCTGAAATTAAACCCCATTACTAAAATTATGGCAAGCGAACCCAAGGTCAACATAAATTTTAATGCACCTGTTTATGGTGCTGCTGGCAATGTAGAAGGCAATCAAATAGTGAATGCTCCTCAGCAAAATCTAAATGAGACATTGGCTGAAATTGTGGAAATTCTCAAAACTTTGCAGCAAAAATATCCAACCGCAACCGAGGTAGAAGCAGAGGAAATTATTGAAGCTGAATTTACAGAGATTAAAACCCAACAGCCCAAAAAATGGGAAACTTTTCGCCGACAACTCTTGAATCGAGAACGTTGGTTTAATGGCGGTAAAGCTGCACTTAGCGAAACTGCCAAGCACTATTTGGAAAACAATGTATTTTCTAAGGCTGGAATTGCTTTCTTTGATGGCTTCAGCGCTGATGAAGATCAAGGCGAATAATTAAGCAGCACTGAGTTTCCATTATATCCACGACCAGAAATGCCCGATACGACAATTGAAGCGATCAGCTTTTAGGGACAACGTAGATTGAAGTTTTACCTGCAACAGAACAATCACTAGAAAGGCTGGTGATTATTTCCATTTGTCGAGATTTGGGAAGACCGCTAATCCGCACGATCGCCTTATCAGCGCTTACGCCGATCCCAGCGCCACTAGCAGAAATCATCCGAGCCTATGCTGACAGCGACCTAGCCTGTCCCATTCAACCTGATGAATCAACTGAGGAAGAACAGACAATACCCGTAAAACTTGAATTTGGAAATTTTCCAAAGAAAACCACACCAGCATCTTCTAAACTACATCAACAGGCTCTACAACTATGAACACAACCACTACACCTAACTACAGCATCAAAGTTGAAGGACAAACGATTCCAGTGCCACCTGAAATTGGTAGCAGTGACGAGCAAATCAAGGCTACGCTCAGTCAGTATTTTGAAGGAATCAAAAACTCACTAATTCGGCGAACAGTTCAAGCGAATGGAGATATCCTCGTGGATATCTGTAAACAAGCAGGAGCGAAGGGCTAAGTATGTCCGAGCTAGTCCTGACCAGTTTGATTACAGCCAGTGAATTTATCAATCCCTTGCTAGAAATACTATGGGAGATCGAGCAGCATGAGCGTCAAGGACAGCAACTAATCGAAATCGGTGAAATTGAGCTAGAAAACTTTACTGAAGCAACAATTTTATCTAGGCAAAATAGTTGTTTATTGCAGCGATCGCTAGACAACTTAAAAAAGGCGCACCCGATCGCTGCCCCTGCGGTAATCAGAGGATTCTAGAATGGACAAAACCAAATTTCAGTGGCTGTGTTCCCACACATCGGAAAGAGCCGCCGATTACCTTGAATCCATGCAGCAACGTGCAAATATGTTGCGACTATATCAGCATTACTATCCAGAGAAATATCTGCAAACCACAGCCAGCCTAGCCTTTGCAAAACCCGAAGACTATAGCGAAAAAGAAATCGAATTTCTGACTTTAGTGGACGAGCAGTTCTTTCCTTTACCATTAGTAATGACAGATTTGGAACGTACAGCCTATATACCAATAGACCCAATTGGTACTTCATGGTACTATGACGAATTTGAAGGATTAGGTGCAACCGAGAAATTTCTGATGTGCCTAATTCATGACATCAGTAGTGAAGTATGGGATGACGTAGAAAGCGAACTGGGTGAGGAATTGCCCCCAGTCGTAGATTACGTATCTGACCAGCTTTTGCGTCAGGAGGCAAAAAAGGCGAAGGGAATGATCTCTCAATTGCCATTGGCGATGGAGATGCTAACCCAGTCAACGGATAAATCTGGCTGGATATGACCTACGAAAGCGAAATCACCGATGCTGATTGGACGGTAGAGGTGATTGACATACTGACAGAAGCATATATAGAAGCTCAGACAATCATAAAGGAATACAGAGAATTTATCGAATGGCTAGATAAGGACTCTCAAAACTGCGTCAAAGTAGTGAGGCTGTGGAACAGGTGTAAAGAAACCGTTCCTCAACTACATTCTCACTATATCACCCATGCATTAGCGGGATAAGGAAGAACCAATGTTAACCATAGATCCGATGCAAGATGCTCTCAATCCTGATGGGTATCCACTCATAGAAGCAGATGCAAAACTGCTATTTCTAAAAGGAGGACATTACTGCTTTCAATATCGAGATGCAGGAAAAGAAACCTATAAATTTCTATCCCCCGAAACTGTCAGAG
>JBAXTW010000124.1:0-14399 GCA_037129985.1 Pseudanabaena sp. ELA645 | reverse complement strand
TGTACCTGTTTCTTAATTGTTTTTTCCTTCCATTACGAGCGGAATGTGGGTTTAACCCCTATGCAAGTACTTAAACGCAGAAATTAATTGTTTGAGATCGCTTGATATTTATAGACAAAGCAAAGCTTGGGGACGGAGAAGGGGCAAATGTTGATTGTGCCTATGCTAAAAGTTTAGGATTATAATAGGATGAGTATCACATCATGATATTTAGCTGATACAATAGAAAGATTACAATGAAAGATGAGATTAAGCCATGTACAACGCTTTGGGCATAGCTAAATACTTTATAAAAACTGCTTCTCCTGAAGAAGAAGATATTATTACCAATTTGAAACTGCAAAAATTGCTTTACTACGCTCAGGGTTTCCATCTCGCTCTGTGCGAAAAACCCTTATTTGGTGAACCAATCAAGGCTTGGCAATATGGTCCTGTAGTGCCAGAAGTTTATTACAACTACAAGAAATATGGAACAAATGCAATCCCACATCCTGATGATTTCGATATAGAGCAATATGATCCAGAAACGCGAGAACTATTAGATGAAGTTTATGAAGTTTATGGGCAATATACGGCTCCAACACTGACGCGCTTTACCCATACAGAGCCACCTTGGAAAGCAACCCCTATCAACGAAGAGATAAGCCACTCATTGATGAAAGGTTATTTTGAGACTCAGCTTGTTAAATAGCACCTTCAAAAGCAATGTCAAAAATAAAGGGTAAAGATCTTGGTAAGGGAAAGCGTATTGCTCAACCTCAATACATTCCAAGCAGTACAAATTATGATTTAGAGCCTCCTGTCTTTTGTTTTCGGTATCTTGATAAAACCAATGGTTTAGAGGCTTGTGATAAGGATGAGAAAGCGGCTCTAGCTTCTACATTGCACAAGCTAAGTCAATTATCATGGAGCCAACTTCGTCTTGCACCTCGCCACGGAGTTGGGTATGAAATCATTGACCGCAAGGGATTTCGTGTTGCTATTCCTCAACACATCACTGATGATGTAAATCTGATTGCATTTCGCTTTAGTGGAAAAGCTCCTATGATTGGCTATAAAGATGAAGGGATTTTTCGGATCGTATGGCTAGATAGAGCCTTTAAAGTGTACGATCACGGAAGTTGAATTAACATTTTACAAATTTTCTGACTGCCTAAGCGCCACTAAAACCTTATGTCCCGTGACCTGCGATCGTTTCTCAAACTGCTCGAAGAGCGCAACCAACTACATCGTGTTAAAGCCCAAGTTGATCCCGAATTAGAAATTGCCGAGATTAGTAATCGCTTGTTACAGGTGGGGGGACCTGCGCTGCTATTCGAGAATGTCAAGGGGTACAAAACACCTGTAGCCGTAAATTTACTTGGTACAGTAGAGCGCGTCTGCTGGGCGATGGGCATGAAAGAGCAATCAGAATTAGAAGCCCTTGGCGTGAAATTAGGGAAATTACAAAGCCCGAAGCCGCCAAAGAAAATCTCTCAAGCGATCGAGTTCGGTAAGATTCTCTTTGATGTCGTCAAATCTCGTCCTCAGAAAGTTCTCTTTGGTAATGCTCCCTGTCAAGAAATCGTATTGCAAGGTAATGAAGTCGATCTCGATCAGATACCAATTTTGCGACCCTATCCTAAAGATGGCGGACGAGCGGTAACACTGGCGCTAGTGATTACCAAAGATGTCGAGAATGGCATTCCTAATGTTGGTGTGTACCGATTGCAGCAACAGTCCAAAAATACGATGACGGTGCAGTGGCTCTCGGTACGCGGCGGGGCGAGACATTTACGCAAGGCTACAGAAGCGGGTAAAAAGTTAGAAATTGCGATCGCGATCGGTGTTGATCCTGTTTTAATCATGGCGGCGGCGACTCCAATTCCCATTGATCTTTCGGAATGGATTTTTGCGGGACTTTATGGTAATGAAGGCGTACAACTTACCAAATGTAAAACCCTTGATTTGGAGGTTCCCGCTTGTGCAGAATATATTTTGGAAGGAACAATTACGCCTAACGAAGTCGGAACCGATGGACCTTTTGGCGATCACATGGGTTATTACGGTGGCATTAACGATCAAGCGCCTCTGCTAAGATTCCATTGCATGACCCATCGCAAAGCTCCCGTTTATTTGACGACCTTTAGCGGCTTGCCTCCGAAAGAAGAAGCGATGATTGCGATCGCCTTAAATCGCATTTATACCCCGATCCTGCGTCAACAAGTTTCTGAAATTACCGATTTCTTCTTGCCAATGGAAGCTTTATCCTATAAGGCTGCCATTATCTCTATCAAAAAATCTTACCCTGGACAAGCAAGACGGGCGGCACTTGCCTTTTGGAGTGCGCTGCCTCAGTTTACCTATACCAAATTTGTGATTGTCGTTGACCACACGATTAACATTCGCGATCCGCGTTTAGTCGTTTGGGCGCTCAGTTCCAAGGTTGACCCGACTCGCGATGTGTTTATATTGCCTGATAATCCCTTCGATTCCCTCGACTTTGCCTGTGAAAAAGAAGGTTTAGGCGGACGGATGGGGATTGATGCAACTACCAAAATCTATCCTGAAACCGATCGCGATTGGGGCGATCCCTTAGAAAGCGATCCTGAAATCGAAGCGATGGTAACAAGCCGTTGGGCTGAGTATGGTTTAGCCGATCTTAAGCTTGATGTTGCCGATCCAAATTTATTTGGGTATGACATTAGGTAAAAAATTGATGGGGTGGGCGAAGCTCGCCTCACCAATTTCGGGTTTTGACATTTATTTAGAAAAATTTGCTATAATTAAAAATTGTGATTATTGAGCGTAAATCTTGATAGAACGCTATACGTTACCCGAAATGGGTCGGTTATGGACAGATCGGCATAAATACCAAACTTGGTTACAAGTTGAGGTCGCCGTTTGCGAAGCACAGGCGGAATTAGGATATATTCCTACCGAAGCCGTGGAAGAAATAAAGGCGAAAGCAAACTTTGATACCGATCGCGTCAATGAAATTGAGTTAACGGTCAAACACGACATGATCGCGTTTTTGACCAATATAAATGAATACGTTGGCGATGCAGGTCGCTATATTCACCTTGGTTTGACCAGTTCCGATGTGTTGGACACGGCGCTCGCTGTGCAGCTAGTCGATAGTCTGCAAATCATCCAAGCCCAGCTAGAAGAAACCATCCAAGCCATTCGTTATCAAGCGCAACAACACCGCTACACGATTATGTCTGGGCGTACCCACGGCATTCATGCGGAGCCGATTACCTTTGGGTTTAAATTAGCTGGCTGGCTAGCGGAAATGTTGCGTCATCGCGATCGCCTATTGTCCTTAAGCAAAAATATTGCCGTGGGTAAAATTTCAGGTGCGGTCGGGACTTATGCCAATGTTGATCCCCGCATTGAGGCGATCGCTTGTCAGAAGTTAGGACTTCAGCCCGATTGTGCGTCAACTCAAGTAATTTCTCGTGATCGCCATGCGGAATATTCTCAAGTGCTAGCTTTAATCGGTGCATCCATCGAGCGATTTGCCGTAGAAATTCGCAATTTGCAACGCACGGATGTTCTTGAAGTGGAAGAGCATTTCACCAAGGGACAAAAAGGCTCTTCAGCAATGCCTCACAAACGTAATCCGATCCGTTCGGAGCGTCTAACGGGTATGGCGAGATTACTGCGCGGATATGCGACTACGGCTTTAGAAAATGTCGCTCTTTGGCATGAACGTGATATTTCTCACAGTGCGGCTGAACGGGTACTACTGCCTGATAGCTGCATTCTCACGCATTTTATGCTCGTAGAAATCACTGACTTAGTGAAAAATTTGCTAGTCCATACCCACAACATGGAGCGCAATCTCTACTGTTATGGAGGTGTAGTTTTCAGTCAGCAAGTTTTGCTAACTCTGGTTACTAAGGGATTGAGTCGTGAAGATAGCTATGCGATCGTGCAGAGAGCCGCACACTTGGCATGGAATAAACCTGACGGTGATTTCCGTAAGTTGATTGGTGAAGATGAGACGGTGCGATCGACTCTCACCGATGAGGAGTTAGAAGCTTGCTTCGATCCCAAGAAACACCTCAAAAATCTCGACCAGATCTATCAAAGATTGGGTATTTGAGAATTGCTTGGCTATGCTATTAGTTACTAATGATCTAAGCCCCCTAAATCCCCCAATTCTGGGGGACTTTGAAAGAATTGCATTTTCTTGTTCCCCCAGAATTGGAGGCTAGGGGGCGACTTAACTAGGTTTTATGACTTGTGTGTACAGGGTCGATAAGAAGGCGATGCTGGTTGGGATCTACACCCCGAAACCTAGACAGATAGACTTCTGTGTACAGGATAGCTTGCAAAAGAGGGCTGGGTGGATCTAGAAATTCATGCTAAAATCAAAGCAACGTATCTCTCTGAGCTACTATGCAAACCACTCAAATACCAATTAAGTCTACCGAAACCCTAACCCTAGCCATTCCCACAACTTCAATTGCTCTTCCCGATCATAAACAGCTACCCGACTCAGACGGAACCTTTGTGAAAAATTTTCAGGAACACCCACAAAGTATCGTTTTAACTAGCTCGATCGCCCCAGTCTTAGAAAAATTACATCCCGATGGATGTTACTGTATCGGTCAGGATAGCGGTATTTATTGGCGGCTAATGGAACCACCTGAAAAAGGAGCCGAAGCTCCTGACTGGTTCTATGTGCCTAATGTATCGCCGCTTCTCGATGGGGAATATCGCCGTTCATATGTTATGTGGAAAGAATTTGTCGCGCCATTAATAGCCATTGAATTTGTGTCGGGTAGTGGAGCAGAAGAAAGAGACGCAACACCGCCCAGTGCAACCGAAAAAGCAGGCAAATTCTGGGTTTATGAACAAGCTATCCGTATTCCTTTTTATGCAATTTTTGATGCGTGGAGAGATAACCTTGAGGTATATCAGTTAGTTGATAACCGCTATACCGAGATCCATCCTAACGATCGCGGTAACTACTCTATTCAGCCAATGGGTGTGGAACTAGGGCTGAAATTAGAGAATGGTGTGTCTTGGTTGCGTTGGTGGGATGATGCGGGAAATTTATTACTGACAGGAGATGAACGGGCTGTGCAATCCGAGGCGATCGCTAATCAAGAACGAGCGATCGCTAATCAAGAACGAGCGATCGCTAATCAAGAACGTTTGGCTAAAGAACAAGCTGAGGCGATCGCTGATCGAGAGCGTGTAATTGCTGATCAAGAACGGCAACAAAAACAGAAGCTAGCAAATTATCTAAGAGCGATCGGTATCAATCCAGATGATTTGCCATAAATAAAGATGATGGGTTACGCTACCGCTAACCCATTCTACATTTAAGTCCAACAACCTAAATTATGGCTGATGAGCTTGATAAATCGGACAATCCAAAAACAGCGATCGCTCAGGATGCTGGTAATCCCGCGCCACCATCGGATTCGCCTAAGTCTAAAAAAGGATTTAGGCTACCTAGTTTTAAACCTAATTTTAGATTCCCAAACTTCAGATCAAGCCAACCCAAATCATCGCCAAAAGCAAGAAATTTTTTATGGTTATGGCTACTGATCATTTTGATCAGCTATGTCTGCATGGGTTACTTTCTTTCAGTATTGCTGACGATGCCATCACGAAAAAATCTAGCGATCGCAGGGTTTGCGATCGCCTCTCTATTACCAACAGTTACCGCTTTTGCCGACTACGCATTGATGAAATGGGGATATTTACTTAGTGGTTTGTTGATTGTCGGGGGACTATTTCACTACGCTAATGTGCGATCTTTCTTCTTGGCTGTAGCGATTATTTTATGGATAGGAATTGTCACTATTGCCTTTGTGGGAGAATCTTTACTCAAACAAAAACGAAAATTTTTCATGGTAATTGTCATACTCACCATTCCTTGTTTACTAGGACTGGGGCTGGGTTATCAATTATGGCGTTGGGCTGCCGATTCCTTAAGTTGATTATTTTTCTTGTATTTTTGACTTTTGTTAAGCGAAGGTACTTATTACAAATTTAGTCAGATAGTTAGTGAGACAATTGATTTAGCTCAATGGAGATGCATATGCAAAAATTTGAATGGAGTGACTCTTTGAGTACGGGTGTCCCATGATTGACACTCAACACAAAGAATTGATTACTGCTACTAACGAGATTGGTGAAGCGATCGACAGGGGCAACGGCGCAAACGCAATCAAAAAACTATTGGTATTTCTGAAATTTTATGCTGAGTGGCATTTTGGCAATGAAGAGAACTGTGCCGCGAAACATAGCTGCCCGATGGCAGGTGTTAACCAAGAAGCACACAAAAAGTTTATTGAAACCTTTGGCAAGCTTCACGACCAATATCGCCAGAGTGATTCTAGTGAAGAGGTTGCTCGGAAAATCTATGATGAACTTTGCGACTGGCTGGTTAGCCATATTTTGAAAATTGACACTCAAATTGGTGCTTGTATCAAAGAAAGCTTGGCTAAGCAAGTCTAAATTACATATAAAAAAAGGTGGGCTATGCCCACCTTTTTTTACTCTTCTTCCGCTTCTTCTTCAGCTAATGGATAGACAAAGCCATCATTTTTGCCAGTGAGGATGGACTTACCTAACGAGATGGCTTTTTGAGCATGAACGGCGGCTTTTTGCTTCCATACTGCTTTACGGATATCGCGCTTGGATTTAGATGTGCGTTTCTTGGGTACTGCCATGATGTTATCTCTGTACTAATATGATAATTTTCCGATTTTAAGTTAGAAAATTTTTGACAATCTCTCTATCTTACACGATGCTGTAACATCAGATCAACAATGCCTATTTGCGATCGCTATGTCCCCAGCCCGAATTTCTTTTGCCGAACATTATCACGAACGTACTAAATATTCCCCAGCCACCCTTGCTAGCAAAAGTCAGGGTTTGGATTGGAGTACCCAACCATCACCTTACAAGGATTATAAAATTGGCACGGTGTATGATCTCAAGCCCTATCTCACCGAAGATATTCAGTCCGATCGCGATGGATTGTTGGCAAGTCGTTGGCGGCGGCTGTCACGGTTGTTATTTTGTAGCTATGGCTTGACGGCGCGAGTTCCCACGATTACGGGTGAAGATTTTTATTTACGAGCGGCTCCATCGGCGGGGGGATTATATCCTGCGGAATTATATGTGATTTCGGCGGGGACACCACTGTTGTCAGCAGGAATTTATAACTATCAGGCGCGAAACCATAGCCTGATTAATTTCTGGCAAGATAATCAAGTTTGGTCAGGATTACAACAGGCTTGTTTTGGTCATCCTGCTTTGCAAAATACGCGGCTAGCGATCGCCATTACGGCAGTATTTCATCGATCAGCATGGCGTTATCAAGATCGCGCCTATCGGAGGATTTTTCTAGACACGGGGCATTTATTGGGCAATATCGATCTGGCAAGTGCGATTGAAGATTATCAAGCATCCCTAATTGGCGGTTTTGCCGATGAAGCGGTGAATGAATTGCTGTTTTTAGATAAAGAAGTTGAAGGGGCGATCGCGATCGTGCCAATTGTTGATTTACAAGATGAGGAAAGAACTGGGCGAGGACAGGAATCTCGATCGCCATTGCGGGAAACCATCAAACAGCATTCGCCCAATTTTCCCAGAGGATTGCTGACGGCTTTACCTTCGGCGACAGTGACGAGCTATCCCAAATTGCCTGATGGCGCTTTATTGGAATATTTACATCAATCTACCCAGATTAAAGAAAATCCCACTCTTCAGAAAGCGGGTAAAACATCGGATAGCAATCTCTTAGAAAAGCCAGAGCCAGAGCCTAGCAAAGATCTTGATAAATACAACTTCCCCTTCTGCACGAAAGTTAATACCACAACACCCAGTATCCATTGGGGCGACGATCTGGCGCTGTTAGAAAATACGATTCTGCAAAGGCGATCGACCCGTCAATATAGTGGATGGAAGTTGGAACTTGCCGAACTTAAAGCGATTTTAGATTTTACCTATCAGCCGCAAAACTACACCGATCAAGGGCTAGATGGTCAACCTGATTATTTTGATTTGAGTTTAATTGAGACTTTTGTGGCGGTCACAGGTGTGGAAGATTTAGAAGAAGGCTGTTATTATTATGCTCCCAAAACTCAAGAACTACGTCAAATTCGCTTTAAGAATTTCCGTGATGAATTGCATTATCTCTGCCTCGGACAAGAGTTAGGGCGTGATGCAGGAGCCGTAGTTTTCCACACTGCCGATCTCCAAAAAGCGGTTGAGAAATATGGCGATCGCGCCTATCGTTATTTACACATGGATGCTGGACATCTAGGACAGAGATTGAATTTAGCCGCGATCACTTTAGGTTTGGGAGTAAGTGGAATTGCAGGATTCTTTGATGATCTAGTTAATGCAGTTCTCGGTATTCCCAATGATGAAGCCGTACTGTATATCACTACATTAGGGCGATCGCGTTAAGTGCGGCAAAGCTTTCATAGTATATTTTGTATCTAAGTCACTAAAATTCAAATCACCTGAACTCTAATGAAAACCGAAAATAATTTCACTTTTTTCGAGTAAAGCTCACAAGGGTTATAATTTTTGTCAATATAGATAATGTAAGAAATGCTATCCCACACCCTTGTTAAGGCTTTTGTTACTTTTGTAGGAGTTAATTATTTGACTGCGGTTACAGTTACTGCTGAGTTAAACGCCCAAACAACCACATCTAATACAAAAGGTAATGTTGACTGGATATTAGTAGTTGACACATCTGCTTCTATGGTGGGAGAAGGTGGAACTAAAAATATTTTTGGTCAAGTCAAAGAGACGATCTCCGAATTTGTTAACAAATCTGAATCGGGTGACTCTATAGCTATATTTACTTTCGACAACGATACAACCTTACGAAGTAGCTTAAATATTACGGGACAACCTGAGCAACAATCAGCAAAACAAATCATTCAGCAGTTGCAAGCTAATGGGCAACATACGCATATTGGCAAAGCTTTGCAGGATGCATTAAAATATTCAATTAGGCTAGAATCTCGCCCTAATGCGGCAAGTAGAACTACAAGTATTATTTTATTTACCGATGGCATTGAAGATACTACAGGAATATCTAATCCTGTTTCTATTCCTAGTAACTTGGCACTAATCAATAATTTAAACCGTAAGCCTTTTGTATTTTTGGTTTCTTTAGGCGAAAAAGTACATGAGAGTCAGTTAGATCTATTTGCCAATAATCCTGCGCTGAATAGTCGAGGCTTGGTAGTGAGATCGCCAGGGGCGGCTAATTTACAGCAAGGACTGAATAATATTCGACAAACTGCAAGAGATTCCGCGCCGCCGCCACCTAAAGTAATTGCTCAACCGCAGATTGCTCAAACCAACATCGATTTTGGGCAAATCATTCCAGGCGGTGAGACAGTGCCACAAACTTTACAGGTTCGTAATAACGTAGCTGCAAAAATTGCAATCCAGTTGGAAAGCGATGGCAGCAAGGATATCTCTTTGCTTGAACCTAATGCGCCTATTTCAGTAATTCCAAATACTAATACTGATTTACCAATTCGCTTAAAGGTTAGTGATAATGCGATCGCTGGCACAAGAGCGCTAAAATTCACACTCATTCCTGAAATCGATCAGCCAAATACAGAAGCGCGTAACACAACCGTTGCTGGCAATGTGACTATAAATTCGCGCTTAAATCTTAGTAATCTAGTCATAGATTTTGATAAGGTTGAACGAGGGCAACTAACCCAGATTAGGAAGATTACGATTCAGGGTAACGACAAAATTACGATTAAGCCAATTGTTGAACCGATCTATTCAAGTCAAGTTTCATTAACTGAAAATTTGCGATCGCTTGATTTGTCACCTAATAGTCCTATTGAAATTCCTGTGCAGCTTAAGCTTGATGATTCTCTGAAAGCTGGTTCTCAAGAAATACAAATTAGGATGGTCGAGGGGCAGACCAATCAAACTCTTGCCAATTTAACAGCAAGGGTTGAAGTCCTAGATCCTTTATGGTTACGTCTTTTACCAATTATTTTACCTTTGCTGATCTTTTTGGCTGTATTAGGTGGAGTTTGGTATTTGCTCAATAGACCTGATGATTTAGACGGGTATTTAGAATTAGAAGATCCTGATAAGACTATTGACCTTGCTAAGTTACGCACTAAAAAAGTTGATCTGACAAAGGAGCTAAGAAACTGTTTAGAGTCTGACGATATATCGGATGAGACAAAAGTTGAATTAATTAGTGTTAAGAGGGATGGCAAGACCCACATTTTGATAGATCCTAAAAGTACTGAAAATATTGAGGTGAATGGGTCAGGCATTGTTAATAAAGAAACTCTTTATGATCTGGACGTGATAACTATCGGTCAAGTCAAGGCAACCTTTCATAATCTCGATCACCCTCGCCCAAGCATTGCTGAAGTCGAAGAGTATCAATCCTAACATGATTATTTTGTTAAAGCCTGATAAACTAATTAAGATAACTGCGTAAGCTAATTAAATCCAGAAAAGTTTCTTAAGTCACTTTTTAGGGGGCTGACTAATTAACCCAACTGCGATTGTCCCATTGACTTCCTGAGGTGAAAATCTTGTCTAATCCAAATCGTCCTCTAACCGTATTTCGTCCGACTGTTGTGATTGGCTTAGGGGGAACAGGTTATGGGGTATTACTCAAACTCAAGCAGAGGCTGGTGGAAATATACGGCAAAGTTCCCCCTGTAATCAAGCTGTTATCAATTGATACAACGGAAAACGAACAGAATAGAGAAAGCACAGCACAAGGGGTTGCTGTATCTCTAGATCCTAGCGAGCTTTACCAAATATCGATCACTAATCCCAGTAATATCGTTAAGAATAGAAATATTCAAGAATGGTGGCCACCACAAGTTAATGCTAATTTGGGCATTGAGCGCGGTGCAGGTCAGGTACGGGCAAGGGGACGCTTGGGACTTTTTGCTAAGAGTGCTGACATTTTTGCACTGATTAATCAGGCGATCGCCAATGTAAGAGATCTTAGAAACAATAGGCAATCTTTCCAAGATGAATTATTGGTTTCTAATACTGGCGGGGTTGAGGTATTTATTGTTGGTAGTATTGCGGGAGGTACAGGTAGTGGTACTTTTCTTGATGTTGCTTTTATGGCACGAAATGGCGATCCTCAGATTTCAATCACAGGGATTTTAGCATTACCCCGTGTATTCGCTAACAAACCAATTACGGAGATGGTAAAGTCAAATGCCTACGGAGCGCTCAAAGAAATTGAGCATTTCTGGCAACCTCAAACGACAGAAATAGATTATGGATTGCGTCAATTAACGATAGAGAGATCGCCTTTTGACTTGTTGTTTTTGATCGATGGGATTAATGAAGCAGGACGTATGATCGGTGAGCCGAAAGATCTGCAAAACTTAATTGCCGATGGATTGTATGTGCAAGTCGCTTCGCAAATTGGAGTGGACAGTAATAATTCCAATGACAATATCAAAGGAATGCTATCTGAGCGTAAGGTTTGCAAAAATCGTTTCTGGGTAAACTACTGTAGTTTCGGTGTCGCATCTTTGACATTGCCAACTAAGGATGTGCTACGACTTCAATGGCAGGATAGTTGCACTTTAATAGAACAGTATCTTTTAGGTCAGTCATTACAGTCCTTCGACTCGGAAACTGAAATAGAGTCTTTACTGCAAGTTTTTGGCTTACAAGATCGCACTGTGATAGATACTTTGAGCGAAAAAGATGCTGGGGGGCAATTAAGTTTTCCTTTCTCAATGGCTGGTTTTGCTTATACATCTGGTGCGGAACGGCGCATTAAAGAGAAGCTGACTCAACATATGAGTAGTATGGAAACATCCGCTTCTAGTAGGATTAAAGCCAATTATGCTGCTTTGTCAAAGCGCATTCTTCAATCAATTGAAAATTGGTGGCAAGATAATGTCAATCGTGCTAACGGGCTAGGTTATTGCCAGAAAGCACTTGAAGCTATAGCATTGAAGGTAGAAGAATCACAGCGCAGCTATCAATCCAAAGCAAGAGATTTTGAACGTCAGCAGAGAGGAATTCGCCTAGAAGATCGAGAGGCAAAAATTCGCGAAGCTACTAGCGCGATATTGAATAAAGAGAGCAAAATCACATCGGCTTGTCAGGAATATGGCAAATTGGTTACACAAATGAGCCAATATTATCTCAACTATAAGAGGTATGACAAGGCGGCTGAGCTAATGGGAGAGGTTTCGTCCCTGATTACTAAATTTCTGGATCGACAAACGGAAGTTAGAAGCGCTCTTAATCAATTGGTTAGAAATTTTCAGCCAAAAGTCACCACCAGTAGCGCCTCAGCAGACAATCCTAATCTTTTTGTTCACACTCTACAACGATTTGATATTGCAGATGTCAAGCCTCAAATAGTCTATGAAGACTTTCTGATTTGGCAGAAGGAACAAAATTGTCGTGTATCTGATTGGGCAAGTCTTACGGTTGGAGAATTGCAAGAAAAGATCACGGCTTTTATTGCTGAGAGATATGGTGTACTGACAAATCTTTCTATAGAAGAGGCTCTACGTCAAAGTACTTCTGATCAAGCTGGCGAAGACTTAAAACAACTTTGGGATTTAGCTTGTCCATTGTGGCGATACGATGAGGCAAGAATTCCCATTGAGGATGCAGGGACAATTCATGAGACTTGCTACTATGGGACAGCAGATTCAAGTACTTCAATTCTCAACGATCCTATAATTCAACAGAAGTTGCCTAGTCGTGGGAATAAACCCAGCATTGTCTCCACAGGTGATCCTACACGCATTACGTTATTTCGAGTCAGAATAGGTGTGCCTTTGTTTGCCTTGCAGGGAATTGATGAGATGAAGCAACATTATGACGATCCTGGACGTGCTTTTAAGCATTTGCATAAGGATTGGGCATCTTTTTCAGATCTGATACCAACAGATGATGATAATGACGCTATAGAATGTTTTGCCCTAGCCTTAGGGTTAGGAATTATTCAAAAGAAGGGTAGATCTTTTCAAACCTCGGCAAAGCTGACAGGATCTAGAGTAGTTAGAGATATTAAGCTTGCTGATGATCGGGTGGGTGCTTACAACGAGTTCAAGCACAAGAAGAATAAAGAGTTGCTTGAATTAGTAAAAGGACAAGTCGATGATCGGTTGGAACAAATGGATAAAGAAGGTGAGCAAGATAAAGTTTCCCAATTTCTTAATGACTATGCCAATGATCTAAGTGCAAAGCTAGAAGAACAGTTGCAGAAAAGAGTACATCTAGATGTAACTTTACGGCAACAGGTTGAAGCAGAGATTAATGCGATTGAGAATTATTTAGAACATTTAGATAGATTGTAATTTTGAGAGAATAAGCCATGAACTTTATTCCTGCGATCGCTATTGCAGTCGATCCCTATACCACGGCACTTTTGGTTGCGGTTCGGAACAAACTACAGCAGCGATATCCACAGATTGCGGCGTTGATCCAGTTTCGGACATTAGTTGCCAGTGAGGGCAAGCTATCTGATGATTTAGATGCTTATGCCTGTCAAGACTTTGACTTAATTAGCGATCGCCTTAATAAATCTCTAGCTGACAGTGAATTAATGGCGACTTTGGAGCAATCGTCAATAGCTTTACTCAGAAGTGGTAGTGATCCTAATGTGCTTTCTGCCGCCCAACAAGCTGGAATTAATGTATCACCAAGGAGGCGTATTTACTGCTTTGCCACGACTGCCTACCCAACTTGTCGTGACATTCTGCCTATCTATGCTGACTTACTACGATTTCTACTAAACAGGTTGTTTGCGGGGCAGTCAAACAGCTTAGAGCTAATTGCTTTATTGCCTTCGCTATTTGAGAACGAAGCTGAACAAGCTTGTGCTGATACCTATGGATTTTTTAAAGTCATCGATCATCATCTATCTGAAAGCCGCCGTCTAAATAGTCCCATGCGCTTTGACAACCATTGGCTAATTGATCGCACCAATAGCGAAAGAATCCAAATGCCATCTTTCCAAAATGGTTTAGATGCCTATGCTGAGATCCTATCTACATTTTTAATTCGTGAGCCAGACGCATTAGGCATAGCGGTTGGCGATACCGTCATTAATGAAAAAGTGGCGGCTTTTAGTAGTTTCGGCTGTAGTGAAGTTATTTTCCCGATCAATGAAATTATTAAACGGCTATATTTAACCCTTTCAAGGGATATTTTAGACATTGCATTTTTAGCTGAATTTGAGAAAACCCGTGAAAATTATCGCCGTTTGCTTTTAGATGCTAAAGCTTTTGTGTTGCAGCAATCATTTAGCGAAGCCTTTGATGAAATTGAACAGCCTAGAGGTAAGCGGATTTGGCAAGATTTTTCGCCAACTATTTCTGAACCTAGTACACGCTGGCTAAAGTAACAAAACGTGAAGATTATGAGAACAACAAGCC
>JBAXTW010000123.1:0-14702 GCA_037129985.1 Pseudanabaena sp. ELA645 | reverse complement strand
TGATTACTGTCTATTTCTCTCGATTACTTACCCTTTCTTGAAACAGCCCTGCCTTTATAAGGGGGGCTGGGGGGGATCTACACTCTGAAACGTAGACAGATATATCTATACAAGGTAGTTCCCGCAGAGATTACAAGAAAAAACCAAATTAAATTTATAAATTATGACTACTGCAACTGTTGATCAAACTCAAGATAACTCCACAATTCGCACCTCTCGCGTGAAGGTTGCTAATGGTGATTTGCTAATTGATGCTTATCTGGCGGAACCCGATCGCGTAGGGACTTTTCCTGCGGTGATCGTAATTCAAGAAATCTTCGGAGTGAATATTCATATTCGCGAAGTCGCCGAACGCTTAGCTAAGGAAGGATATGTGGCGATCGCCCCTGCTTTATTTCAACGCACGGCTCCCAATTTTGAGTCTCTCTATGCTCCTGAAGATATTCAACTTGGTCGAGGTCACAAGGATCAAACTAAGGCTAGTGAAATCATTAGTGATATTCAGGCAACGATCGCATATCTCCAAGCTTTGCCAAATGTCGAGGGTGATGCGATCGGCTCGATTGGCTTCTGCTTTGGTGGTCACGTTGTTTACCTAACCGCGACATTGCCAGAGATTAAAGCAACCGCTTCCTTCTACGGGGCTGGTATTCCTAGTACGACCTTTGGTGGCGGCGAACCAACGATTAGCCTTACCAAAGACATTAAAGCTCCGATTTATGCTTTCTTTGGTGAAGAGGATAAAGGGATTCCGCTTACGGATGTGGACAAGGTAGCAGCAGCACTGACAGAAGCAAAGATCTCCCATAAAATCTTCCGCTATCCTAACGCTGGACATGGTTTCTTCTGTAATCATCGCGGTAGTTATCATCCCGAATCAGCAGCAGATGCTTGGCTTCATGTTTTGGAATTATTTAAGGAGAATCTATGAAAGCACTACTTCCTAAAGAATTTGCCGATCGCTTAGAACCACATTTAACCAGCGATCGCTATCCCGATCTCGAAAAAGCATGGGTTGATTCAACGGGCAACCTTGATGGCGATCCCACCGATGCCGAAGTATATTTCAATTGGTTCTATCTTAAACCACCAATTTTGCATCAAGTTCTTGATGTTGCGCCCAAAATCCGTTGGCATCAAACCCCTAGCGCTGGCGTAAATCACATTCTCACACCGAAATATTTGGAACGGGATATCATTCTCACCAATGGGGCAGGAAATTCTGCAATTCCAATTTCGGAATTTGTGCTGACCTACATTCTCTACCATGCTAAGAAAATTGATACCTTGCTAGAACTACGTCAAAACCGTGGTTGGAAGCGTGGCTTTGAGTTACAGCTTGGTGAGATTTACGGTAAAACGATTTTGATTATTGGTGCAGGTAAGATCGGACAGGCGATCGCCCAACGTGCAAAAGCTTTTGGACTAAAAGTGATTGGCTCGCGCAGCAATCCCCAACCGCTTGAGAATTTCGATTTAATCGTTGGTAAGGATGAATGGCGATCGCATTTACCAGAAGCTGACTATGTAGTAATTGCCACACCACTTACTCCAGAAACTACCAATCTCTTTGATGAAGCGGCAATCAATGCTTTGAGTCCTAAAGCCTTTGTGATCAACATTGCTAGAGGTGCGATCGTTGATGAGGATGCACTGATTAAAGCTCTCAAAGAGGAAAAAATTGCGGGTGCGGCTCTGGATACTTTCACTGTGGAGCCTTTGCCTCAAGAGAGTCCCCTTTGGACTTTGCCAAATGTGTTTATCACACCTCATACTTCCGCTTCTTCGCCGAGAGCGATCGATCGCATTGTCAATCTCTTTCTCGATAATCTGCAACGCTATCGCACAGGTCAGCCTTTGCGAAATGTAGTGGATAAGTCTACGGGTTATTAAAACTCATCTCAAGTCCTTGCCTACTCCCTTGAAGGGTAGGGGAGGAAGATCTAAAACTTTAAGTGAATTTCTAAAAAACCATGACTGAAAAAAGAAAGCTAAGATTAGGCGCATTCCTGATGAGTTCAGGACATCACGTTGCTTCTTGGCGCTATCCTGATGCCAATGCTGAGGGTGGTTTGGATTTTAACCACTTCCGTAAAATCGCTGAAACTGCCGAACGAGGTAAATTTGATACGATTTTCTTTGCTGATGGTGTGTCAGTACGCGATCACGGTCAAGATAAGGACATCATTAGTCGTGCGGGTCACGTCGCACATTTTGAACCAATTACTTTGCTTTCAGCCTTATCTGTCGTTACTGAGCATATTGGTTTGATTGCCACCGTTTCCACTACCTATAACGAACCCTATCATCTTGCCCGTAAATTCGCTTCTCTTGATTACCTGAGTGGCGGTCGGGCTGGATGGAACTTAGTGACATCGGCAACCGATAGTGAAGCGAAAAACTTCAATCTGGACAAGCATCCAGACCATGCACCACGCTATCAACGCGCCCGTGAATTCGTGGATGTGGTCAAAGGACTTTGGGACAGTTGGGAAGATGATGCCTTTATTCGTAATAAAGAATCAGGTATTTACTTCGATCCTGACAAACTTCATGTTCCCAATCATAAAGGTGAGAATTTCTCAGTCCGTGGACCTTTAAATGTAGCGCGTCCAATTCAAGGTTATCCCGTGATCGTTCAAGCTGGTTCGTCGGAAGATGGCAAAAACTTGGCGGCGGAAACTGCGGAAGTGATTTTCACAGCACACCAAACCCTTGCTGACGCTAGGGCTTTCTATGCCGATGTGAAGGAACGGGCTGCCAAAGTAGGTCGCAATCCCGATCATATTAAGATCATGCCAGGGGTATTTCCTGTGATTGGTCGCACCGAAGAGGAAGCCAAAGAGAAATTCCAAAAGTTGCAGGATGGCATTGATCCTAAAGTTGGTTTGTCTTTATTAGGTGCGATGTTGGGTGATGTGGATTTATCTAGCTATGATCTTGATAGTCCTTTACCTGATTTGCCTGAAACGGAGCTACATCAGAGTCGTCAGGACTTGCTGATCAGATTGGCACGACGCGAAAATCTCACCATCCGCCAACTCTATCAATGGATTGCAGGAGCAAGAGGACATCGGCAATTGGTTGGTACACCTGTCCAGATTGCTGACGCTCTCGAAGATTGGTTTATCAATGATGCTGCCGATGGATTCAATATCATGCCTCCCTATTTACCAGGTGGATTAGATGAGTTTGTGGATTTGGTAATTCCGATCTTGCAAGAACGCGGTCTATTCCGCACTGAGTATGAAGGAAAAACCCTCCGCGAGAATCTCGGTTTGCCTCGTCCAACTAATCAATTTGTGGTTAAGAAGGAATTGGTAGCTGTCTAGCGATCGCAAGGAAAAATGTAAAAGTAAAAAGTAAAAATCATGCAACCCTTACCTGTAGGTGAGGGTTCTTTCTATTCAAGTGCGATCGCTGACCTTTTAGATTGGTTTAAGGAACGCAACCCAACTATGAGAAATGATAATCTCATTGTCGAGTTACTGTTATCTCTCTCTCTGACGAAGTGAGAACTCCAATTTTATTAGCGAGGGAATATTAAGGTAAGAAATAAAGGCAATGTTGGGTTTCGTCATCTCAATCAACCTACAAGATCGGCGATCGCACTAATTAGCGTTCTGCAATTATATTTTGTAAATATCGAAACTCATCTCGAAGTTCTGCTTTATATTTTTCTTGTACATTCAGTGAATTAATAATCGGGATTTTATCAAAATTAACGTAGTTATCAACTACGCAGTTAATTCGCTCTACAATTTCATCAGCAATGCCAATTCCACCAAAGGCTCGACTTAGCATTCCCTGAAATGCCTCAGAATGAAATCTTCTTACACCCTTTGCAGTACAAAGTATGCTGGCAACTGCACTTAATTGTTGTAATTCAATATTACGTCTGCTATAAAGCAGAAAAAAAACTTCAACATATTCGTCTGTCTCTACTCCCCATACATATCCCAATGCAGAAGGGTTGCTTAGGTGTAAAACATATTTTTCGACGAAAATAGTACATTTATCCTTTAAGATTCTAAGTGTATTTTTTATACTTTGATCATTACCATCTACACTATCTACCCTATCTACCTGTGAGGATAGAATATCTAAAGCTATTTTTACTAAATTAATGCCCATTGAATCAGTTAGATTTTGCTTCAGGATGGCAATAACACGAAGATTTATATTTCTTCTACTTCTTTCAATGCTAATTCTTTCAAGTTTTTCTACTAATACGTCGAATAGTTGTCTTATTTGAAAAAGAGATTTATTATCCAGATCTAATTTTCTAATTATGATTGTTGGATAAAAATGTTTGTTTGGATCAAATTTCTCAGCCTCATTCAAAGCTTCATTTAGTTTATTTAGCCCAACTAGAAAAGGACTAATTTTTTGTTCAAATATTTTTGCTTCATCTTCGATACTTAATTTAACAAGAGGATCGGGCTTCTTATTCTTAATATCAGAGAAGCTATTAGCAGCCCCAAGGTTCCTATAATAATTACTAAGTTTTTCATTTTCAATGCCCATGATCTTAACCTCAAATTTCTAAAGTTTAATATCACTACTTGCTGTCAGAGTGGAATATGAAAAACGATCACCGATCACTTCTCACTAAGCTCGGCTGCCAGCGCCGATCCCGCCAACTATCTCTCAACGTAGTGAAAAATTTTTCAACTGAACCTCACGTTTCCAGTATTATACAACTATAAGCGATATAGGCAGAAACTTGACTTTCAGCCTAATTACCTAATCACCTTGTAGGGAGTATTATACAGAAAAATTCTGCCTAAGATCCTATTTTAGGGTAATTATACGGAATTTTTCTGCCTAAATCATCTAAATAGGTAGATTAGCTAGAATTTTTTAGACAATATTCATTTAGAATAAAAAGATACAAAAAGACATTTCTATTTACATATATCAACGCGATCGCTTGGTTACACATCACGTTAAAAATAGAATCAGAAAGAATCGGAAATAAGAAAACCATGAAACTGTATATGGCGATCGCCGCAGCAAATAGAACTTTTGGGAAGATTTATTAGCAAGATCAGCCCGATACAAAAAAACTTTGTAGGCAAATAAATCTTTGTTATTCAGGAGACATCCTTACCGAAAACCTATATGTAATAATCATTACATCAAATCTACGGTAACTCGACAAACAAACCGTAGTATATATGTATAAGACATTTACAATACGTTAAGAATCCTCTATGACTGCATTACATCTTTATTTCGCCAAAGCCTCTACCTTTGCTCAACGTACTCGCGTAGTTCTCCTAGAAAAAGGAATTGAATTCACCTCTACTGACATTGATTTCCAGAATAAACCCGCAGAATTCCTCAGGGTTTCTCGTTATGGAAAAGTCCCCGCTATTGTCCATAATGGCTTTGAAATTTACGAATCGGCAATCATCAATGAATATTTAGAAGAAGTATTCCCCGAACCTGCTCTCTTACCTAAAGATGCTGGTCAAAAGGCGATCGCCCGAATTTGGGTTGACTATGCCAATACTCGCTTTGTCCCCGCCTTTGTAAAACTATTGCGCGGTAAAACTGTGGAAGAACAAGAGCAAGGGCGCAGAGAGTTTATTGAAGCTTTGCTTTTCATTGAGCAAGAAGGATTTGGCAAATTGTCGGGCGATGGAACTTATTTTCTAGGCAATCAGTTGAGCCTAGTTGATATCAGCTTCTATCCTTGGTTTGAGCGTTTGGCAGTACTGGAAAATTTCCGCAGATTTGAACTTCCTACTGAAACTCCTCGTATTCAGAAATGGTGGGCAGCTTTACGCGATCGCGAATCGATTAAAGCCGTAGCTAATCCTCAAGAGTTCTATATAGAGCGGTTTACCAAAATTCTCGGTGAACCAGTGCCTGTTGCAAAATAACTATTGCCCTCACCCCTCTCCTGTGGGAGAGGGGAACAAGAATATTATTTTATGCCCGTTACGATTGATTTTTATTATGGTTTGGGAAGTCGGTATTCCTATTTAGCTGCTTCTCAAATTCCGCGTATTCAGTCTCAATTTGACTGCAAGTTTATTTGGAAGCCTTTGTTTAGCGGTGCATTAATCAGACTTAGACCACATAATCCATTTACAGATCAGCCTAGCTCTGGACAATATGATTGGAATTACCGCCAAGAGGATGCAAAACGTTGGGCTGATTATTACGGAATCCCTTTTCACGAACCGAAACTACAAGCAATCACCCCTGAAATGTTAGCGATCACCGCTCTTGCTACTAACCAACCGCAACTGATCACTAAGTATAGCCAACTACTTTTCCAAAAAATATTTGCTGAACAAGTAGAAATTACTGTGGAAATACTAATTGACATAGCTGCTAGTTTAGGAATTTCCAAAGATAATTTTCGCCTAGCTTTACAGTCAACTGATCTATGTCTTGAACTAGACAAAATTACTCAAGAAGCTTTTCATCGTGGGGCTTTTGGTGTACCAACTTTCTTCATTGATGACGCAATGTTTTGGGGGAATGATCGACTAGTATTATTAGAAAATCATCTTTCAAAAACATTTAATTCATAATATAGCAAAGCCAGTTTTGCTTACTCCCTTCCCATCCAAGAATTAGCGGCGCGAAGCGCCGCTAATTCTTGGGTCTAAAAGAGGGGTGGTGGCGCAAAGCGCCGTCACTCCTCTTTTGGTTTTAACGAATTAAACACTTGAAGATTTGGAATGATTTAATCTCCATTTTAGATAATCTTCTACCGTAGGAAAATATTGCATAACCCCATCTAACCCTTCAGGTCTACCTTTAAGATAACCCTCTAAGTAAGCAGAATCATCTTTACGTGGCAGCATTCCCCCGTCGCGATCGCGTTGTCCTTCTTGATAACGAGCTTCTCTAATGTTGCCAAACATAATACTCACCTATTTCCTTTTCACAACTTGAAAAGCTTTTTAGATTTGCATCTATTGTATCCAGTATAACAAAAACTAACAAACAGTCTTGATTGTGGAAACCATAACTAAAAGTGATTATAAAAAGTTTAAGCATCAGCCTAACGCATGATGCCTAAACTCAGTTAATAGTACTCAAGAATCTCAATTCTATTGCCAGCAGGGTCGCGTAGATAAAAGCGATCGCAATTTGCTAATGGTTGGCGATCAGGGATAATCTCGACATCTAGAGTTTGCAAATGTTGGCGGAAAGCTTCTAGATTTTCTACTTCAAAAGCAATATGTCGCCGAGATTGAGCATTATGGATTTCTGGCTCCGTGGCAACATGAATTTGCGTATTTCCCAGTTGATACCATGCACCAACCGCTTGTAGGGATGATGGTTTGGGGATTTCGGCTAATCCTAAAGCCTGACCATAGAAAAAGAGCATCGCTGCTTCTAAATCAGGTGTAGAAGTAACTTGGATATGATCGATCGCTTTAAGCCACATTTTTTTCTCCTATGCAAATGAAAATATTGAAGAGACAGGCGCTTTGCGCCTGTCTCTTTAAACAAATCAAACTTCAGAAGCTTGGACTTCTGATAATTTCAAATCTGGTTCTCGATAATCAGCTAATGCACCGAGATTTTTAAGGTCAGGGAATAGCCAAAGGGTGGCTCCCACTACAGCAATCGTGCCAATACCTCCACCGACTACGGCAATGATCGGACCAAAGAGAGCCGCCGCTAAACCTGACTCAAATCCTCCTAATTCATTGGAAGCACTGATAAACACACTATTCACGGCCGCGACTCGACCTCGCAAATGTTCAGGAGTGCGAATCTGGACGAGGGTATGGCGAATAACAACGCTGATCATATCGAGCGCTCCACTCAAGAACAGCATCAATAAAGAAAGCCAGAACCAACGCGACAAGCCAAATATAATCGTGACAATTCCAAAGCCAACCACTGACCAGAGCATTGCCAATCCCGATCGCTTAAATGCTGGTAAATGGGCGATCGCTACTGCCATCATTAATGAACCAACCGAAGGTGCGGCTTGGAGAAACCCTAGTTCTAAAGCTCCCACTTGCAGAATATCCTTAGCAAAAATTGGTAAGAGGGCAACTGCACCACCTAGCAACACCGCAAATAAGTCAAGGGAAATGGAACCGAGAATAACTTGATTGTGCCAAACAAATTTGAAACCTGCGGAAAGTGCTTTGAGAGAGATTGGTTCGGAAGCATAGGTGACAGGGCGTTTGGGTATAGTTACTACAGCGATGAAGCAACAGAAAGCGGCAAAAGCAGCAAATAGATACACACCTGTAGCATTTCCGAGAACGGCGATCGCGAAGCCTCCAAGCGCTGGTCCCACAACGGCGGCGAGATGAAAACTGCTACTGTTCCAAGTAGCAGCATTGGCAAACATTTCAATGGGAATTAACTGCCAGATAAAAGCATCACTGGCGGGTTTGAGAAAGGCGCGACCAATACCAATCAAAGCTAGTAGGACATAAACCCAAGCGATCGCTCCTTTACCGTAGGAAATTGCCGCCAGTCCAAGGGAGCAGAGAATCGATAGAAAAATTGCAAATAAGATCGTGTTTTTGCGATCGTGGCGATCGGCAACGTGACCAGTTAATAGAGTTAACAAAATCATCGGTGTGACTTGGGCTAAACCTACACCACCTAAGGCTAAAGCAGAACCTGTGCGATCATAAATCTCCCAACCAAGGGCTACGGTTTGCATTTGAAAGGAAGTGAAAATGAGAATTCTCCCGATCGCAAAGAGACGAAAATCACGAATTCTTAGCACCGCAAAAGGATCATGGCGATCGGCAGGAGGATTAATTTTAGGTGGTGTTTGCGAAGATTTTTGATTGGGGCTTTGCGGATGAGAACTCATGGTAATGCGTAAAGAAAATGCTTCACGGAGTAGATTTGGATTCAAAAACTTGGTAGAGAAGCGCTAAACTGTCATCGATTTTGGCGATCTGTTCTTCACTCAGGGAGTCCAGTAAATCAGCAATATAAGCACGGGTTAAATCTCTGGCAGCATCAAGATGGGCTTTACCATCAGGGGTCAATTTTAGGGAAACGCGACGACGTTCCGATGGATGGTCACAGCGATGGACAAAATTGCGTTGGACAAGGCGTTCCGTATTCGCTGAGGCGGTGGCACAAGTTACGCCTAAATGTTCAGAAAGTTCAGCTAAGGATGCACCAGGGTTACGATCTAAAAAAGCCAGCGTCCGAAATTGGGGAACCGATAGTTCAGTTGCCTTGCGATCGCGCATATCGGCACGAATAAATCGCATGACTAAGGGAATTGTTTCCATTACTTTGGCAGCACATTGCTTAGATAATGTGGAGTCCAGATCTGGAGTGATTGATTCTGAAGCTGGTTGGCGAACTGACTTTTTCGATCCCATGGGATGGTTAACTCTTAGCTGATATTGGTTGTTACAGGGCAAAAGAGTATCCCTTCGGGATACTCTTTTGCCATTTTATCCCGTTACATTCCAATCTGACGATATAGGCGACCACCAATAAAAGTGAGGACAATCAGGACTAGCACCAAAACTGCTGTGTCAAAGCCATAGCCATAAATGCTTGTACCATTCAGGAGCATTACACTCCGCAAGGCATCAACCTGATAGGTCAGGGGATTAATGCGAGATACAAATTGCAACCAAGGCGGCATAATCTCGATCGGATAAATGGCATTACTGGCAAAGAACAGAGGCATAGTCAACAGTTGTCCCATGCCGTTAAAACCTTCGCGGGATTTCACTAGACACGCCACGATGATCGAAAAAATCGAAAAACAAGCTGCGCCCAGCATCACAATTAGTAAAACGCCTAACATCGCGATCGCACTAAAGTTAAGCTGTACTCCTAAAACTAGGGACAGGAGATAAACCACAAAAACCTGTGATAAACAGCGCACACCCGATGCAATCCCTTTGCCTAAAACAATAGCGGCGCGAGGGGTGGGACTAACCAAAAATTTATGGGCTAATCCTAAATCTCGCTCCCAAATTAGCGACATCCCCCCACTAAAAATCGATACAAAGAGGACACTTTGGGCTAGGATACCTGCCGCCATGAAATCGAGGTAGGGTAAGCCATTGGTAGGAATACCACGAATTCTGGTAAATACCTGTCCGAAAATCAGCAACCACAACACAGGCTGCACCGCCCGCACAATCAGATCGGTAGGATCGTGGCGCAGTTTTCGCACTTCCAGTTCGGTAATGATCAGCGTTTTATTGATAAATTCGGTGATCGCCTGCCAAGGACTACGTTTTTTAATCCGTCTCGAACCCTGTGCCAAATTATCCCAACCGTTGAGCCGTCCGTCGATTTCTAGATGTTTCACGATAATTACCTCCTCCTGTTGTCAATTGATCGCCTGTGTAATGGATAAATACATCATCTAATGTGGCACTTTCGTGATTGAGAGCAGCTTTGAGTTCTCTAGGCTCACCTGTTACAACCACTTTGCCTGCCTGCATAATCGCTACGCGATCGCATAAACTATCTGCTTCTTCCAGAAAATGCGTTGTCAAAATAATCGTGGTTCCATACCTTTCTCGTAGTTGCTTCACCAATGTCCAGACATAGCTACGGGCAAGGGGATCTAGTCCCACAGTTGGCTCATCGAGAAAAAGAACTTGAGGTTGATGCAGCATTGATTGCGCCACTTCTAAACGGCGAATCATGCCGCCCGAATATTGACGTACAAGCCGATGAGCAGCTTCTTCTAAACCCATAAATTCCAATACATCACGGATGCGCGTTTCACGATATTTGCGAGGAATGTCATAAAGTTTAGAAAAAATCAACAGATTCTCATAACCCGTAAGACTACCATCCGCAGATAGTGACTGTGGCACATAGCCAATTGCTCGACGTATCTCGGAAGGATGACGGATGAGGTCTAATCCTGCGATCGCCGCATTACCAGAACTGGGAGGTAAAAGCGTCGTCAGCATTTTAATCGTGGTACTTTTACCAGCACCGTTTGGACCTAATAAGCCAAATACCTCACCTGCTTTGACCTGAATATTGACATTATCCACCGCCCGCATTTGCCCAAAATCTCGTGTTAGCGATCGCGTCTCTAGCATCAAATGATTACGGCTATAGTTAGGCTCAAGAACATCTATCGCCTCATGATGCTCATTATTTTCATGCAATCTAGTCACAGTTAGCACTGCTCCTTACTTAATCAAAAATTACGCAAATGAAAGAAAAATAAAACTAAGAAATAGTAAGAACCAAATAGTTAGATATTCTAATTATTTTAACTAACTATTAGAGTATCTAACTATTTGTCTCATGACAACCCCAATCAGGTTAAAAATTCCTTCATTTTAGGACTTACGCAAAATAACGCATTGTAAGGGCAATTCATAAATTGCTCTTACGATGCAATGCGGGGTTCATCTATTTTGGTACACAATCCTTTTTCTAATCCAACTTTTCCGATGCCTTCAGAAAAGCGCGTTTCGCTGCAATCTTATTCTTACGATTGGTATAACGCCTAAAACTCCTAACATCACGATGTCGAGTTAACTCCATCGCCAAAGAAGGATCTAACTCATACTTCACAATCAAATTTGTCGCAAACGTATGTCTGCCCCGATGGGAATGCAAATCAATCCCCGTCTTCTCCGCCAAATCATCCATCACATGACGAATACCCCAATAAGTCAACCGCTTACCCTGACTACGATTTGAGCAAGACACAAACAAAGAATTTTCATTCGATAACTCTCCTTCTTGTTCTCTCCGCCAACCCAAATAAGCGTCCAAATCCTGAATACCCAACTTTGTCAAAGGCACTTCCCCTTTACTATCCCACTTTGCCTCCTTAATCACCAATTCTCCATTCACATAATCCTCAACATTCAAACGACAGACCTCCTCCGCCCTCAATCCATGCAACAACACCGAAAACAAAGCCCGATCGCGCCACATCACTTTACTCAAGGCGATCGCCTCATAAATCCGCAACACCTCTTCATCCTCCAAATCCTTTGCCACAGGATCGGGCAATCTCTCTTGCTGAATGCCAATCGTCGGGTCAGCCGTTACATATTCTGAAAGCAACATCCACCGATAAAACGATTTCAAAGTCCGCAGTACCCGATTTACCGAACTCAGCGCCAATTCACGCTCCTTCAGCAAAAAAGTTTTAAACTGTGTCACTTTGCGACGACTCACGTCCACCCAAGCCAAATCGCACCAATCCATAAATGTCCGCAAGTCTGCTTGATAAGCTTTACGACTTTTGGGTTGCAAAGACCTCGATGCTAAAAACTCATCAACTCTTGCTTGGCGTAAGTCTGTAGTAGCGATCGCTTTGGGCGGTTCACCGTAAACAACTAAAATAGGCTCTGGAATTGGCATATCTGTACCACTTGAATTAGTTGTCTAACCACGAATGACGATAATCTCTCGCCCTGCGGGACTCATCACATTCTCCGTCGTAGTCCGATCGCTAAGCGGCGGCAAACCAGAACGGCGATCGAATATCACCAACCAACCCGTATTTAAACTCAAACCCGACAAATACCTATCGATCTGCGGCAAACCTTCCTTAAGCGGATCTGGTCTTTTATCAGCCCATACCTTCAACTCCATTGCCAAAGTTTGTTTGCCATAGCGCAAACAGATATCCATCTTGCCCGAACCAATGGCATATTCCCTCTCCAACGTGCCATTACCATTAACCACTCGGTGCAGAAATGCCATCATCACTAGATGGGGTGCAATTTCAGGATAATTAGCACTCTTGAATAAAGGTTCCCCATGTTGTCGCCAGAAAACTAGAAAAGCATTAAGTAGGACTTGAGCATTGAGACTTCCATCAGCATTCAGCCAGCTCGGTTGAATCATCGGCAGACTATCCTGCACTCCTTGAGATAAAACTCTGGGAATCACTTCTTGATAAATGGGATTAGCAATCTTTAACCCACCTTCTTGACTTCGCACCACTAAACCCAAATCCAACAAATAACGCCGATCGTCATCTGGAGTATCTCCTAGCTCTAATCCAGATAAAATTGGTTGAATTATGGCTCTAACTCTATCTTCTCTGAGTCTCTCCGCAAGACTATCCAGATGCGTATCTTGTCTCTTAATCAGTATTTCCTTCGCATAATTCACTAACTCAGCAGTAATAGGAATAGATGGATCTTTAGCTATGTATTCAACTATTTCCTTGCCGAGCGCATTGACCAGCCAAGGCTGACCCTGAGTCAAATGAAAGGCTAAATCAACAGCTTCTGGCGTAAATATTTGTCCTGTAGCGTCTGTATGTTGCTGATAAAGATTCCTCACATCCTCAAGCGTAAAATTACTCAGTGTGAAGGAGCGCACTTTGATATTAAAAGGACTAGAGGTATTTAGGCGATCGCTTCCTCCTGAAGCATATTTATAATCCCGCACATCACGCATCCCCACCAAAGCAACTGACTGCGGAAATCCCTTTGGACGACGTGGAAATCCAGAGCGGATTTGCCGAAGCACAGAAACTAGAGTCTCGTCACTCAAAGCATCAATTTCATCCAAAAACACAGCCAGAGGACGAGATGATTCTTGTGACCATGCTGCCAAAAAAGCACCGATGTGACGACCTGATTCTCCTAAAATGCCATGACTGGGGTGCAACTCTGGTGGTAAATAAAACTTAATTGCATCCTGCCACTCATCCAAAATTGCCCGCCCCGCCAATTCTGGATCATGGGAAAATACAGCCCCCACTTCCAGAGATAACATCACCGCCGTATATTGACCACTCGCCGTTAATTCTTGTGCAAGAGTAATCATCGCTGTAGTCTTACCCACTTGCCTTGGCGCATGAATCACAAAGTAATTTTCTTGAGCAATTAATTGTTTGATTTCAGGCAAGCGCTCTGTAGCTGACAACATGTAGTGAATGTCAGACTTACAGGGACCAGCGGTATTAAACCATTTTTGCATAACGACAGCTAACTAACAGGCAGAGATACCCCATCAATATAACGCAACGCGCCAAGCAAAGCCCTGAAACCTCAAAAACACGTCAACCAAACTAAGCATAAATACTTATTCATATAAATTTAATGGCAAATAATTGATGATTATTTGCTCTAAGATATTCCTAAGACGAATTGGGCTTTCGATCTTGAAAACGATCGCTTTTTTCGCATCTTCTAACACTACACTTAGAGATAGGGGTCGCTAATGGCGGACGATCTCACTTTGTATGCAAGGTGATGTCGATGAGAAGATAAATTGTTAATTCACGTGAGGCTATGTCGATTCCAGAGCCAATTTTAGTTGTTTACAGCGAACCGCCTAAAGCGATCGCTACTACAGATTTACGTCAAACGAGGGTTGATGAGTTTTTAGCGTCAAGGTCTTTGCAGCCGAAGAGTTGTAAGGCTTATCAAGCGGACTTGCGAACATTTATGGATTGGTGCGATCTAGCTTGGGTGGATGTGAGTCGCCGCAAAGTAACGCAGTTTAAGACTTTTTTGCTAAAGGAACGTGAGTTGGCGCTGAGTTCGGTAAATCGGGTGCTGCGGACTTTGAAATCGTTTTATCGGTGGATGTTGCTCTCAGAATATGTGGCTGCCGATCCGACAATTGGGATTCAGCAGGAGCGATTGCCTGATCCTGTGGCTAAGGATTTGGAGGATGAGGAGGTGTTGCGGATTTATGAGGCGATCTCGTTAGGTGGTGTTGCGCGATCGGGCGTTGTTTTCAGTGTTGTTGCATGGGTTGCGTGCGGAGGA
>JBAXTW010000122.1:0-15030 GCA_037129985.1 Pseudanabaena sp. ELA645 | reverse complement strand
TAGAGCGACGGTCTCATAATCCGTAGGTCCCGGGTTCAAATCCCGGAGCTGCTATTAAATCGAATAAAAAGCAAAAACCCCGCTAAGCGGGGTTTTTGCTTTTTATCGGATTTGTCCACTTTATAAATTTACAAAAGCGCGACTGTGCTAAATTTCCGCAAATTCAACATAAGTTGTAAGGCGTAATTGGCTCTACTTTAGAACCTTCAAAAATAAAGTTTTGTTAAGAAAATCCCCAAAAACATTTACGTTGCGAAGTAAAGCAACGTCTCCCAACAAATTGCAATTTATTGCAGTACAAAGGATTGAGCAAATTAGAGGGATTCTAAACAATTGTTACAAAGTGTCTAGAGCGATCCAAACCTAAATCTATAATTACGTCATCGTGGCTTAGCTTCTCTTGTTAAAGCAGTCCTTATCTCATTCATAGATTCAGCACTATGAGAGAACTAGCCTAAATCGTTTAATCTACTTTGTCTTAACAGTCTGAGAGAGGAAAATTTACATGACAATGACTCCTCAAAAGCCAGATACATCGGTAAAGGTCTCGGTTGATCGTGACGTAGTACCTACTTCCTTTGAGAAGTGGGGACAACCTGGTCACTTCGATCGCACCCTCAAGAAGGGCCCAAAAACCACCACTTGGATTTGGGATCTTCATGCCAATGTGCATGACTTTGACAGTTTCACCAACGAAGAAGATGCTGCTCGCAAGATCTTCTCGGCTCACTTCGGGCATCTAGGTATCATCTTTATCTGGCTTAGTGGTATGTATTACCACGGCGCAAAATTCTCCAACTACGTTGGTTGGTTAGCCGATCCAGTCAACATCAAACCCAGCGCTCAAGTAGTCTGGAATGTTGTCGGTCAAGACATCTTGAACGGCGATGTTGGCGGCGGTTTCCAAGGTATTCAAATCACTTCTGGTTTGTTCCACCTTTGGAGAGCATCTGGTATCACCACCGAGTATCAACTCCTCTGCACCGCAATTGGCGGTTTGGTGATGGCAGGTTTGATGTTCTTCGCTGGTTGGTTTCACTACCACAAGGCTGCTCCTAAACTTGAGTGGTTCAAGAATGTTGAATCGATGATGAACCACCACTTGGCTGGTTTGCTCGGTTTGGGTTCACTCTCTTGGGCTGGACATCAGATCCATGTATCGATTCCTATCAACTACTACCTTGATAAGGGCGTACCTGCTGATCAGATTCCTCTGCCCCACGAGTTTTTGTTCAATACCGACTTGATGGCGCAAATCTTCCCTAGTTTTTCTCAGGGTCTAACACCTTTCTTCACTTTGAATTGGGGTGCTTATGCAGATTTCTTGACCTTCAAGGGTGGTTTGAATCCTCAAACTGGTTCTTTGTGGCTAACTGACCAAGCTCACCATCACCTTGCGATCGCGACACTTTTCATCATCGCTGGACATATGTACCGCACCAACTTTGGTATCGGTCACAGCATGAAGGAAATCCTTGAAGCTCACAAGGGACCTCTGACTGGCGAAGGTCACAAGGGTCTATACGAAATTTTGACCTCATCTTGGCACGCACAACTAGCAGTTAACTTGGCTATGTTGGGTTCACTAAGCATCATCGTCGCTCAGCATATGTACGCGATGCCTGCTTATCCTTATATTGCGACCAGCTACGCTACTCAAGTTTCGCTATTTACCCATCACATGTGGATCGGCGGCTTCTGTATTTGTGGTGCTGCTGCTCACGCGGGTATCTTCATGGTTCGTGACTACGATCCTGCCAAGAATGTAAATAACTTGCTCGATCGCATGTTGCGTCAGCGCGATGCATTAATTTCTCACCTTAACTGGGTATGTATTTTCCTTGGCTTCCACAGCTTTGGTCTATATATCCACAACGACACCATGCGTGCATTGGGTCGTCCTCAAGATATGTTCTCCGATACCGCAATTCAGTTGAAGCCTGTCTTCGCTAACTGGATTCAAGGTATTCATGCTGCTGCTGCTGGTACAACTGCTCCTTATTTAAACTCTAGCGTTAGCCCCATCTTCGGTGGCGAAACTATGGTTGTTGGTGGCAAGGTTGCGATGGCACACATGGCTCTTGGTACGGCTGACTTCTTGGTTCACCACATCCATGCGTTTACCATTCACGTTACTGTCTTGATCTTGCTGAAAGGCGTGCTTTATGCTCGCAGTTCTCGCTTGGTTCCAGACAAGGCTGAACTCGGTTTCCGCTTCCCTTGCGACGGTCCTGGTCGTGGCGGCACATGTCAAGTTTCGGCATGGGATCACGTTTTCTTGGGTCTTTTCTGGATGTACAACTGTATTTCTGTTGTAATCTTCCACTTCTCTTGGAAAATGCAGTCTGATATTTTCGGTACTGTTGACGCAAGCGGCACAATCACCAACATGGCTGGCGGTAACTTTGCACAGAGTGCATTGACCATCAATGGTTGGTTGCGTGACTTCTTGTGGGCGCAAGCTTCCAACGTTATTCAATCCTACGGTTCGGCTTTGTCGGCTTACGGTTTGATCTTCTTGGGCGCTCACTTCATCTGGGCTTTCAGCCTCATGTTCCTGTTCAGTGGTCGCGGCTACTGGCAAGAACTCATCGAGTCGATCGTATGGGCGCATAACAAGCTCAACGTCGCTCCTGCTATCTCTCCTCGCGCTTTGAGCATCACTCAAGGTCGTGCTGTGGGTCTAGCTCACTACCTGTTGGGTGGAATTGCCACAACTTGGGCATTCTTCCTCGCCCGTTACGGTGCAATTGGGTAAACTGGCTTAATTTTAACGGAGAAATTGAAGTAAAAATGGCAACGAAATTTCCTAAGTTTAGCCAGGCTCTCGCACAAGATCCAACAACCCGTCGGATCTGGTATGCGATCGCCACAGCGAACGATTTTGAAAGTCATGATGGTGTTACTGAAGAAAGTCTTTACCAAAAGATTTTTGCTTCACACTTCGGACATTTGGCAATCATCTTCCTGTGGACATCTGGCAACCTGTTTCACGTAGCGTGGCAGGGTAACTTCGAGCAATGGATTCAAAATCCTCTCACAACACGTCCGATCGCCCATGCGATTTGGGATCCTCATTTCGGTAAGGCGGCTGTTGAAGCATTTACACAAACTGATGCTGCTGGCCCCGTAAACATCGCTTATTCGGGTGTTTACCACTGGTGGTACACCATCGGTATGCGTACCAATGCTGAACTATTTACTGGCGCGATCTGGATGCTAGTATTCGCTGCGGTTCTCCTGTTCGCAGGTTGGTTGCACTTACAGCCTAGCTTCCGTCCTAGCCTTTCTTGGTTCAAGAATGCTGAATCCCGTCTAAACCACCACTTGGCTGGTTTGTTCGGAGCTAGCTCTTTGGCTTGGACTGGTCACATGGTTCACGTTGCGATTCCTGAATCTCGTGGTATCCATGTTGGTTGGGACAATTTCTTGAGCGTTCCTCCTCATCCAGCAGGGCTTGCACCTTTCTTCACAGGTAACTGGGGCGTATATGCTCAGAATCCTGACACCGCAGGTCATGTGTTTGGAACATCTCAAGGTGCTGGTACTGCAATCCTGACCTTCCTTGGTGGGTTCCATCCTCAAACTGAGTCTCTTTGGATGACTGACATCGCGCATCACCACTTGGCGATCGCTGTTTTATTCATCATTGCTGGTCACATGTACCGCACCAACTTTGGTATCGGTCACAGCATCAAAGACATCTTGAATGCTCACAATCCTCCTAAAGGCACTCCCTTTGGTGGTGCGTTAGGCGCTGGACACAAGGGCTTGTATGATACAATCAACAACTCTTTGCACTTCCAACTCGGCTTGGCTCTTGCTTCTTTGGGCGTAATCACATCGTTGGTTGCTCAGCACATGTACTCGATGCCTTCCTATGCGTTCATCGCTAAGGATTTCACCACTCAAGCTGCTCTATATACTCATCACCAATATATCGCTGGTTTCTTGATGGTCGGTGCATTTGCTCACGGTGCGATCTTCTTCGTGCGTGACTACGATCCTGAAGCTAACAAGGACAACGTGCTTGCTCGTATGCTTGAGCATAAAGAAGCAATCATCTCTCACCTTAGCTGGGTATCTCTTTTCTTGGGCTTCCATACCCTCGGCATCTATGTTCATAACGACGTAATGCAAGCGTTTGGTACTCCTGAAAAGCAAATCTTGATCGAGCCTGTATTTGCTCAATTTATTCAAGCTGCTCACGGTAAAGCTCTCTACGGCTTTGATGTTCTTCTCTCCAACGCTGGTAGTATTCCTGCTAATGCTGGTGCTGCTTACTTACCTGGTTGGTTGGCTGGTATCAATGCTGGTGACAACTCGTTGTTCCTGAGCATTGGGCCTGGCGACTTCTTGGTTCACCATGCAATCGCTCTAGGACTTCACACCACCACTTTGATCTTGGTTAAGGGCGCGTTGGATGCTCGTGGTTCTAAGCTGATGCCTGACAAAAAAGACTTTGGCTATAGCTTCCCTTGCGACGGTCCTGGTCGTGGCGGTACTTGCGATATCTCAGCATGGGATTCCTTCTACCTCGCGATGTTCTGGATGTTGAACACCATTGGTTGGACAACCTTCTACTGGCATTGGAAACACCTCGGTGTATGGCAAGGTAACGTTGCTCAGTTCAACGAATCCTCTGTCACGATCATGGGCTGGCTCCGTGACTACCTATGGCTCAACTCTGCACAGTTGATCAATGGCTATAACCCCTATGGCATGAACAATATCTCTGTTTGGGCTTGGATGTTCCTATTCGGACACCTAGTTTGGGCAACTGGATTCATGTTCTTGATCTCTTGGCGTGGTTACTGGCAAGAATTGATCGAAACCCTAGTATGGGCGCACCAACGCACTCCTCTTGCAAGTTTGGTTCAGTGGAAAGACAAGCCTGTGGCTCTCTCCATCGTTCAAGCTCGTTTGGTTGGCTTGGCTCACTTCACGATTGGCTACATATTGACGTATGCCGCCTTCCTGATCGCATCGACTTCAACTGCTTTCGGTTAATCTAGCTTGCTAGTTAAATAAAAAAGTCCCTCACAGCAATGTGGGGGACTTTTTTGTTAAAGTAATGTGATCGCTATTTGCTAAATGTAAAACCGCGATCGCTTTAAATAAATGATGTTAAACAAATGCTTGGTTTATGAGATTTGAGCTAAATCACTAGTTGAATAGTGCAGTCAAGGCGGTCGCTTTTTTCTGAAGTATAATGACAACCGAGGTTATAGAGTAAACTTTCACAAATAGTCATATGAGTCAAGCCTTAAAAACGTCTCTATTTCAAGAAGCTCTCACTGCCATAGATGCCTTATCTCTAGATGATCAAGTTGCTTTAATTGACGTGTTGAATAATCGTTTGAAGTTGCGTCAACGTCAGCAAGTTGTTAGAGAAGTTCGGGAAGTGCAACAAGAGTATCGAGAAGGTAAATTCAAATCTGGTTCTGTCGATGATTTTTTGGCGGAGTTGGATAGTTGAGAAATATTGATTGGACTGCTAAATCTCAGCGAGCTTTTAAACGTCTAATTCGCAAAAGTCCGCAACTGCGACCTTTAATTGAAAAAAAGCTGCGTCAACTAGCGGAAGATTCTTATCATCCAAGTTTGAGAACGCATAAACTGGTTGGCGATCTCTCAGACATTTGGGCTTGTTCTGTGGAATATAACTATCGCATTTTGTTTGAGTTTGTGCAGAAGTCTGAATCCGATCTGGATGCGATTTTATTGTTAAATATTGGCTCTCATGATGAGGTTTATTAAATTTAGTGATCGCATCTCAAATAACCACATCACAAGGCGATCGCCTGCTACAAAAATATATTAAACTAAAAAATATCTGTAAAAATATATTAAACTAAAAAATATCTGTAGCAAGAAATTAACATGATTACGATAACACCAACCTTTGAAGTACCTGCTGCGATCGCTCAAGGGCTGACTGATGGCATTTATGAACGCGCTGGGGGCGTGATTCGAGAAGTCGCAGGGACTAAGCCTATTGTTACATGGCTGCGCGATGTTCCTGATGCTTCAGTGAATAATTTGCCGACAATAGCGAATCTTGCATCTAGTGCCAGTATCCTCAACTTAGGTATTTCCGTAATTGGTTTTGCGGTTGTATTGCATAAACTCAAGGATTTAGAAGAACGCTTACAGAAAATCCAGAAGACCTTAGAAAAAATTGATCGCAAAATCGATCTAGGTTTTTATGCTAACTTCCGCGCTGCTCTTGATTTAGCAACTAATGCTTTTTCGATGAACCAATTAGAAACCCGCAAAAACATGGCAATTCAGGCTATTAATCGGTTTCTAGAGGCAGAGCATATTTATCTAGACTACAAATATAGTCATCCTGAGCCAGAGTATTTATTGCATTCCACAGGCAAAGTTTATAAACTTGATGTCTCTCAAATGAATATTCAGAAACAGCAATCTGAATTTTTGAAAATCTTGCTAGAGAAGCCAGATCACGGTGCTGCATTTGCTGAAATCGGCAGTAGCCTTGTCAAAATTTTTCAATTTCAGGGAAATATTCAGGCTTTAGTGACTGAAAGTATTGGAGGTTATCTCGGAAAGATTACTGAGACATTGCTGATTGAACATGATATTTTAAGATATATTCAAGCTCTAGATAGCGAAAAAACTTTACCTCAATCAATTTTTGCTAAACCTGAACCTGATATCAAAACTGAAACACAAGCAATTAACTTAGTAGAAAATAAAGATATGTTCAATAAAAACTTGTTAAAAAAGATAGCTAAAGGTACGGTTCAAGCGGGTGAGAAGATTGTAAAGGAAACTGCTCATGTTAGTGGGGAAATTGTTGATATGACTAATCTCTCTGAATCCGTTGAACCTGTTGATAATTCTCAAGCAGACGAAGTTCCGACAACGGACTCTGCAATTACGGTAACTACTGACAAGCCACAAACAGGTAATTGGTGGGATGGCGCATTTGGTGCAGTTGCAGGAGCAGCAGGGGCAGTTGGTAACGCAGCTAGTGCGGTTGGAGGCACAGTTGTAGGGGCGGCGGGAAATGTTGGCGGTGCTGTAGGTGGAGCAGCTAGTGCAGTTGGCGGCACGGTTGTGGGTGCGGCGGGAAATGTTGGCGGTGCGATCGTTAGTGCGGGAAGTGCAGTTGGTGGTGTAGCAGGATCAGTTGGTAACGCTGTAGGTGGTGCGGCAGTGGCAACCGCAGGAGCAGTTGGTGGTGCTGTTGGCGCATTTACGCAAACAGTTGGTGGTGCTGTCGTTGGTGGAATTTCATCAGCAACTAGTAGCGCTGGATATGCGATCAATGCTATCAGTAATAGTCCTTTAATTCGGCAAGCTGCCGAGATGTTTAATGCTGATTGGTTTTTGAAAATATTAGATCAGGTTGATGTAAATGCAGCAGAAGCAGAAGTACAGCGCTTAAAACAACAATATCCTAACGAGTCACTCTATCAAATCGCCCAAAGAATCATTGGACAAAAAGCCCTGTTTGCGGGTGCATCTGGATTTGCTACCACGATTGTCCCTGGTTCTGCCACAGCATTATTTGCAGTTGATCTGATTGCGACAACTTCACTCCAAGCTGAGATGGTTTATCAAATTGCTTGTGCCTATGGAATGGATCTTAAAGATCCAGCTAGAAAAGGAGAAGTTGTCGCCGTATTCGGGTTAGCTTTTGGCGGCAAAATGGCAATCAAAGCAGGATTAGGACTGTTACGAAATATTCCACTTGCAGGAGCTGTGATTGCTGCAAGCTCTGAAGCAGTGATGCTTTACACGCTTGGACAGGCTAGTTGTGCTTTTTATGAAGCAAAGCTGAACCCTGTAAACTTTGAAGAAAAATTAGAAGCTATTCAAGAAGATAGTGAAGAACGTTTAAAAAGCGCGATTCCACAAGAACAAATTATCGATCAAATTCTCGTTCATGTGATCTTGGCAGGTAATCAAGGCAGAAGTAAGGAAAATGTTTTAGCTGACTTGAGAGCGGCAAATCTTAGACCAGAATCGATTGAGGCGATCGCTGAGTATATGGATACACCACTTCCCCTTGAGCCTTTACTAAAGAATCTCAATCCAGAATATGCGTTATCTTTGTCTGCCCAGTGTCAAAGATTTGCGATGTTAGATGGCATTATGACTCCCGAAGAAGCACAAGTGATTGAGATGATCAGTAAGGCTTATGAAATATAAGGTGCAGACACCTGATTAAGGGAAGATATTTCGGAAGAGTTAAGGGTGATGAAGAGAAGGGCGATCGCCAAGTATCACTAAAGAACGGCTACAATTTAGACTGAGTGGTTCGATCGCAAAAAATGCCTACTAACACATTGCCTGATATATTGCCAAACATATCGCCTCAAAACACATCGCCAAACGCCGAAAAAATCGTTGTTGGATTATCAGGTGGAGTTGATAGTTCTGTTGCCGCCGCCCTATTGCATCGCGCAGGATACGATGTCACGGGTTTAACGCTGTGGTTAATGCGTGGCAAGGGACAATGCTGTTCTGAAGGCATGGTAGATGCAGCGCGTCTATGTGAAGAATTAGGCATTCCCCACGAAATAGTCGATAGTCGCGATACCTTTGAAAAAAGCATCATTGATTATTTAGTTACAGGCTATGCGGCTGGCTCTACACCACTGCCCTGCTCACGGTGCAACAAAGCCGTTAAGTTTGCACCGATGATGAACTATGCGCGTGAAAAATTGGGGATCAACAAGATTGCGACAGGACATTACGCGAAGCTAAATTTTAATGCTGAATCAGGACGCTACGAATTGCGCCGCGCCGTTGATAGTACTAAAGATCAATCTTATTTTCTATATGAAGTGGGGCAGGAAGAATTAAGTTGCTGCGTTTTCCCATTGGGTGACACAACAAAAGTGGAAACCCGTAAAATTGCGGCTGAATTTGGTTTAGAGACAGCCGAAAAACCTGAAAGCATGGATTTATGTCTTGTTGAGGCTAATGGCTCCATGAAAGCTTTCCTAGATAAATATCTCACGCCGATCCAAGGCAAGATTGTGGATACTAAAGGTAATGTTTTGGGCGAACATGATGGCACATATCACTACACAATCGGACAGCGCAAAGGTTTGGGCGTAGCAGCAGCTAATCCCCTCTATGTAATTGCTCTCGATCCTGTTAAAAATCAGGTAGTTGTAGGCGATCGCTCGGAAGCCCATGAAACAGAATGCACGATTAATCAACTAAATTGGGTGTCGATGGCTCCCACTGATCTACCTTTTCAAGCCGAAGTGCAAATTCGTTATCGGACTACTCCTGCCGCCGCCACCGTGATCCCCCTAGAAGGCGATCGGGCAAGGATCGTTTTTGACGAGCCAGAATTTAGCATTACCCCAGGACAGGCTGCTGTGTTTTATCGTGGAGACTTGCTGCTCGGTGGCGGATTAATTGAGTCAAAATGAGTCAAACTTCAAAGAACCCAAAAGAACTTTTAAAAGGCTTGCTTCGCAAGCCTTTTAAAAGTTCTCCTATGTATCTTGAAGCCTCAATAAGCTGTAACTAAAAAAGTATGGACAATATCACCGCAATAAAAACCACTTTACAAGAAAAAATCGGCGCAACCATTGTCGAAATAACCGATCGCAGTGATTTACATAAACATCATCAGGGGAGAATGAATGCCCCAGTGGGAAGTGGTCATTATGACGCGATCATTATTTCTGAAATTTTTACTGGCAAAACTATGATGCAACAACATCGCATGGTTTATGCCGCCCTAGCCGATCAAATGCAAACTACGATTCATGCACTATCGCTTAAAACTTATACTCCAGAACAATGGCAAAAGCTTACTGCCTGTAATTAAGTTAGTGTCATGAATTATTCGCGCCCTCAAAGCACTATAAACACAAACTTGGAGGGGTTGAGCATTTGCGCCACTATTTTTATACTCCCTACAATCATCTTGAAATGCAAATGCTCAACCCTTTGTGCTTTCATCGATAACTTGTCCCTGCGTTGCGAGGTTTGGGCAAAGCATTGCCAAATCAAAATCATCTGAAAATTTATAGATTTCCGTGGCAATGCTTTGCCCCTACAGAAGGATCGCCTGATCCGCGAATAATTCATGACACTAACGTAATTAACCGTAATTAGCATTTATGCCGAAGTTGAGCCGTAAAGGCGGACAGAATATACGCGAATTAGCACTTCGTAGGCGAGTAAAAGCTGTTAGTAATTTTATTGCAGCAGGTTTTATTGTTGTCATTCCATTTTTTCTAAGTAAAACCTTTGATAGCCTTTCAAGGCAAATTTTATCTGGGAATCCATCTCAATCGCGAATTATATCATACTATTCTACTATCTTCTATATATTGTTTATGTTGATGGCTCTAGGATTGATTGCCAATGGAGCTTTTTTATGGAAGAGAGCAAATCATGCCGATCAGGGCGCTAAAGGAGAAGAGGATATTGCTCAAGCTGTTTCCATTCTTGAATCACAGGGCTAGCAAATTGAGTATGGAATGCGTTTAGGAAATGGAATAGGCGATCTTGATGTTTTTTGTGTTTCTCCTAATGGCAAAGCCTTTGCGATCGAAGTGAAGTCCCATAGAGGTGAAGTTATCACCGATGGTCAAGAGTTATTTCGGCGCATGGGAAACAACAAATATCCCTTTGAGAAGAACTTTATTACACAAGCTATGAAGCAAGCTTTGAAGATAAAGCAACAAAAAGATTTAAATTTTGTAACACCCATACTTGCCTTCTCGACGGCTAGGGTGTCAATTCAAGGTGATAAATTTAAAAATGTGTATGTTGTAGAAAAAGCAAAATTGGTATCGCTTTTAAAATCTCTCGGTTAAAAGTAGAGTATGTACCTAAATTCGTACTAAGTTTAAGAAATAGCGTTCTGGAAATTTGGTAAATGGAAAACGATACAGCCCCTACAAACACCAAAAATAACGAAAAAGATCAGGGTGGCAATCCGATCTTCTATAAGATGTTTAAGTGGTTGGTAGTGCGACCATTGCTGTATTTATTTTACCAAGAGCGCATTTATGGGACAGAGAATGTGCCGCTTACCAGCAATCTCATTGTCGTTAGTAACCATGCCAGTGATTTTGATCCTCTGATTGTTGGTAGCTGTATGGGGCGACCCGTAGCCTTTATGGCAAAGGAAGAGTTATTTGAAATTCCTGTTTTGAGTCAAGCGATTAAAGCTTTTGGGGCTTATCCCGTCAAGAGGGGTGCGGGTGATCGCGCCGCCATTAGATCGGCGATCGAGTCAATTAATAATGGCTGGGCAACGGGTATTTTTTTGCAGGGGACACGCACCCTTGATGGCAAGATTACAGAACCAAAGTTAGGAGCAGCCATGATTGCCGCGAAAACCAAGGCTCCTTTTTTGCCTGTATCCGTATGGGGTACGGAGACGATTTTGCCGAAGGGGGCTAAATTTCCGAAGCTATTTCAACCTGTCACGGTGCGGATCGGTGAGTTAATTCCTGCGCCTGAGTCGGGCGATCGCGCCACTCTTGAAGCGTTCACACAAAAATGCGCGGATGCAATTAACTCGCTCCACGCATTAGGAAGATAAAAAAATCCCCGCAAAGCGGGATTTTTTTAGTCGGGTGAATAAGATAGCAATGTGCCATTTTGTCCAATCACAAAACCGCGATCGCTGCCAAAGAAATAAATCCGATAGAGATTTGCGCCAGCATTTTTTGCGGACTCATCACGTTTCCATGTTTTGCCGCCATCTTCACTATGGATTAAGCGCGAACTACCACCTGAAATCCAGACATTATTTTCATCTTGATAAGCTAGATCCAATAGTCCAAAACCACCACCTTCGCGAGGAGTTTGCTTTTTGTCCCATTTGTCAAATTCGCCAACTTCACTAAACTGAACTTGACCGCCGCGATTTAACATCCACAGACGATTATCGGGGGTGTAGCCCATGTTCTGCACACGGCGCGAACTATTGCGATTATGTTGAATCCAAGTCATATCTCCTGGTTGCCATGTCGAATAAAAGTTGCCATTTGCGGAAATCGCAACATAACGACCATCATCACTGCGGTTGAGGTTCCGCGCATTACCAACAGCTTGAGTAACTAGCGCCTTCCAGTTTTGTCCAGCATCTTCTGTAGAGTAGATCGCGCCTAAATCTGTGACCATTTCGGCTGAGTTTCTGCCCGAAGCGACGATCGCAAAGGGATCGCCAGGGAGCTTCGAGCTAAGTCCGATGCGTGACCAAGATTTACCAGAATCAGTGGTATGCAGTAACAGAGCAGGTTGTCCAGTGATCCAGCCTTCTTTGCCAGAAAAACTAATTGATGAAAAACGATAAATGCTGTCACCGAGATCGAGTTTGCGCTCTTCCCATGTTTGACCGCCGTCGGTAGATTCGAGCAGGGTCGCATCCGTGCCAACGAGCCAGCCATGATTGGGGTCAGCTTTGTCAAACCACAAATCTAGGGGCGTAATCGCTACTGGTAGCTCGACTTTGTGCCAGTTGCCGTGGTTTGCCGAAGCATTGGGCATTCCTGCGCCAAACAATGTCACGCAAATTAGCAAGATACAGAGTGAGCAGGAGGTAAGAAAGCGTTTTATGCTTTTATTCATAAAAAATTATCTAAAAATATATAAAGTATGATGGCAAATGAATAATTTAATCTAGGGCGTAAAGGCTAATAAAGAAAATTACCGCTAGCGCCAAAGAACCAAATATGAGGAGATTTTTTTGTCCTGGGGTGAGGACGTTAACGCCAAATCCGTAGCCTAGATTTTCAGTAAAACCAGAGGGCTTGGCGGCGACACCAATATCGGCAAATGCTTTTTTCTTGGCATTACAAACGGGGCAGCGCCAATCTGCGGCGATTTCCTCAAAGAGAGTACCCGCAGCAATATTCCTTTTGGTATCGCCTATGGATGGTTCGTATATGTAGCCACATACACCACATTCATGACGATGGGGTTCTTCTGTGGCTTCAGAGGCTTCAACTATGGTGATATTGAGTACGCGCTTAGGTTCCGCGTCAGATGTTTCCGTATTTATTGATTCGGGTTCCATGATTTTGATCGTTGTGATCCGATGGTTAAGCGATCGCTTTGGTACTTGTGTTACAAATTATTACATCTTTTTGACAGGCTTGCTTAGTTACGAAAATTACACGGGTTGCCAAAGCGATCGCCCAAAGCTATTAAAAAGATATTAAGGGGATGTGGCATAATCGCTCTGGCGGGAATTTGCAGGTTTCATGGATTTAAGCGCACAGAAAGAGAAATTTAGCGAGGCTTATGTCCTAGCTATAGCCGCAACCGCAGGTTATGGCACTTATAAACCCAGTCCCGATGACGATAGCGTTGATTTTGGGATCGCGGCGCGGACTACTTCTCTGGCTAATGGTCTTGTAACAATGCGATCGCCCAGATTAGAACTACAACTAAAATGCACCGCTGCCCCAACGCCGCTTGGGGATAGTCTCTCATTTCCGCTTAAGCTTAAAAATTACGAAGAGTTGCGAGCCGATAACTTTGTCATTCCGCGCATTCTCGTCGTCGTTCTCGTCCCCGATCTTGCTGACGACTGGCTGGAGCATTCTGAAACCGAGCTTTGTATGCGGCGTTGCGGCTATTGGGTATCATTGCGGGGCAAATCCGCGACAAGCAATACAAAAAGCGTTAAAATACCTATACCTCGTCAAAACCAGTTTACCGTTCAAGCTCTACAAGCGATAATGCAGAGACTCGCGAAGGGAGAATTGCCGTGATCCTACAAACTCCAAAAGCCAATACATTAGAAGCCATCCAGCCTGAAACCCTCAGCCAATATCTCAGGGCTAGAGGTTGGCAAGAGTCTGGGGACTTTTTGGGCAATGCTTCCGTGTGGCATCGTGGCGAAGAATTAGAAGTACTGTTGCCAAAGAGCGATCGCCTTCGCGATTACAAGACGAGAGTTCGCGAAATAATCGATGTTTTAGAAATTTCCGAACATCGCGATCGCCAACAAATTTTAAACGATTTACTCTTACAACCAACCGACCTCATTAAAATCCGCATCGACAGTCCAGATATTATTGGCGGCACGATTCCGATTGATGAAGCGGTGCGACTATATGAGGCAACTTCTAAAATTATGAAGTTTGTCGCTTCGGCAACTATCGAGCCGCGTTCCGTTTATCGCGGTGGCATGTTTGCCGAAGTAAGAGAATATCTGCACGAACTCCGTGTAGGCGAAACAGAACAGGGAAGTTACATCATCAACGTTCTATCGCCGATCATGCAGGAGCATGAGAACTTCGGACGCAAGGTCAATCTCTTTCTGAATAGAGCCTTAACTGCAATTAATTCGACTACCAAAGATGTCTTGGCGGGAAGCAATATCGATATTTTCGAGCAGTCTGTCGAATCTGGGGTTAGTTCCAATTTGTGCGATGCTCTTTTGGAGGTTGGCAATTATACCGATCTTCAAGATCTCAGTTTTCGCTGGCAATGGTCGCCGATGTGGGATGCGCCCGCGATCGCTAAGGAAAAGTTGGCTCTCTCTAAACAAACTTTTCCCGTTCTTAAGGAAGCAAGCAAGCTTCTCAAGAGCAAAGATATCATTCGCAAACGTTCCGAAACTAAAATGCAATCACAAAGTAGCGATCTCCTTACTCCAATCTCAGGTAAGGTGATTGGTTTGACGCGCCGCGATGATGCGGCGGTGGCTAGCGTGACGATCTTGGCAAAAATAGAAGGAAGCGATCGCGAGTTGCAATTGGAACTAAGCGAAAGTTTTTATGCAAAAGCGGTTCACGCTCATTTGGCAAGGCGCAAAATCTCTTGCTATGGTGAAGTTGTTATAAATGGCGAGGCGATCGCAGTTCGTAACGTTCGAGATTTGCGTGTAGTTTAGCTGCTTACATCTGTATAAATATGGAGTCTAAATCTAGCGATTCCGCAATCGAGAGCAGTAATTTATGGCAAATGGTGGCGATCTCGCTCAGGCAACTTAGTAGTGCAGAAAACTTTTGGCTCTTCTGGGTTTGAGGGGATTAATGTATAATGAGTTACGAATATAGC
>JBAXTW010000121.1:0-15099 GCA_037129985.1 Pseudanabaena sp. ELA645 | reverse complement strand
GCCAGCCCCAAAACTGGGCTATCGCAGGAATTCTATCTGCGTAAGGTGAGTTACTAAGAAGGTTGCACCAATTAGATTATTACTAACTGATGTTACGCAGAACGTAGATGATGTATCTCTTGCTGCTAGCCAAGCAGGGCAACCACAGGGGGATTGCCCCTACCTGCAATAATTCATATTCTGTAGGGGCTGCGCCCCCGTGCCAGCCCCAAAACTGGGCTATCGCAGGAATTCTATCTGCGTAAGGTGAGTTACTAAAGAGATTGGGAACATTTTGATAGGAGAGACTAGAAGAATTGTAATGGAGACGGAGCTAATAGCAGAGAGGATATTATCTAGTTGGCAATGAGTGAATTGTACTGGAATGAATTACAACTTTAAGCTCATAAACTCTAACCATCTTAAGGGAACTTCTAAAATTAGTTTACCAAATTATGCGCCGATATCAATGGGCTGTTTTAAGCATTGACAAACAATGTTAGAATATTGTTACAACAATCAAAGGTTCCAAATATGACACGTAATAACAAGCCCCACGTACCTCCTCGAGACTATAAGGGGAATATGGATCGAGATTTTGCGCTCCTCCGCTTAAAAAATCAAGGGTTAAACTCGCTGTTAATTCAGAGGATGTACCGCAAGGACATCTGATAGAGATCTCTGCTAAAAGTCAGATTTCTGAAGACAAAGCTGCATTTGTGATTACGCCGACGAGATTAATGCTGATTTAATTGTGATGGGTTCACGGGGCATGAGTCTGATTGAAGAGCATCCTGATGGTAGTAGTGTTAGCCAAAAAGTGATTAATCTTTCTCCCTGTCCAGTTTTGGTTATTCCATAGAACTCTTCCTTTGGTAGGCGCAAAGCGCCGTAACACTTCAGTTCGGTAAACCACACTATAGACATTGCAACCCTTTCGGTTAAATTAGCACTCAGTGATCTAGAGTGCTAATCTCTCTAGATCACTGCAAAACAACTGCCCCAAAATGTTAGTCAACTGAGTGAATACCCATGGCAACAACGACATTAAATGTAACTACCGTAAAGCCTTTAGCCGATCGCGTATTTATCAAAGTAAGCGCTAAAGAAGAAAAGACCGCAGGTGGAATTTTCTTGCCTGAGACTGCAAAAGAAAAGCCCCAAGTTGGCGAAATTGCTGCCGTAGGACCTGGCAAACTCGATGACAAAGGCGATCGCCAAGCCCTCGAAGTCAAAGTTGGCGACAAAGTTTTGTACTCCAAGTACGCTGGCACTGACATCAAACTTGGCACAGATGAATATGTGTTGCTAGCTGAAAAAGATATTTTAGCGATCGTTTCTTAATTACTGGTAATCGGTAATTGGTAATTGGTAACTAAAATAGAAACCCAATCACCAATCACCAATCACCAAATCTTTCGTCAAACCCATTACCCAATTAAAATACTATGTCTAAAAGAATAATTTACAACGAAGATGCACGTCGCGCCCTAGAGCGTGGTATGGACATCTTGGCTGAAGCTGTAGCCGTAACTCTTGGACCCAAGGGACGTAACGTAGTTCTTGAGAAGAAATTTGGTTCTCCTCAAATCGTTAATGATGGCGTAACCATCGCGAAAGAAATTGAACTAGAAGATAACGTTGAAAATACTGGCGTAGCTTTGATTCGTCAAGCTGCTTCTAAAACTAACGATGCTGCTGGTGATGGAACTACCACTGCAACCGTTCTCGCTCATGCGATCGTTAAAGAAGGTTTGCGTAACGTCGCGGCTGGCGCTAACTCGATCGCTCTCAAGCGCGGTATCGACAAAGCAACTGCTTTCTTGGTTGGCAAAATTAAAGACCATGCTAAGCCCATTGAAGATTCTAAAGCGATCGCTCAAGTTGGAACCATCTCGGCTGGTAACGATGAAGAAGTCGGCGCAATGATTGCTCAAGCAATGGACAAAGTTGGTAAAGAAGGTGTGATTTCCCTTGAAGAAGGTAAGTCGATGTTTACCGAATTGGAAATTACTGAGGGTATGCGCTTTGATAAGGGCTATATCTCTCCTTACTTCGTTACCGATGCTGAGCGCATGGAAGCTTCCTTTGAAGAACCAGTTCTCTTGATCACCGACAAGAAGATTGCATTAGTTCAAGAACTCGTTCCTGTTCTCGAACAAGTTGCTCGCTCTGGTCGTCCTCTGATCATCATCGCTGAAGATATCGAAAAAGAAGCTCTTGCTACACTCGTAGTTAACCGTCTTCGTGGCGTTCTCAATGTTGCTGCCATCAAGTCTCCTGGATTTGGCGATCGCCGTAAAGCCATGCTTGAAGATTTGGCAACCCTCACAGGCGCTCAAGTCATCACTGAAGATGCTGGGCTTCGTCTTGATGCAGTTAAGCTTGATCAACTTGGTAAAGCACGTCGCGTCATCATCACCAAAGACAGCACCACCATTGTTGCTGATGGTAACGAAGCCGCAGTTAAAACTCGCGTTGAGCAAATCCGTCGTCAAATCGAAGAAACAGAATCTTCCTACGACAAAGAGAAGCTACAAGAGCGTCTTGCTAAGCTCTCTGGTGGCGTAGCCGTGATCAAGGTCGGTGCTGCAACTGAAACCGAAATGAAGGATCGTAAACTTCGTCTCGAAGATGCTATCAACGCAACTAAAGCTGCTGTTGAAGAAGGTATCGTTCCTGGTGGTGGTACAACCTATGTTCACCTAGCTCCTGAGCTTCACACATGGGCAACTGCTAACCTCACAGGCGAAGAACTAACTGGCGCGATCATTGTTTCTAAAGCATTGTCTGCACCTGTTAAGCGCATTGCTCAAAATGCTGGTTTCAATGGCGCAGTAATCGCTGAGAATGTCCGTGAAAAAGACTTCAACATCGGATTCAATGCGATGACTGGCGAATTTGAAGATATGTTTGTCGCTGGGATTGTCGATCCTGCTAAGGTAACTCGTTCTGCATTGCAAAACGCAGCTTCGATCGCTGGCATGATCCTCACCACTGAATGTATTGTCGTTGACAAGCCTGAAGATAAGAGCGCTGGCGGCGGCGGTGCAATGGGCGCTGGCGGCGACTTCGACTATTAGTCTTAGATATTACCAAAACTAAAAATGGCGCAGCCATTTTTAGTTTTGAAAAACCTTACTGGGTTTATTTTTTAATTAACATGTGTAATTAAAGTTACCTAACAAAAAAAGCGGTGATACTTTGCGTCACTGCTTTTTTTGTTAGGTTAATTGGTACTACCAAAAATTAGCGTTTAACATAATGTTGCAAAATGCCTTGATATAAGCGATCGCGATCGCCTAAAACAAAACTCATCAAAAAGTGATTGCCCCTATCCCAAAACTCAAAAACTTATGCTCGAATTCTATTTGCCCAATGTTTCGGTTTACGGTGCGGGGCGAAGCACCGCACCGCTATTTCTTGACTTTATATACCTATTTCTTTCTTGGGAAGGGATTAATTACATCAACGAACGATAAAAGTTGAGTCAATGCTCTGATCGTATACTTTGCCACTTTTGGTAGTTTGCTTAATGAAAATGCCATAAGCTGCTTTGTAATCACTTTTGAGCCAAGGTGAACAATATCGTCCCACAGGCAAAGTGTAAACATTGCCGTTAATGATCGCCCCATTGGTCGGCTCCAGTTTCGGTGGAACCTTAAACGTAATGCTGCGACGTTGAATGTAATCATCAGCAATTATACCTGTTGCTGATTCTTTGCTAAAGCATTGCACCTCGATTTGGGCATCTTTCAGCAAGTCACGAACATTACCCCGATCGCTTAGGACTAGCTGATTTTCTGGACCAACACCTGATATTTTTTCTAATTTAAAAGCACTCACGCGATCAGGGGCAAAACCGCCTGTGATTTTGATTACTTGCAGATTCGGTTCGTTACTAATTTGATATTCTAAAGTTGCAGGAATCTGAAAATCAATTACCGCCTCCTCATTACGGACATTAGCGATCGCCCCAACCTCCACGCGATCGATTCCCAATGTTTGCGGTGTTGCCATAGCCGCCCATTCAAAGCGATAGAATAATCGCGCCGTATCTTTGAGATAAGTATATTGATCGGACACATCAGAACTGGGACGCAATAGGCGCGATAATCCACTTCTCTCAACCCAGATAATTTTAATCAAGCCAACTTTTTTGTCTAAAGTATCGATTAAAGCAGTGCGATCGCCTGTTATTTCCGCAGGAATATCTAAACGCGGTACGAGTGTAACCTTGCCATAGGAGCCTGTTTCACCATTGCGTCCATTACTGCTAGCTGCACCATCGCGCCCCGCCTGACAAGAATAGGAATCAGTGCGCGAAACACCCTTACTGGTTCGTCGATACAACCAATCATCTTGGCGATATTCAGAAACTCGCGGTGATGATCTGGAAAAATCAAAATCATCTGATGATCGCCGACAAAGCTTGGTTTCTCTAGAATGATGTTTCCAAGGATCTTTGACTTCTTTAAAAGGTCTGCGCTCAATTTCCCAATCGCAATATCTTATTCGCCATTCTGATTCTTGGCATCCGCAACCCTTACCCGCGATCGCGCCACGTCCATTACGACCACCTGCACCACCCGCATTACGAATTTCTATTTGTTGCAGAGCAGCTACATCAGTATAAAAAATGGTTACATTCCCGCCGTTGCCACCGCGCCCACCATTACCACCATTACCGCCGTTCCCTCCCAATGCACCTAATAATGAATATTCAGGACGATAGGGCTGTTCGCAACTATTTGCCGATCGCCCTGCGGTTCCGTCTTCACCGTCTTCGCCAATGGAGCCAGTGAGATTATGGGATGCTGGTTTCCCATCACCAACGATTTTGATATCCGATCCATCACGTCCAATGCGACCATCACGTCCGCGATCGCCATCTTGTCCTGTTCGTCCAAAAGTGGTTTGAGCGATCGCCTCTGCATCGACTAAGGAGATAGCTGAAGGTAAAGCGAAAACAGCAATAGATAAAATCGATAATAAAAATTGAATAGGCGATCGAGGTGTCAACATATATACGGGGATATCAAAATCATCTATTTTGTTGACAGCTTTACTACAAAAGTAGTTCCACAGAGGTATGATATATCATATGTGTCTAGATTAAGGTGAATAAATATGATTTCACAAGAATTAGATAGAGTTCAAAGAACAATCATCACCATCCACAGAGATTTGTTTGATGAAAGCCCTTCGCCCATGAAATTACAGAAGCTGTGTTACTACGCTCAGGCTTACGCTTTGGCTGAAAAAAGAACTTTGTTTTCGGAAGATTTTCTTGCTTGGCAGCATGGTCCAGTGATTCATGAGCTATATAACAAGTATAAAGATTACAAATGGCATCCGATCAATAATGAAGATTTGGGTGAACCAGATGATATTAATTTCGAGCATTTATGCGATATCGTAAGTGCCTATGGACGTTATGATGGCGCAGCACTTAGTACAATGACCCATAGAGAAAAACCTTGGTTAGAGGCAAGAGGAGATTTGGAAGAGTCGGCAGGTAGTGATGCATTGATTTCTAAAGAATCTCTAGCCGACTACTTCGGTTCTAAGTTAAGAGCGAATGTCTAAAAAGAGATTTGCTTCTACTGCCGCTCAGGATGCAAGATTTATTTCTGAAGAGCGTCTTCGTGTTTCTTTTGAATATATTGACTGGGACTCTGAGGAGTTCTTTTTTCATGGAATGGAAGTCAGCTATTATCAGAAATTTTTTAATTGCATAGCAACAATACAATCGAGTAAGGAAAGGGAAATAACAGAGCAAACCCACCTTAGTCTATTTCCTAAGTCAATTTTCAATACTAAAACCTCCATTAGACAATCGTTTCCTATTCAAGTCACAGAAAAGATTAAGAATAAACTCTTTGTGCAAACGAGAGATGAACAATCATCGCTGGATCAAGCCGAAGAGATAGTTTCAAGAGCGTTTGAAGTAAGACTAGGAAAAAATTACGGGCGGATTCATGGGTTTATCTGGAATAACACGTTTAATGTCGTCTGGTTTGATCCTGCACATAATTTATACTCCATGAAAAATGGGATCAAAAAACATATAGATGCTGCTACGGTCAAATGCTTTTCACCAGATGAAGCTTTACGGCTTCAAGAAAAAATAAAGGAGCTACAGGAAGAAAATACAGAACTGTACCAATCCTTGTGTAGTGATCAATTCTAAAATGCCCTCAAAGGTAGATCTAAAATATGTTTCAAAATCAAGGTCAACAGCTAGAAACTTATAGTGTGCAACATCCTCAAGAGGTGTTATTAGTAAAATTAAAGATTGATGATGAATTTGATGAGGTCATGATTTTTAAGGGCTTTTCCAGTTCGTTAATGCAATCAACTGCCTTTGATCCTGATGTGCCAATAATTAGCGATCGCGCTGAAATTATAACTATTGATCGCTTGGTTGCACCATATCAGCCAAATGCCCCCAAATATATTCAACAAGAAATAACATGGGGAAAATTTCAAGAGCAATTTACATAATCCAAACCCGTAAAGTTGCGCCCTTGCGGGGCGCAACTTTACGGGTTTGTGTAATTTTGAACAAGTACTTATGGCAGTCTTGTCAGGCTATCCGCTTTAGCTTCCTTTGCCTCTTTATTCTGATTCCAAAGTAACATTCCTAATACACCATCCAGCAAACCACCACCGCGATCGCCACCATTGACAGCGACATCTGGCACAACCCGCACATTGCGATCGCCAATAGTTTGCATCAGTTGCAGAGCAACATAGGAGTTCCCACCAAGGGCATCGACCCCAGCGCGATAGGCATCGGCTTTGGCTTCACCCGTTACTCTGATTGCTTCCGCTTCACCGCTCGCTTCCTTGACTTTGGCATTAGCTTGTAGTTCCGCAATTCGCACGCCTTGTTCCGCCGTGACCACATCTCTTTGGATATCCGCAAGGGAAGTTTCACGCACGAGTTCTTGACGTTGGGTTTGAGAAATACGCTGGACTTCATAGGTTTTGCGCTGCTCTTCGGCAATTTTGCGATCGGTCAGGGTCTGCATCAAGGTTTCAGGTGGCTCGATTTGACCAAGGAGAGTATCCACAGCCTGCACATCATAGGCTTGCATGGCGGCACGAATGAAGTCGGCAGCTTCGGCTTGGCGATCGCTACGGGCAATTAGAAAGTCTAGTACCGTATAGGATTGGGCAGAATTGCGGAAATAATTGCCAACCGTGGGACGCAATACATGATCGACCAGATTTTGCATCGACCCAACCCGTGAAATTACCCTTGGGGCATCAAGTGAACCCACATGAATAATTTGAGCAACTTCCAAATTGAAGGCAAACCCATCGATAGAGCGCACATTCAAAGCCCGAAGTTTGGAGTCGTAACCATGTTCCTCAGTGCGATCGCTAAAGTTCAATACGATATTAGTGGTGGGAACGAGTTCCACTTTCATAATATGGGTGTTTAAAGGATGCTTACCAGGATAGAGTGGCTCTATCCATACGCCTTTATCGCCAACATTGACTAAATGCCCGTGGGTAAAGAGAGCGCCACTGACATCATTTTGAGATCCACCAACAAAGGAGATGACCACACCGACATAACCAATGGGAATTTCGGTCATTTTCACCTGTTCGATCTGGGCAAACCAAGGATTAATATTCCATGAACCTGAGAGAATCACCTGCTCCTGTAAGCCACGCCGACCGCCGCCATCGATAAATAACTGAGCATTTTGAAAATTATCATGTTCAGGAATAATCGCCCCTGCGATCGCCCCTGCTTCAATGGGAATTCCATCCAATGCAGTGACAATGCCCACTTTTTCGGTAGCCACGGAATACAGCTTTAATTCCGCAGGGGACATACCATGTTGATCGGCAGTTGCAGAAGTAATAATCGTAAATAGAGCCGTATTAATGCGATAGGTTCCTGCGGTGAGAATGCCAAGTTGCCGCCCCTTTTCACCTCCAGCTAAGAGAAATTCTCTAGAATTCTGGAAGTTATCACAAGGGACTGTTTTGCCAAGAATACGATCGGGTGGAATTGATTTGCCATCATTAGCAATAATCAAACCGATTTCACCTTGAGGAATGACAATCACTGACTCTTTGCGAATGCTGTATTGCCAAGGATAAAAGCTGAAATGCCAACCAGGAGCAAGGGTGTCAGCTTGGTAGCCAGCTTCGCCGTTGAGGGCGACCAATTGCCCAGGGGGTAAATCACCGCGCAATGAAAATTTCTTGACCACAATCCCAACTTCCCGTTCACCCACCACAATCAGCCCCAAAATCCAACCCAATTGCGGCAAAAAGACAAATATCACCACAACGCCGCCGATCGCCCATACCCATAAAGGAAAGTTGAAATCCCCTGCTTGCATCATTTGGATATTTGTCTGTGCATTAGGCTCTATATTCGCCGATCGCTCTTGCGTAATTTCTTTTTGGGCGATTTTTTGGGCAACTGGATGTGAAATTTGTTGTGAAACTTTTTGATAAACTGGCTGCGCGATCGCCAACTGCTCACCAACACCGTTAATCATGGCGATCGCCACACCTGCAACCAGCGATCGTTGCCAATTACTCTGAATATTAATTAACTTTTTCATAGGTGAACCCTGAGTTTCAGAACTAATGCCAATCTAGCGTAGTTCTTAGCAGATTTTGGGAATACATCAAAAAATTTAACCTTGAAGGCAACCCTTACAACTCAATAAAAAGCTATAAATCACTGATGTTACGTGGAACTTAGTTGATGAATCTCTTGCTGCTAGCGTGACAGGGCAACCACAGGGGGATTGCCCCTACCCCAAAATTTAGAATTACCGTAGGGCTGCGCCCCCGTGCCAGCCCTAGACTTGTGCGATCGCAGGAATTCTATCCACGTAACATCAGTAAATCATTTTAGATTGCTATATAATCTGGAAAAGAATTTAAGAATAAAATAGAAATAAATAGGAATTAAATTGTGTCAACTCGTTTCCATGTCTGTATCACATTAGGGACTCGTCCCGAAGCAATTAAACTTGCGCCTGTAATCCACTTATTCAGAAATAATCCTCAGTTCCAAACCTCAGTGATTTTAACTGGACAACATCGCGAAATGGTTGCCCAAGTGATGCAATTATTTGAACTTCAAGCTGATTATGATTTGGGAATTATGCAACCGAAGCAAACCCTCACTCAGATTACTTGCAATAGTTTAATGGGATTAGAGAAGTTATATAAAGAGATTCAGCCCAATATAGTCTTAGTTCAAGGCGATACGACCACAGCTTTTGCGGCGGCTCTAGCAGCTTTTTATCAACAAATTCCTGTCGGTCATGTTGAAGCAGGGTTGCGTACCGATAATCTCTTTAATCCATTTCCTGAAGAAGCCAACCGCCGTCTAGTTTCACAAATTGCCCAACTCCATTTTGCGCCCACCCTTGCCTCCGTCGAAAATCTCAAGGTTTCAGGAGTAAAAGAAGGGATTCACCATACAGGAAACACCGTAATTGATGCGTTGTTATATGTTTCGGGTCGATCGCCTGAATGTGCGATCGCAGGTTTAGACTGGTCAGCCCAGCGCGTGATCCTTGCCACAGTGCATCGCCGTGAAAATTGGGGTGAACCATTGGCGCAGATTATCGAGGCGTGGTTGCAAATCTTGACGGAGTTTCCTGATGTAGCGTTAGTATTGCCCATGCATCTCAATCCTGTCGTGCGCGAACCATTAATCGCCAAGTTGGGCAACCATCCCCGCATTTTCTTAATCGAACCTCTAGATTATGAACAGTTAGTGGGCGCGATGCAGCGTTGTTATTTAATCATGAGTGATTCTGGTGGCTTGCAAGAAGAGGCTCCGAGTTTAGGCAAACCAGTTTTAGTATTGCGTTCCACGACTGAACGCCCCGAAGCGATCGCCGCAGGGACAAGTAAACTGGTAGGTACAGAAACCAAGGATATCGTGGCGGCGGCTACTAAATTATTAAGCGATCGCGCTGCCTATGAAGAAATGGCAAATGTGGCAAATCCCTTTGGCGATGGTCAATCCAGTCAGCGTATCCTAGAGATCGTACATTCATTTTTAGCGTAGGAACGGGAGCGCTTTGCGCTCCCGTTCAAATATCATGAATCAACTTTCTCGAAGGCAACTTCTGACAGGTTTGGGTGCAGTGGCAGGTGCAGTATTGCTCAATAACTGTGCCGCAAAATCTTCGACAAACACACCCTTCCAGATTACACCACGCGATTCTGTTTCCTATATCCCTGAGATTCAATCTGTTCGACTGGGGCTTATTCCATCTTTAGAATCTATCCCTTTGTTAGTAGCGAAAAATAAAAAATTCTTCGCTAAATATGGGATGACTGATGTGGAACTTATAAATTTTAATAATTGGCAAGAAATTTGCGATCGAACAGAAATTGGTACAGATCTAGGCACAAGTACTGACGGTATTGATGGCGGACATTTTTACAGTCCGTTACCTGAATTACTGAATGAGGGAATCATCAATCACTATTCTCGCAAAACAGCGATGTATGTCCTGCTGCGATTGCATACTCACGGCGGATATATCGTTGTTTCTAAGCGATTACAGTCATTGGGAATTCAACTAAGACAAGCTAATTTTTCACATTTTCAATCTGTAGCTAAGTTGATTGGTAATCCGATTAAATATGCGATCGCTGAGTCTGGCAGCAATTATGATCTATGGCTACGCTATTGGCTAGTGGCGATGGGTATTATTCCCAAACGAAAGCTCGATCCCCAAAACATAGATCCCCAAAATATTGACATTCTCTCAATTCCCTTAACAGAAATCATCCCGCAAGTTAAGCAAAATAGAGCCGATTTACTCTGTCTCGATAAATGGCATACATTCAAATTACTTACGGCAAATCTTGCCCATCCTGCGATCGCCATTGAAGAAATTTGGCGCAACTACCCAGGGGAGATATTCGCTCTGCGTGCGGATTGGGTAGATAAATATCCGATTGCGACTCAAGCCATAATTCAAGCAATATTGGAAGCCCAGATCTGGTGCGATCGTCCTGATAATGCGCGGGAATTAGATAATCTAATTGCCCTAAATTTCACTGATATTAGCAATTTAACCAATCAACCTATAAAAATGTTTTCTGAACTATTTAAAAATAGCCCTCACCCAAAAATGGGAATACCGAAAACAGACAAATCTAAAATTAGTCCTATAGTTATCTCTCCAATCAAATATTGGTCAAATGATGGCATATCAGTCTCCTATCCCTATAAAAGCCACGATCTATGGTTTCTGACGGAATATAAGCGATGGGGATTATTACCCGATAAATTTGAGATTAGAGAAACCATCGATGCCGTAAATCGCGAGGATCTCTGGAAATATGCAGCCAAGGCGATCGGAGTTGCTGATACCAATCTCCCTATGTCAACTTCACGCGGTCTAGAAACCTTTTTTGATGGCTCCATTTTCGATCCCAATAGTCCTGAAAAATATTTATTAAATCAGATTACGATCAATAAAACAGACAATCCGAAAGGCAATTCATGAATTGTCTTTCGGGTTGCTAGGTTTTAATTTTGTTCTCGAATATGGATTCCGTAAGTAAACTTTCTTATCGCTTACGAATAGGAATTTGGACTTCACGCCGCTTTAATGGCGCAGGTGTAAAAGGTGAGTCATAGAGAAATTCCCTTGGTTCCCCTGCTACTTCATAATCAGTGTGGGTATCCAGCCACTGCCTTAATTTAGCAACATTCTCTTGATATTTGTCATAGCCATATGCACCACGCAAGCCAATACTCACCACTAACATTGGCGCATGATCTTCCACTTGAATATCTGAAGATGTTTGCTGAGGACTGATGGAATTATTATTGTATAAGAAAGAAACCTTTGCTTTTCCTTGTTGAATCGGGCGATCAATTGTGGAAATTGGATAACGGGCTTCTACAGGAGCTGTCATCGAAATGTTGTTATTGCTGATGTGCTGAAATAGCGGATTAAAAGAAGCACTAGTAGCCTCATTGAGATTGCCTTCATACGTGAATGTTCCAGAACGATAGGCAGGATATTCCTTAACTTCAATTTTTCCGTCAGGGGTAGGTGATGGGAAACCAACTGGGAGAGGTGCAGACATAGCTTTATTCACCGCAATAATAGCGACTGGAATGGCGAGTGCGCCAAGAATGATCAATAGAGTAGAAAGTTTCATACATCTATTATAGCGATCGCTTTTGCTGCAAAAATTTTACTCTTAACAACTTAGGCGATCCCCGCCGCCGCGAAGTGAGCCTTTATTTCAGAGATCAAGACTTGGGATGATTCGCGATCGCTGTCAGGAGCTTCAGGATCGACAACTGCGAACAAATAAAGAGTTGATTGATATGTCTGTACGAGATTGATCGCTACATCCACAGCTTGGCGAGTTTCTGGGCTTCTGTTTAATGGAAACAATATAGTCTTAAACATAATTCCTACATCACACTGTAATTCGGATATGGGATTTTTGATTTTAAATTGAATTTTAGAAATTTTATTCTCTTACATCTATTTCAATAATCAAGAGAATCTATAAATACTTAAATTTTTTAATTTTTAATCATTACAGCGCATTGCGCTGAATTAAACCCAAGTTTAGGTTTGGCGCACGCTGCGCGTGCGCCAAACCTATTTGGTTCTAACTACTTAACAAACAATGGCATCACTTCGGCGGCGGTCATCAGTCCATAGATACCGCGTTGATGAAATTTTTGACCAGCTTTGAGATAGCCAAAGGCAGGACCACAAACATTTGCCGCCATGCTGGTTTCATCGCCAAGGGTGAATGTGTGGGTGGAGATTTTGCCCTCAAAGGTGCGCCCTGTCAGTTTCATGTTTGTACTGAGAGGTTTTTTCGGATTGCGGGTATCGACCACACCGCCCACTGTCACCCGATCGCGATCGCAAATACCAATACGTTCGAGCATGATGTCATCGGCATGTTCCATATTTTCTAGCGAGATCAAGCCATTGGTCTTTTCTAGCAATGCTTCCACTTCCGCATCGGTCATCGCCTGCGCCATATCCACGGTGTAGCCAGACATATGGGCGATATCTTCACGAATAGTCGCCCTATAAGCATTCCAGTTGGCAATACCCACCCCGAAGGTGATCTCAACTTGATGAACTTCTGCAAAACTCTGAGCAGCGATCGCGGCGGCGGCTGTTAATAAACCAGGGGTCGCACCACAACCAGACATGTAAGTAATTCCAGCCGCTTCGAGTTCAGGAGCAAGAGCGATCATTTGTTCAACGGCGCTAGTTCGCTTGATTGCGTCAACTAATACGCCCTTCCAACCTGAAGCAATAAATTGCTTGGCAACACTTGCCATGAAGGTGTTCGGCAAATTCGGCAAAGCCAGAAAATAGCCATCAACATCCTGCGCCGTAGCGATCGCCTCAGCGATACTATCTTGGGTCAAAATCCCTGATGGTTCTAGATAGCCAAGTGAGCCTTTGCTCTGATAGGCGGCGATCGCCTCTGATGCATTTAGACCATTGCGATCGTAAGCAAAACCTTCTTTGTCCGCCGCTACTACCAGTTGCATTTCTTGCTTAGCGCTAAGCAACTTCGCCGCCGCCTGACCTAAGCCACCAAATCCTAAAATTCCAACTTTTAATGTCATTAAATTTAATTTTGTTTGTATAGAGTTTGTTTGTGATTCCGATGCGATCTTTTAATTTGACATAGTTTTGGGCGAATTCGTAGCTACCCGTAATAAAAAGCCAAAAAACAACCCGTGTTGCGGGCTATTTTTTAGTTTTTTATTAGTTACTGATGTTACGTGGAAGGCAGATGATAGACCTCTTGCTGCTAGCGTAACAGGGCAAGCACGGGGGCATTGCCCTTACCTAAATAATTCATGTTCTGTAGGGGCTGCGCCCCCGTGCCAGCCCTCAATCTTGAGGATCGCAGGAATTCCTTCCACGTAACATCAGTTAGTTAAACCATACGACAAAGCCAAAAAGATTTCCACCAAAGGCGGTTAGCATTTCATCCCAAACTCGTTCGTCAGTAATCTTACCTTTTTCGAGATAGGGAGTAGCGGCTGTCCCCTGTATCCACGAAACCAGATCAAATGCACGCGGCTCCGTGAAAATTTTGGCAAAATTAATACTTAATTTGTCATCGCGCCAGAAGGGAATATTCTTCTTTCCTTCCAAAATAGTCGTAATTTCATCGAGAGATTTTAGCCAAGATGACACCATCTCCTTTGTCACCCGAACTCTGGGAATTACGGATAATTGTTTAGGATTCGGAATCCATTCGCGATCGTTATCTGTTTCTGCCAAAATCGATTGCCAAGACTCACGACTGAGACTAATCACCGATTTCATATGATTGAGAATTTTCGTCATCCGTTGCGGTTCCACTAGGGGAAACTTGAAAAGATGGATTGCCGAAACTAAATCTAATCCCTCGAAAATACTGTAACTATAGTCATCGGCTCCTTTGCGGCGATTTGTCAGTAAGAATTTATGGGGTGTATCGACATTTTGGAAGAATAGGTGAGCGCAGGCGGCAAATAATTCACGGCTGTCATAGGCGCGTAGAAATTCGCCCACTGAGGCTAATACATGGGTATAGCCCTGTAACCAGAGCGTATCGCCACGATCGAAGGCAATTAAAAATTGCTGGGCATCTTTTACAGAGACATTTGCACCTGTTACAGCATTAAAAATTTGCCAGAGCATTTCTTTGTCTTCAGCCTTGCCATTGCCATCAAAATCTAAACGGGCTAACCCTAATCTCAAAGCCACTTTGACATTTTGATCGCGAATCGGCGCGATCGTGGTGTGGACAGTTGCCATATCATCGATCCAAGTTTGGAAGACTTGTTGCAGTCCATCGTAAGTTAGGAGTTCTGGTTTAGGATTTTTTGGGATTGGTAAACGCACAAAGGGGATTGAGCTACTCAGAGGGGATTGGATCGTGCCATAGCGATAAAGAGACTGCATTAGTCGCTCCGTACCGCGCATAAATTGAATCACGCCCAATCCAAATCGAGCTTTATCATCTTTGGGCGTAGTCTGCAAATAATCCCTGAAGACTTCAGCAATTCCAAATTCAAAAAGCAGCAAATAATACAGATATAAGTAACTGAAT
>JBAXTW010000120.1:0-15187 GCA_037129985.1 Pseudanabaena sp. ELA645 | reverse complement strand
AAATAACCAAGCGATCGCCGAATCACCTTCAGGTTATTTTCGCGGTTGTACTAGTTTTGAAACCGCAGCGCAACTTGGTCAACCACAATATGAAGTTCGGTTAGGAGATCGGATTATCAAAGAGAAAGCGATCGGTAAAGTAGAAATCCTCTCTCCCAAAAATCTTCAAGTTGCGGAAGTGATAGCAGTTAATGCCGACGCAAGAACTGGTGCAAGTACTGATTTCTCGCGGCTTACACCTTTGCCAAAAGGAACAAAAGCGGTGATTACGGGTAAACAAGGGGATTGGCTACGGCTAGACTATGGCGGCTGGGTCAGAAAAAGTATGGTGGAGATAGAAGATGGCGAAGTATTACCCCGTTCCATTGTTAAAAGTATTAATACTAAACGTTTCATCACTCAAGTAGATAAGAATAATATTTGGACAGAGTTGACAATTCCCTTAGAAGTTCCTGTGCCAATCGCGATAGTGCAAAGCGATCGCACATTCATGCTAACCCTTTATAATGTGACCGCTCAGACCGATACAATTTCCATTGCACCAGACTCAATTATCAATAAGATTGACTGGGCGCAACCTGAACCTGACAAAGTAACCTATACGATTAATCTCAAACCCAAACAACAATGGGGATATAAAGTTCGTTATGAAGGTACAAATCTGGTTTTATCATTCAAGCATCCTCCCATAATTGCTTCTATAAATTCTCAAGAATCCAAACCACTAAAAGATATCAAGATTTTGTTAGACGTAGGGCATGGTGGTAAAGAAGACTTAGGATCGCGATCGCCAACGGGTTATCCAGAAAAAGATGTGACGCTGATTACTTCCCAACTATTACAAACTGAATTGCAAAATCGTGGGGCAAAAGTAGTAATGACCCGTAATGATGACTCTGATGTGGACTTAGCCGCGAGGATAGCGAAAATCAATCAAGAAGAGCCAACACTCTCGATTAGCATTCATTACAATGCACTTCCTGATGATGGCGATGCCATAAATACAGTGGGAGTCGGCGCTTTTTGGTACAATGCACAAGCTGAAGATTTTGCTAAGTTTATTAATACATACGTTGCTAACAAACTAAACCGCCGTAATTATGGTGTTTATTGGAATAATCTAGCGCTAGCCCGCCCCACGATCGCCCCATCTGTGCTTTTGGAATTAGGGTTTATGATTAATCCTGTCGAGTTTGAATGGATCATCGATCCACAACAGCAAAAGCTACTTGCCACAACCCTTGCCGATGGTATTACCGAATGGATTCTGAATGCTGCTAACTGATTTTAACGATTTCTGGTCGATCTTCCATTTGGGCGCTCTGATTAATGCTTATGTCCCTTTAATTCTCTGGACTGGCGTGGGTTTGGTAGTTTCCAGATTTGCACCGATTAATGCTTCCAAATTTCTAGGAGTGGCTCTTTATTGGGTAGGCGTACCATTACAGCTATTTGTTTTTGCTAGACATACCCAATTTTCCGATACGCCTTATATTCCCTATGTCGCGATCGCCGCTCTGATTCTCAGTTGGTTATTAGCCTTAATCGGTTGGCAATTTGTAAAAAAAGAGGATAGCGACCGCTCTAGTTTGGGAAGTTTTATTTTAGCAACCATGCTTGGTAATACTGGTTTTGTGGGCTTGACATTAACCAATTCTCTGACGAGTTCCACCTATACAGATTGGGCGGTGTTGTATAGCATTGCCAGTAATGTCGCGGGGAATTATGGGATCGCCGTTTTTATTGCCAGTTATTACGGTAAGACTGAGGTGAAGCCGCCTTGGTGGAAGTTGTTGTTAGATGTTGCGACAGTACCGAGTTTGTGGGCTTTTGCGATCGGTTGGTATACACGCCCAATTGGTTTACCCGATGCGATCGAGTCGGGATTGGATACAGGGGTATGGGTAACGATCGCCTTTGCTTTGTCCCTAGTCGGTTTGCGTTTGGGCAAAATTGAACAATGGACAAGTCTGAAACCTGCCATGATTGCGGCTTTTTTACGGGTAGCACTTGTACCTTTAGCGATCGGTATTGGGGCAACATTATTTGGGCTAAGGAGCGATCCTCGTTTAATTCTGACGTTAATGTCAGGAACGCCGACGGGTTTGTCGGTACTAATTCTTGCGGAGGTTTACAATCTTGATCGCGATTTATTAATCAGCACGATCGCTTTTTCTTTTATTGGCTTAATTTTCATGCTACCCGTTTGGATTATTTGCTTTGGTTAAAGCTCATTCGAGAATCACAAATCAATTGATCGCTTAGTTTTAGATGACTTTGGTGGCTGAGTCTTTTTGGTGGAAAGTTTTTGCAGTTTTTGGACTTGTTTAAGGGTCAGTCCTGTAAATTTGGCAACTAGATCCTCCGCAATGCTAGAACGCAGCATATTTAGGGCGATTAGGTTTCTTTCCTCAGTTTTGCCTTTGGCTTCACCTTTAGCTATGCCTTCGACTATACCTTCAGCCTTACCTTCTCGTAGTATTTCTTGATAAATCACTGATTCTTTCATGATGTCGCTCCGCAAAAGTCTTTGAATGATTTCTTGGTTTAGGGCTATACCCGATATTATAGCGGTCGATGCAGCGACGTTACCTGCGGGAAAGTGCTTCACATAACAGACTAATACTTGGCAAATGAGCGACTAGGCGGAGCCGTAAATTGGGGAGGGCGATCGCTATTGGCACTACTCAAATTATTGGAACCTTGAGGATTCGGACGCAACGGGGGACGGACTAAAGCCTCTGGATTAAAGCGATAACCAATATTTCTAACGGTTTGAATTAGATTTGGTTGTTGTGGATCAACCTCTAACTTTTTGCGTAAAGATAAAACATGGGTGTCCACAGTGCGGGGATTATTAATCTCATCTGGCCAAGCCCTTTGCAAAAGTTCCGCACGACTCAGCGCTAAACCTTCGGACTGAGCAAGCACATACAGCAAACTAAACTCCTGTGGCGTTAAGTCGATCGCACTGCCCTTAAGTCGCACTTGTCGCTGCACCAGATCGATTTTGAGAGTGCCATAGTCCAAACAAGCTGGCGGTGAAGATGTGCGTAATCTGCGCGTTAACGCCTCCACTCGCGCCAAAAATTCCTGCATCCCAAAGGGTTTGCTCAAATAATCATCAGCCCCCGATTTTAGCCCCTCGACGATATCAGCCTCACCAGTACGCGATGAAATGATAAATACTAAACAACTTCTTTGCTTATGCAACCACCGACATAGCTCCACGCCATCCCCTTCAGGCAAATCAGTACTTAAGATCACCAAACTGGGCTGTTGTTTCTGAAACACCAGCTTGGCTTGCTGACAACTAACAGCTTGAAATACTGAGTAACCGATCTGCTGTAAATGCCAACCCAAAAGTGAGGCAAGATTTGGATTACCTTCTACAATTTCTATGCTGATTGGGATCAAAGAAATATTCTCCTGCCGAGTGAAGGCTTATGGCTCTCGGATGATGAGTCTGCATGATAACCTAAGACAAATCTGGATTTTGTAGCTGTGATTACCCTCAAAGTAGTAATTTGCGTTATGAAACCAACTTTTAGCTAAAATCAGATAAATTTGTAAAAGCGCCGCGAAGCGGCGCTTTTACAAATTTATCTGATTTTAATAAATCCATGACTTACCGAAACCCAGTTCCTACGGTTGATATTATTATTGCCATGCGCGATCGCCCCAATTCACCCATCGTATTAATTGAGCGACTAAATCCGCCTCATGGCTGGGCGATCGTGGGTGGATTTGTGGACTATGGCGAATGTTTTGAAGACGCAGCGCGGCGTGAGGCTGCCGAAGAAACGGGGCTGAAGGTTGAACTAATCGATTTACTGGGAGTTTATTCCGACCCTAGCCGTGACGATCGCCTCCATACTATTAGCGCTGTGTATATTGCCGAAGCATCGGGTGAACCGAAAGCGGATGATGATGCCAAATCTGTTGGTTTATTCGCATCTTGGGAGATGCCGACCGAGTTATGTTTTGATCATGCTCAAATTTTGCAAGATTATTGGCGTTATCGTAATTACGGTATTCGTCCACGCATTTAGTGCTTTTAGCGCTCCAATATGTTGTTATGCGGCTTAGCCGCATAACAACAATTATTTGGCTCAAGAAAAGAATTTAATTTAGGTGTTGACAAACTTCGTCATAACTGTGTATCTTAATAAAGGTCAATAACACGCCCCCATCGTCTAGAGGCCTAGGACACATCCCTTTCACGGATGCGACGGGGATTCGAATTCCCCTGGGGGTATTCTAGATAAACAAAAAAGCCCTTGCATAGCAAGGGCTTTTTTGCTATACAGCTATACCAAAACCAAAAGAGCGTTGCGGCGCTTCGCGCCGCAACGCTCTTTTGGTTTTTATGTCTTAACTTGCTTGGCTACAGCTTTTCTAAAGATTAAAAAAACTGCGAATCGAATTTAGATATAGCGGTTCATTGGTTGATGCATTGTTGTTATGTCCACCGTTAGGAATAAGCACAATTTGTTTCTTGTTTGGTGTGGCGGCATATAGGCGTTGGCTCATCGCCGCAGGGACGAAATCATCGGCAGTGCCATGAATATAAAGTACAGGTACTGCTAGCGATCGCACCTTCGCGATCGAGTCAAAGCGTTGATGAATCAATAAATCAATCGGAAAAATTCGGTATTTTGGATCGAGGGAAGCCATCTCGCTCATTGATGTAAATGAAGCGTCAACGATCATCCCCATAGCATCAGGATGTTTAACCGCCAAGTCGATCGCGATCGCCCCACCTAATGAATGCCCATAAATCATAATCTGACTCGGTTTAAATCCCTTTTCAATTAAGTAATCCCAAGCCGTTTGAGCATCGGTATAAACCGTTGACTCCGTTGGATAACTACCATCACTTGTGCCATAACCGCGATAATCAATTACTAAAACTGAAAAACCCATACGCATTAGGCGATTAGCATGTTTGGCATTGGCACTAATATTTTTGCCCTTGCCATGCAAATACAAAATTACCTTGCGATCATTCAGATCGCCATTTGGAGCGCTTTTCGTTTCTGGTTTGATATTAGGCAACCACCAAGCAGCAATATTTTCAATTCGACCATCTGAATTTTTGACAGGAATTAACACATCCTCATAGTTAGCTCCAAATTTGGCTGGTGTGGTTGTAATTTCTTTTTCGGGTGAAAAAATAATCAGTGTTTGCCCAAACCATAGCCCCGCACAAACTGAACCATAAAAACTAGTCAGGGCAATTCCTGCGATCGCTAGAGGACGAAGCCAAGGTTGAGGCGATCGCTTGTTGTGATGCTCTTTTGATGATTCCAGAGATGATTCAGTCATTAAGGTATTTGGCAGATTTCCATGTTGAAACAATTTTACGGTTTTTCGAGTTAGTGGATTGCAAACTTAAAAACAAAATATTGCATATTTGCGCGATTGCTGTAATATAGTAAAGCATTAAAAATTTTAGTGTCTGCGGTCATGGTGGAATGGTAGACACGCCATCTTGAGGTGGTGGTGGCGAAAGCTGTGAGAGTTCGAGTCTCTCTGACCGCATAGTTTATAAGATAAAGAGCGCATAGCGCTCTTTTTTGTTATGGGCATAAATTTTTAGGAATTCTTGAAAATTTGCAATAATACTAGAATTAGTTCTTTGATAAGTAGCTAAGCATAATTAAATATAAAACCCAAAAGCTGTAGCGCACGCGCAGCGTGCGCTACAGCTTTTGGGTTCTAATTATGCTTAGCTAGTTGTTTGCCAATTCACCCAACCCATAAACCTCTATGCCGCTCAAATCTACAACCCGTCACATTCAGATTTATGCTGCCGTTATCGAAGAGCAGAATGATGAACTCATTGACAGCGAAAATATGCTGACCCTTGATGTCGATCCTGACAATGAACTGAACTGGACAGATGGCGCTCTGCAAAAGGTATATCGCAAATTTGATCAGCTTGTAGTGGACTACAAAGACGCAGATCTCACCGATTACAACTTGCGTCGAATTGGTTCAGACTTAGAGCATTTTGTGCGATCGCTCCTGCAACAAGGCGAAGTTACCTATAATCTCAATCATCGATCGCTGAACTACAGCATGGGTTTACCGCAGATCGTTAATACTGAAGCTCAATAGATCTAAAGACTGAAATTACCTAGGATTATTCATAAAACTATGTCTGAAACTACATCTACTCCCGAAACAGCGAAACCCGCCGCCAAAGTTGCTGCGAAACCTAAAGCTGAGAAACCACCAGCGATCGAAGAGTTGCCTTTTGAAGAATTTGTCACCAATCATTATTTGCCCGCCTTAACCAAAGCTTTCAGTAAGCAAGGTGTCAGTGACTTGCAACTAGAGTTTGACAATTCACAGGTGCGTGGTAAATGGGCGCAAGGCTTACGCCAGTTTACTGTTTATTTTTCTAAATCCGATCTCAATGCTCAGAAAGCCTTTTCTTGTGCCGATGGTGGGCGATCGGCAAGTACAATCGAACCCTTTTTGATCGATGAGCGCAAAGCACCACTAGATTTATTGGTATTTGGTGTAATTCAACGTTTAAATGCCCAAAAATGGCTTGAGTCTAATTAAACAACGAAGGGGGCGCTCAGCGCCCTCTGTATACCCTAACTAAACTAAATTCCCATGACTAATGCCCCACCACGCCGTGAAAGTTTAGTCAATCGCTTGATTTTTGGGCTGACGACTAGCCTTTCTTTGTTAGCTACAGCAACCTTGATTCTGTTATTACATATTCAGCAAGGTACATCAGAATTAGAAGCCTTTACCACATGGCTTGCCATCTTCTTTCTTTCAACGGGATTAGGGTCGGGCTTGTTTGTCGCTATTTCAATTATTCGTAGTATTCAGCCACCGCTAACAGAGCTTTCGGAAACTGCGGAAGAAATATCTACAGGTAATTTGGCAGCGCGATCGCAATTAAATCGAGCCGATGAAATTGGTGAATTTGCCAAAGTTTTTAATCGGATGGCGGCACAGCTGGAAACTAAAACTGCGACATTGGAAGCGCGTGATATTCAATTTGCTTTGCAATCCCTCGATCGCGTGTTGGTAAATACCGCCGATCAATACAAATTAATTAAGGCAAGTTTGGAAGAGATTTGCAAACTCACAGGCGCTCAACTTGGTAGTATCTATCTCTGGGAAATTCCCGCCTCACGTCCTGAAGGATGCTTGGTTTTAACTGCTGAATGGGGTTATAAAACTAGTCAAGCATTAACAGAAATTACGCTGGGAGAAGGAATTATTGGACAAGCAGGACAATTAGAAGAAGCGATTATTTGGGAAGGCGATCGGCTGAAGGGACAGACTCTGGTTTATCGTACTCCTGTTGGCGATCTCTTACCTCAAAGTCTTTCGGCATATCCATTAATGCTGAGACGTAGCCTTGTGGGAGTTCTCTTTCTAGGTAGTCTTACGCCTCTTTCCGAACGTGGGCGCAATATTCTCCAGTCCATCGGTCGCCGTCTAGCTACTGCCATTAGCAATGCTCAAAGTATTGAAACGATCGCCCGTCAGCGTGAGGAATTAACCACTGTATTCGAGCAGCTTGCCGATGGTGTATTACTCAGCGATCCCGCAGGACGGATTCTTAAAATCAACTCCGCAGGGCGCAAAATCCTAAGTTTTAATGCCATAAATGCAGGAGTGGCTGCCTCTCCCGTGATTGCCAAGTCTATGGAGGAGATTGTCAAACAATTTGATATTCGTCATCAGGACGGCGATCCTGTAGATCTCGCAAGTCTGGTTGTATTTCGGGCAATGTCCACGGGCGAAGTGATGGAAGACCAAGTGGTTTTGCGGCAACCCGATGGCAATGAGATTATTCTCAGTACTAAGGCGGCTCCTCTTGTCGGTAGCGAATCAGAATTGATTGGTAGCGTGATGATTTTGCGCGATGTGACGGAACAACGTTATCGCGACAAGGTGATGCAAGAGACTAATAAAATCATGATCGAGCAGCAAAAGCGGATGGGGATTTTGCAGCGCCTCACGAACTTGATTAATCAACAGTTGCAGGATCTGGATGTCTTACTCGAATCAGTTGTCGAAGCGACTTGCGATGCGATCGCGTGGGCGGAGGTTTGCGTCCTTGCTCTTTATAATCCTAAAGAAAATAAACTGATCTTATCGGCAGCGAAGGGACTACCCGATGATTTTCCCTTACAAGAATCCTTTGAGCTAGATGCTCCCAATCTCATTGCTCAAGTTTTTAAAGAAGGAATTCCCATTGAAATCAAAGCGGGGGAATCGCGGCTGGTGGAGTCGTTACCCGTGAAAAGTGCCTTGTGTGTACCGATTGAATCCAGTCGTTCGGGACGTTTAGGGGTTTTAGCGATCGGGCATTTACAATTGGAGAGAGCCAGTTCTCGTGAAGATTTGAATCTATTGGCTTCCTTTGGTGTACAAGCAGCGATCGCGATCGGTAATGCTCAATTAATCAATCAAATCGAAGCCCAAAATGCTCAGTTGTTAGAAGCAACCCAACTGAAGAGTCAGTTCCTCGCCAATATGAGCCACGAACTGCGAACACCGATGAATGCCATCATTGGTTTCTCGCAGGTGTTGTTACGTCAGCGTCGTGATGCGCTTTCTACAAGCCAAGTGGATATGGTGGAGCGCATTCTTCGTAATGGCAAAAATCTATTGGATTTGATTAATGATATTCTCGACCTATCAAAAATCGAAGCAGGGAAAATGGAGGCGCATCCAGAGTTATTCAATCTTGATGAATTAATTCACCATACCTGTGAGAGCTTACAACCCTTAGCTAGCATCAAATCCTTAGACTTCGTATTCCAAAATCACATTGGCAGTTGTGCGGTCTATCATGATTCAATTCGGATTAAACAAGTTATCACTAATTTGGTGTCTAATGCGATTAAATTTACCGATACTGGTGAAGTTTGTATTGAGTTGAAATATAGCGATCACGATGCAGATAATCTAACATCTGAGATACTTAAGCCTGAAATTAATGCTGATTCAACTAATACTATAATTCCAGAATCTCAAGGATCACCTTTGGCTACTTCCAATATTTTGATCTCGGTGCGTGATACGGGTATCGGTATTGAGCCAGAGTTTCAGCGCACAATTTTCGAGCAGTTTCGCCAAGTCGATCAGTCCTCTACGCGCAAGCATGGCGGTACTGGGTTGGGTTTAGCGATTACAGAACAATTGGTTCTGTTGATGGGTGGTACGATCTATCTAGAAAGTGAAGTTAATCGAGGTTCTACTTTCACAGTCGAGTTACCACCAAGGCTAAAAAACTAGCGATTAAAAAGTATTTAGAGAGCTATGATTTCTCGCATTCAAATGATAATCGCTTGCGATTTTTTTGTGGAGTTCTTCCATTTCCTTCGCAGTTAGACGGCGATTGCAAGTGTTTTCCTTGCGATGGACTTCTTCTGCAATGCGTGCGATGATAGCAGAAGCGGTGCATCCGTGGGTAATTTCCTTGTAGAGGTGCTGCCATGGAGTAATGTGCTTATCAACAAAAAGAGCGAAGTTGTTAGATTTGAAAAGTAGATAGATGGGATTTTCTGAAGCATTGTTCAGAATTTTGGGCAAGCGCTCATGTATGATATTTCCGTGCCAGCCTGCGCCAGGGGCATACATACAAGTGCGGACACCACCATCAGGAGCAACGTGAAGGTAATTGGGGCGATGGAAACCAAAAGTGGCACATGGCGAAGTTTGAGCTAGATCTTCCAGCGTTTTTGATTCAAGCAAGCCTTGGTTATGCAATGCCGCAGCACCAATATCTACGGTTTCCATCGGCGTGATACTCAAGTAATTTGGTTTCCTGCCGAGGGCTGCTGTAAGTTTTTCCACAGCAAGCTTTACGATGTCAGCGCGGGGTTCTGTAGCAACTACTTCGTAATGTTGTTTGGCAGTTTCGCAAAGCAAAGCCACACGAATTACGCGATCAAGTAGTTTTGGGTACTGATCGTATCGATTATCTAAGCTCAGTGCAAGTCTACCGAGTTTGCGATCGCGCAATGCGTTCATTACATCTTCATCAGTGGCAAAGACACGATCGCCAATTTTAATATCGGTTTGTCCGCCCCATGATGCATTAGTGTTTGCTCGCACAGGTGTCCCGATATCTTTGGCAACAGCAAGGAGTTCCAAAATCGGGCTGCCTAGGGTAAAGGTTTCACCTCCAGTAAAGTTAACGCCTAAGGTGGTTAAACCGAGCCACTTTGCATCATGCAGGGTGCGAATCACGGCATCGGCAGGAATCCAGTTGAACTTACTCTTGGGACGGAGTGCATCTTGGAGACAGTGGGAGCAGGCTAGGTTACAACCGTAGGTCAGTTCAAAGTTAATGACTCTAACGAACGCAAAAGGGAGTCCAGTAGTAGATTTTTTGTTTGGTGAGTGGGGCTGCACCAGATCATGGGTAAAGAGAGCAGAAACCAAGGTTTGATCGAGTTCTAATGTAGAAATTCCGTCTACAGTAGATACCAGTCTTTTTAGCAGAGGCTTGACTTCCTTTGTATCTAAACCTGTAAAACCGATGATACTGATGGCATTGTCTAGAAGCCGCCGTTGTAAAAGATGTCGCAGAGTTGCGGTAGCACAAATTTGGCTCATAATTTTCCCTTAGCTTATCTGTAATCTCTTGAAAGAAATCATCTTTTTAGGATGATGGTAAAGTTGAGGAGTTTTCCAAAGAAATTCTCAAGACTTTTGAAGATTTTAATATTAATGGACATTTAATGGACATATTGAATGGGAAAAGTAGATTTATTAGCTTATTTGTTCTCGATCGCGATCGCCTCAATCTCGTCCGCAGGTGTAAATCCAAAAACTTGAGAATAAAAGTAAAATTCACCATCAAGGGCGCGTTTGATATTTTCAGCTTTGCGGAAACCATGCTGCTCACCTTCAAAGGGAACGTAGGCTACGGGCAAACCTTTTTCGCGTAAAGCATTGACCATCATCTCCGCTTGATTGGGGGGAACGACTTTATCTTCTAACCCTTGGAAAAAGGCGATCGCACAGGAAAGTTTTTCAGCGAAATGAATTGGCGATCGCTGAATGTAAAGTTCCTTTTGTTCGGGATATTTGCCGATCAGACTATCGAGATAACGGGACTCAAATTTGTGAGTATCGGTGGCTAAAGCTTCCAAATCACAAATTCCATAATGACTTGCTCCCGCCTTAAAATCATCACGGAATGTCAAAGCGCAAAGGGTCGTATATCCACCCGCACTACCACCCGAAATTGCGAGGCGATCGCGATCCACTAAACCTTTGTCTGCAAGGAATTTCGCACCATTAGCACAGTCATCGACATCGACAATTCCCCAATTTCCCTTGAGTCGATCGCGATATTCGCGTCCATAGCCCGTACTGCCGCCGTAGTTCACATCTAGTACTGCAAAACCGCGACTTGTCCAATATTGAATACCAAGGCTCAAACTGCCTGATGTTGAAGCCGTGGGGCCACCATGACTTTTCACAAGCAAAGGTGGTTTTTCGTTAGTTTCTGGTTGAAAATCTTTGTTTTTAGGTGCGTAGTATAGACCATAGGCAGTCTTGCCATTTTCAGTGGGAAATTCTACGGGTTGGGCGGCGGAAATATAATCGGGATCAATTTGTAAATCGGAAGCAGCGCGGATTTTTTGCCAAGTTCCTGTGGTTAGATCGAGCAAGATAATTGCTGTTGGCTCGGTTGCGGAACTACCCAGAAAAACTAGGCGATCGCCTTCACAATCTAGTCCTGAAATCGAAGTAAATGGGACATCAATTGGTTGTAAACCTGTATCAAGATTTGCGGGATCGAGAATTGCTAAGTGAGATTTACCATGCTGGCTATAGCTACAAACGATTTTGCTATCACCTGTAAAGGCGTAGGTGGACATTCTAAATACCCACTGGGGCAGACCAAATTCGGCTTCGATTGGATATAGCGCCTGAATATCAGAATCATCAGCCTTATATAAATTCCACCAGCCAATGCGATCGCTAACAAAATAGAGCTTGCCATCGGGCGACCATTCGGGCTGAAAAATTGATTCGTTTATACCACCAGCAACCAATTGGGGATTTTGAACAGTGAGAACGCCCACTTCGGATTCGATTAAATCAGCAACCCACAGTTCGGTTCCATCCCAAGGCATATTGGGATGATTCCAACTAAGCCAAGCGAGTTTATCGCCTGTAGGATTAAGGCGTGGTGAAGCATAGAAATCTGCGCCTGTAACTAGCACTTGAATATCTTCACCGTTGCTAGTATTTACACTAACTAGGGTATTAATCGGTTCTCCTTCGCTGGTATGGTCTTCGCGCACGGCGATCAATTTGCCATACATCCGATTCCATACAAAATCGGCATAACGATAGGCGTTTTCGGTAGTCAAGGGCTTCGCCGATCCACCACCAATTTTGCGATAAATGCAGCGATCGCTCAAGTTAGAAAAATAAATGCGTCCATCATCGACTAGATATTCACCGCCGCCATATTCATGGACTAGCGATCGCACGTTGAGGGATGCGGGTGTCATTTCGCGATATTGACCATCATCGCTGTAGCGCATAATCACGTTGCGCCCCCCTTCGGTTGGTCTGCCTTCGTTCCAATAGACATTACCGCCATCAATGGCGATCGCGCCGAGGCGGATGCTGTTAGCAACAATTAGGTCAGAGCTAATGGGAGATTTCCAAGAACCGTAGGTAGCGATCGGCATAGTTTATTCTGTAGTGTCATGGTCTTTAGGATTATATCTATTTTCAATACTCATTACGGCTTTATCGCGCACTGTCAAAATATCACCATCAGACTCAATCTTGATATCGCCATGATCTCTCCCATCTTGATAGCCCAGTTTTTAGATTAATCCTATCCGCATTACCACCAAAAAGATTATTAATATCACCATTAGTATCGATATCGCATGAGTCTTTTCTAATCTCTCTTCTAGATTACTTCATTACATGTTTGTCTGTTGATCAACTGTATAAGCTGAGTGATAAAATAAATAATATCAAACAAACTCAATAGTTTCATGCAAACATGAAGTTATATAGCTCAGTATTTTTAGGCAGTGTAAGTATTATTGTTTCAGGATGTATTGCCAATTCACCTCCTGCCATGACTCCACAAATATCTACTTTGGTTACTAAAAACCAAGTAAACTTGGCAACAACTCAGATTAAAGAAGTTGCTATAGATAGTCAAAAGCCAGAGTTGAAAGTGGGAGATATCAGTGAACTCAAAAATGATAAAACTTGTGATGATGTTGGGGAAATTATTGTCTATGCTGAGACACGCAGTTATTGGGTTTATATTTGTGGAAATAAACAAGATACAAGTCAGTCTTCTTATTTCTTTATTGCCAAGTCAAAAAATGATAAAGATAAGCCGTCAATTATGGGGAAAGCTTCTTTAGGATGGCGGCAAACTTCATTGGTCGGTATAAAAGACAATTATACCTACTCTATAGATATTCCATCTGTGAGAACTAATTCTGGAAGCTATAAGCTACCCTCTCTAGATATCTATCCATTTAATGTCAAAGAAATAACCCTGAATCCAGAAGATGTGCAACATGAGCTATTAACTAAATACCTTGCAGTACATCAATTTCAGCAAGCTCGAGAGTTGGAGGGTGGATTGTTCTCGCAAAAGAGAAACCAATTACTAAATCCACAGAAAAATGAATTTATTAAATATCTAATGGATAATCGAGAAAGTTTAAATGTTTGTGAAAATCGTTCTGAATCTCCCACAGATCGCCCAGATGGTAGAGTAGAAGACTCAATTTTATATAAGCTAGATAAACACAGATATCTACTTCAACTAAGATGTAATGTATACCTCCAGTATAGCTCTTTTAATTTTTTCGTGATTTCAGATGAAGAAGATAAAATAGAAGTTAAAAATTTGATTGAGCCTTCTTACTCTAATAATTCTGAATCTACTGATGGCAAAGAATATAAGTTTCATGGACTACCACTATACGATCCGCAATCAAAAATACTAAGCATATGGATGCGCCTTTCAGGAAATTTCAAAGGATGTGGTTTCTTGACTTCTTATCAACTACAAGATGATAGCCTTAATTTGTTAAAGCATCAAAGTGGAAGTGTTGATGATGGTTGTGACAAGCATGTTTTTATCGATCCAATCCTATACCCACAAACCTACCCTTAGAGGCTTTGGTTTTATGTTATTCCTAAAACATTTGCTGTTAGCAACTATTAAGTCAGAGCTAATGGGGGATTTCCAAGAACCGTAGGGTGCGATCGGCATAGTTTGTTGTGTAATATCACAGTCTTTAGGATTATATCTCTGAATTAATTTAAAGACGGCAAGTTGGAGAAATTCTTATTTCAACCATGTATCTATAATCTTGAATCTCCTTCGATTGCCAAAAATTTGAAAAACGAAAAATTCTGGCGCTTTTGCAGTCAATTTGGAGGATTTTATTTTCTATCCAAGTTATTCTTAGATCCAATTGGTAGCAAATTAGAAATCATTCTTTTATTGAGTGATAGCCCTCCTTCTTGTAATAATCTCTGGTTTGCTAGCTTGCAGTCTTCGCTGAAAATATAAATCAAAAAAGACAGGGGTTACCTCCTATTTTATCTTCATAATTTATATTGATAAATGGACAAATTTTATTGATTATAGGATTTCTTCTGAATGAAGTATATTTCACATTAATTAAAGAACTTAGAGAGCTAATATTTGTGATTTTATTGTTATTGAGAAAAAGAAATTGTAATTCAGTGAGAGATTGTAATGGTGTCACATCAGAAATTTGATTGTTCCGAGCGCTCAATCGCTTTAAATTCCTCATATTTTTAAGAGGTGTGATGTCAGAAATTTGGTTATGCCCAATACCAAGTTCAGTCATATTTACTAGCTTTTCTAATGGCTTAATATCTGTGATTTGGTTATTATTTAAAGACAAACGAATAATATTAGGAAGAGATGTTAATGGGTATAGTTCACTAATGCCAAGGTTGTTGAGATACAGCGATTTACCACTTGATAATTTTACACTCGCAATCTTACAATCTGATGTTTTAACCAAGAAAAGTAACTGCTCAACAGTATGTCTTGTTTCCTGATTGAGATTATCTTTATTCTCACACCAATCTTCAAAAGTTTGGCTCTTCTGGGTTTGAGGGGATTAATGTATAATGAGTTACGAATATAGCT